>NZ_JAROCD010000005.1:0-484098 GCF_030433635.1 Paenibacillus vandeheii
CACGAAAATGCTTGGGTTGGAGAACCGCTCACGAATCTTTCACAGAGGAACTGTCGCACTTGGTTTGACAATCTGTCATCTCGAAACCATTAAGAAGATTGGAGATACGAACATGATAAAATATAGGTATACCATTGAATATAAAGAAGATTTTAATGAAGTTATCGTGGAACTTAGGCATAGATTCATTGTTAAAGAATGGTTATCTGATTAGTAATTCTTTGGGATCAGATATATGTGGAGATTTCGCCACGATACAGGAAGGAATTGGAAACTTAATTGAATTACTGAAAGGGAAAATAACGTTATATGAAAGTGGAGGGAATGTGAACTTAATAAAATCTGATAAGTCTTTTACAACTTTTGAAAATATCTTTGCATCAGAAGATGAAGTGGGCAGTACATGTGAAATTGAGACGTTAGAATATGTAAACATACTATTATTATGGGGAAAAGAGAACTTTAGGTATAAAAGCCAGCGAGGTGTTATCTTGAAAGAACAAGCCGGAATTAGCATTAGAGTGGATAAACAAAAAAATATAGTGAGATCAGTGAGGTTGAGAATTAGTATGAAATAATTTTATGTTCTAAACTTGTAACAGCTTGTTCCCATCTGAAAAATGAGTAGGAATGAGCTTTTCTATATAAACGTGAAGTATTGAGAGAATATAGTGAAGGCATATGGTCTTATCATCTCATTCTAAAGATTTCTTAACATGAGTGTGCATGAATATTTGAAATTACTTAACAGTAGCGGCTCAGAAATGGAAATCTTTACGAAAAAGGATTATTTGAATTAAAATATATAAAGATAGCATTAAATATTCTGGATTTTCTTCATCCGAGTGGATGTGATTTCAATAAGATGAATAAACTGTAATTTAATCTCATTCATAACTGTACATAACGACAATATGAAATATATATAAGGAGGAGAATGATCATGGAAGTTTCGCGTCAATTTGACTTAAATATTGAAAAAGTGCTTGAACATTGGACCCCTGCCTATGCGTTACGAGAACTAATTGCTAATGCTTTTGATGAGCATCTATTATCTAAAACATCAGTGCCAGAGATTTATAAAGATGAACAAGGAGCATGGCACATTCGTGATTATGGTCGTGGTTTACGATATGAGCACTTTACACAAAATGAAAATAAGGAAAAGTTAGATAACCCGGAGATGGTGATTGGGAAATTTGGTGTAGGACTGAAGGATGCAATGGCCACGTTTGACCGTCAAAATATCCGTATCTTAATTCGTTCTCGTCATGCGGATATCACCATGGACAAAAGCCATAAGCATGGATTTGAGGATATCGTTACCCTACATGCGGTGATCCAGCCACCATCTGATCTTAATCTTGTAGGGACGGATGTAATTCTATATGGAGTTATAGATGAGGACATGGAACAAGCTCAAGATTTTTTTCTACATTTCTCAGGGGATGAAATATTAGAAAAGACTACATACGGATCTGTCTTAAAACCAAAAAAACAGAATAAATCACGAATTTATGTGAACGGACTGTGTGTAGCCGAAGAAGAAAATTTCTTATTTAGCTATAATATTACCTCTTTAAATGCAGCTTTACGTAAAGCTCTCAATCGAGAGCGGACGAACGTCGGGCGTAGCGCTTATACAGACAGGGTAAAATCAATACTGCTTGCTTGTACCGATTCAGCCGTTGCTAATGAAATGGCAGCGGATCTGAAAAATTACGAAACCGGTTATATCCATGACGAACTCCAGTGGACAGATGTCCAACTCCATGCGTGTAAAATTTTAAATGCTAACGAAAATGTAATTTTCCTCACGCCTGATCAAATGAGGAATGGTGGTTCTTTAGTCACTAATGCCCAAGGTGATGGTTACCGAGTTGTGGTTGTTCCAGAGTCCATTGCCTTTAGACTTACAAAACTCCAAGATATTGAAGGGAAACCAATTCGAGATTTAGATGGTTATCGAGAAGAATTTAATACAAGTTTTCAGTTTACTTACATAACGGTCTCTTCTTTATCGAAAGATGAACAAAAGGTTTTTGCTGTAAAAGAGTTAATCTTAAATTGGCTACCAAGTAGCCAGACAAAGAACATAAAAGAAATCTGCATTTCGGAGACGATGAGGGTAGATTATTCTGGTTTTGAAGCACTTGGATTATGGGAACCTTTAGAACAAAGGATTACCATCAAACGGAGCCAATTACGGAATGTAGTCGATTTTTCAGGTACTCTGTTACATGAAATTACTCATGCGTTTACTGGCGCAGATGATGAATCTTTAGAATTTGAAAACGGATTAACGCAAATGCTTGGTCAACTAACATCCTATGCTATTAAAAATGAATCACCAAAGAAATTTTTAGGGTTATTCAAGTTGTAAAACGGATATCATTTAGGGTAATAATTGAACTGAAGATATTTGAGTTTTTTTACGTAAAATATTACTTGTGTGCACGTACAATTACGACTGTATGGCCCAGCTTTATGCTGGGTCTAATTTTATGTAACTTGACGAGTTATAGTCTCAAATTTCAAAGCTGTTGTCAGTGTCTTACTTATGATTAAACTTTAGCGATAACGTATTAGCAGATATTTTACCCGTTTGACTGGCTTCGCCAGATGTGGTGTCTTCTATTTTTCCTCTTCAAGAGGGAATGTTTGATATCGTTATCTTTGACGAAGCTTCGCAATTAACCGTTGAAAGTAGTATGCCTTCTGTATACCGTGGTAAGGAAATCATTGTAGCTGGGGATGAAAAGCAACTTCAACCATCTAACTTGTTTAGATCCGGCTATGCAGATGACGAAGACGATGATGAAGCAAAGTATGATGTCGACGAGTCTGTAAGTTTACTAAATCTAGCGAAAAGACGCTTTCCAGAAAAGATTTTACAGTGGCATTATCGGTCAAAATATGAAGAGCTAATTAACTTCTCTAACCATGCTTTTTATAATGGGTATGTCCAAATTGCGCCAAATGTTACTCCGTTTAAGAACCCACCTACAATTGTCTGGAAGAAGGTAAACGGTAGATGGTTGAACCAATCGAACGAAATCGAAGCCTTGGAAGTTGTTATGCAGTTGAAAAAGATATTAATCGAACAAGATCAAAAAACGGTTGGTATTATTACTTTCAACGCGAAACAACAGTCTAAAATTCTTGACGTGATTGATAAAACAGTATTAGAAGACGAAGAGTTTAGGGTACTTTACACAGAACAAATGGCTCGTGACTTAGATGAAAGGCTCTTTGTCAAAAATATTGAGAATGTTCAAGGTGACGAGCGAGATATCATTATTTTCTCTATCGCATACGCTAAAAATGAAGAAGGAAAAGTGTATAACCGTTTTGGAACACTCAATCAAAAGAATGGTGAAAATCGACTTAATGTGGCGATTACACGTGCTAAGGAAAGTATAACAGTGGTTTCCAGCATTGAGCCAGAGGATTTGAATATAGCCAATGCCTCCGAACCAGGTCCTAGGCTATTCAAAAGTTACCTAAAATATGCTAAAGCCGTCTCTGGAAATAAAAATGAAGATATCAAATCGGTGATCCAAGAGATCAATGAAACAATAAGCACGCAGACAGTTCAACAATCCGTGCAATTCGATTCTCCATTTGAAGAACAAGTGTATCAGCAACTCCGTAACTTGGGATATGAACTGACTACTCAGGTAGGTATGTCAGGATATCGAATTGATATGGCAGTTGTCCATCCGAACGATTCTTCCAGGTATATTCTAGGTATAGAATGTGATGGAGCTATGTATCACAGTTCGCCAAGTGCTAGAGAACGTGATGTCTACAGACAAAGATATCTGGAATCAAGAGGGTGGATCATTGAGCGAATCTGGAGCAGAAACTGGTGGAAGAATCCTGCATAGATCACCGAATTAAAGAATTAGTTCGAAAGGGAGAGAGTAATTTCTAATAAGAGCTTAGTTATCTCTTCTGAATGAATTCAAGACTGATTTAGCGGATTTCGCGCTAAATCCCTACCTTACCTCATG
This sequence comes from Paenibacillus vandeheii, assembly GCF_030433635.1. Classification (NCBI taxonomy): domain Bacteria; kingdom Bacillati; phylum Bacillota; class Bacilli; order Caryophanales; family Paenibacillaceae; genus Paenibacillus; species Paenibacillus vandeheii. The sequence goes on from NZ_JAROCD010000005.1 coordinate 4,017, forward strand.
ACTTGAGTTACACTCTCTCTGAGGTGACCTTACCATGAAAGATAATGTGCCAAACCTAATCGAAGATTTATTTCACGGAAACCTGCGGTTGGACGAGTCCATTCATCCTGAGCAGGCCGAGTATCAGGAAATCAATCGCCAGATATCAAACCTGATGCATAATTACAAGACACAGCTCACCGAGAGTGAATATGATGCTTTGGAGCAATTAGTAGACCTGATCGGACAATCTACATCCATGTACGTGGAAGCGGCGTTTGAGCAAGGTTTTCGCACAGGCGGCAGACTCATCATTGAGGTTTTATGCAAATCGTGAGTATCTATCAATCCATAAGTCAGCAGGGTATGCACAGCAACTCAAAAATCCCCTTCTCAATACCAGAAATCTGGTTGGCATGGGAAGGGGATTTCATGTTTAATGCTTATCGTTTACTCCATGTGCACTCAACACACATGTTTTACTCTAACTCCAAACTACGCTACCAACTACCGCGCCCCAATATTCGTACCCGATGGCGTACCCGACCCAATCAGATCACTGCCTGTGGCAAGCTTCAGGAAATTGCCTAGCACAGGTGCCCCATCCGCGCTACGCGTTACCGAAGGCACGAGGGAGACAAAGTCGGCTGCGCTGGCGAGTAGGCCTTTGTCGTTGACGCTTTTTTTGTTTTTCCACCAGACGTTGGTGCTGCTGACGTCGGTTCCGCTGGTTTTGTCGCTGGCGCCGCCTTCGAAGGACAGGTTGTTCGTGAAAATATGTGTGCCTACATCAAAGGCAAAGTTACTTTGACCATTTTGCCAGGACGTATTGTTTTTCATCTGAATGGAACCGGGATTGCTGTTATAGGTGAAGCCGTGTTTTTTATTTTGAAAAGCAATACTGTTCTCCACGATGTGATTCACCGCGATTTTCTCACCGCCCAGCTTGAAGCCGTTACCGTCACTGTTGGAGGTGGATGTGCCATCCGAAGTCTGTCCGTTGTGATGGGCGATGCTGTTACGGATCGTGACGACGCCGATGGCGCCTGTGTCTGTTTTGCTGTACAGATCCCAGCCATCGTCCACATTATAGGCAGCGATACAACCGTCGAACAGGTTGCCCGGGCCTACCGTCAATTTCGCAGCAAAACCGTCTGCATCCTCTCCATCATCCGGATCATAGTTATCATGGGAATAGGAGCGAATAATTTCATTATAGGCAGGCCATTCGCTGTTTGCCGCAGTCGAAGCATAACGGCCGAGCTGGATGCCAGTATCCCGGTTATGGTGAGCTTCAATCTGTTCCAGACGGTTGTAGCTGCCCCCGACAAAGATACCGTTGTCGCCCGCACCCTTCACTTCAAGCCCTTTGACGAGCCAGTAGTCTCCGAACATTTGCAGCCCGCGATTGGTGGAGGCGAACGCTTGGGCGGAGAAATCAAAGACAGGCTTTTCCGATCCGTACGCCACCAGATTTTTGCGTTGTCCCGATGTACCGCTGTTGCCTCGCTCAATCGTAACCGTTTCCGAGAAGCTGTAGGTGCCACCGCGCAGATATATCGTTTTGCCCGGTGCGATTTGCGTCAGCGCGTTAGCCAGTGACGTAGGACTTGCGAGGGTTCCCGGATTGCTGGCCGAGCCGCCAGGAGCGACGTATAGATCACCCGCAGCGAGTGTGGTGTTGGAGGCAGCAATAGAATCAGAAGGATTTTGCAGCCCGCTCTCGATCAGTTCCGCAGCACCGGCCGATCCACCACCCAATAATAATAGAGGGAAAGCGGCACTCAGACAGATGTGAGTCATTTTTGATTTCAGTGAACGTTCAGTTCGTGCATGGACATGAGTAGATGTAGATGGGAATAATTTCATTACGCAAACCTCCTTGGTTAATTGGGAATAGAATGAAGAGCGCGTGACAGTTGTGTACCAGACAGTTAGTCACCGTAGTCGGCTAGAAGCAATCTCTAGGTCACAGGTTCATGGTAAATGCTGTAAACGTTATCATCAATAATCATTTGATCAGATGGGATCTACCCGCTGACAAGCCTCGTATAACTGGTCGGAAATGGAAATACATGTGAGTAGCGTATAATCCTGCGCTCAGTTCATGTTCCTCATTTAACAGGGGATCAACTGAAATGAACGTAGGAAGAGCCCCTTTTCCCAGCAAAAAGCATAATCCATACCTCCAATTAGCCAAAATCAACTTCACAATATTTAAAATGGAAGGGCCGTGCGTGGATCAACTTACAGGTTGCCTGGGTTGGAACACCAAATACCCCCGATAGCAGGCTGCATTAAGCAGTTTTTTGCTACCAGGGGCTATGAAACGAACCTATACGTTGCTATAGAACATGTCGGTTGTCTTTAAATAAGCATTAGCTAAATCAGCCAGTCCTTAATACGGATCTGCTTCATGGCTGTCTTTGGCAGCCTGTTCAATAGTAGGCTCATGTTTGGGTTGAACCGTGGCACTGTCATCGGTTGAAACGGCGGATAATCCTTCGGCTACCCGACGTCCATAGTCGGCATCCGCTTGTGTGAAGTAGGAGATCATCCGCTCCCGGATATCCGGTTTGCATGTCGCTAGAGCATCTACCAAATTGCTGATCAGCTCGTCTCGCTCCCAATCCTCGAACGCCCGGTACGTATCTCCGGCTTGTCCGAAGTCATTGGTACGCTCAATCTTCTCACGAACAAGACGACCCTCAATGGGAGGTTCATGTTCCTTGCCGCGTGGAGCTGCTTCCTTTAGTCCACCGAGCGAGGAGGGTTCGTAGTTGACATGCGGGTTCTGACCCGGTGCCCGATCCACCTGATACTGCATCTGCCCGCCGCTCTGATTGGTTGCCACCCGGTTTTTCGGCGCATTCACAGGCAGTTGAAGATAGTTGGCACCCACCCGGTGACGCTGGGTATCGGAGTAGGAGAAGGTACGTCCTTGCAGCAGTTTGTCATCCGAGAAATCGAGCCCATCCACCAGAACGCCCGTACCGAACGCAGCTTGCTCCACCTCATTGAAATAATCTTCAGGATTACGATTCAGCGTCATTTTACCAACCGGCAGAAAAGGAAACTGCTCCGGCGGCCACAGCTTGGTCGGGTCCAGCGGATCAAAATCCAGTTCGGGATGCTCGCCGTCCTCCATCACCTGAACGCACAACTCCCATTCAGGATAATCACCTTGTTCAATGGCGTGATACAGATCCAATGTCGCATGGTTGAAGTTCTGTCCCTGAATATCGCTGGCGCCCTTCTGAAGAAGGTTCCGTATCCCTTGATTGAGCGGTTCCCAGTGATATTTAATGAGCACGCCTGTGCCTTCCTGATTCACCCACTTGTATGTATTGACGCCCGATCCCTGCATTTGCCGATAGTTGGCCGGAATTCCCCACGGGGAGAAGAGAAACGTAATCATATGGGTCGCTTCAGGGCTGAGGGAGACAAAATCGAAAAATCGTTCCATATCTTGTGCATTGGTCAACGGGTCCGGCTTGAATGCATGTACCATGTCCGGGAACTTGAGCGGGTCACGAATGAAAAAGATTTTCAGATTGTTGCCCACCAGATCCCAGTTGCCGTCCTCGGTGTAAAATTTCACAGCAAATCCGCGCGGGTCCCGAAGCGTCTCCGGGGAATGTCCGCCGTGAATAACCGTGGAGAACCGAACGAAGACGGGTGTTTCTTTACCTTTTTCCTGAAACAGACGTGCACGTGTATACTTCGATACCGGTTCATCCCCGGCCGTCCCATAAGCCTGAAATACGCCATGAGCACCAGCGCCGCGGGCATGCACAACCCGTTCCGGAATACGTTCGCGGTCAAAATGGGTGATCTTTTCGAGAAAGTGATAGTTCTCCAGCGTAGTCGGTCCCCGGCTGCCGACGGTTCGAACATTCTGATTGTCCGTAATGGGGTGACCCTGACGGTCCGTTAATGTCTCAGCTGATTTGTCTGAGGAATGCTCAGGTTGTGAAGAATGGTTATCCATGGAATGGAATGCCACCTTTCCTTAAGTTGGATTCCTGTATATATTTTCCCTGTGGGCAAGTTCTATACATTAATCCCATTAAAAAAAGCTTGTCACCCACCTCATGGCGTGGGATAATTAACTTTTGCCCAGTGGCCTTTTTTGAACGGAAAAATGAAATCGGACCGCTTGTCTAAGAATGGAGGCTGACCTAGGATTGTCTACACAACGTTATCCTTTTGCATATGATCCGGCAGAGCCCTTTGTATCCCGTCTAGGGGAATGGGTAGCCGATGTTTTTTACGATATTTTGCCAGAGTTCGGCTTCGAGGTACGGGATGAACAGATTTTTATGGCGTACCAGCTCGAACGGGCCTATGGAGATAAAAAGACCATTATGGCTGAGGCCGGAGTAGGAACAGGCAAGACGTTAGTCTATCTGCTCTACGCGGTCTGTTATGCACGTTATACGGGCAAACCGGCGGTGATCGCCTGTGCCGATGAGTCCTTGATTGAACAGCTCGTGAAGCCTGGCGGAGATATTGCGAAGCTGGCTGCACATCTGGACTTGGAAGTGGACGCACGTCTGGGCAAGTCCCCGGACCAATACGTCTGTCTGAACAAATTAAGTGCAGTGCGATTCTCGGATGAAGATGAGCCTGTTATTGAAGAAGTGCATGAGAGCCTTCCGGATTTTGTGAATACGCCGGGTACGCTTCAAGCTTTCCATCCGTATGGTGACCGCAAACAGTATCCGCATCTGAACGATCGCCAGTGGAACAAAATTAACTGGGACCCGTTCCAAGATTGCTTCGTTTGTCCAAAACGTCAACGCTGCGGCCTGACACTGTCGCGTGACCACTACCGCCGTTCCAAGGACATCATCATCTGTTCCCATGATTACTACATGGAGCATGTGTGGACCTATGAAGCGCGCAAACGTGAGGGACAATTACCATTGCTTCCTGATCACAGCTCGGTTGTGTTTGATGAAGGACATTTGCTGGAAGAAGCTGCCCTGAACGCACTGAGCTACAAACTGAAACACCGCATCTTCGAGGAACTGGTGACTCGTCTGCTTGAAGGCGAGATTCGTGAATCCCTCGCGGAGCGTGTGGATGAAGCGATTGAGAGCAGTGAACGACTGTTTGCACTGCTGGATACGTATACGGTGGCAATTCCCGGATCGGAACGGAAGGAAGTGCGGGTAGAACCGCCGCTGCTGCGTGAGATTGAACGGCTGACCAACGTATTGGATGCGATCGGAGAAGAATTGGTATTTGAGAGTGGCTTGTTCTCGCTGGATGGCTACCAGATGCGTGTAGTGGAAGAACATCTGGACATGATTCAGTCTGCACTTGCCCTGTTCCGTAAGGAAGATGGGTTCATCTGCTGGGCCGAGGAGAGCGAAGACGAAACGACCTTATCGATCATGCCGCGTACTGTGAAGGAAATTCTGAACGAGCGTGTGTTCAATACCGGCATTCCGATTGTCTTCTCATCCGCAACATTATCCGTGGACAGTTCCTTCCGTTATGTGGCAGACAGCCTGGGAATTGAAGATTTTGTATCGTTCTCCGTTGCTTCTCCATATGACTACGCGGACAAAATGCAGATGAAGATTACGAATGAGGCTCTACCAGGCCACTCCGAGAACGAAAATCGGATGCGTGATGCCGTAACGCTGCTGCAGGAGAGTGGAGGCCGTGCGCTGATCCTTTTCCGTACCATGGAGGAATTGCGTGCGTTCAAGCAGGATATTGCTCATGTTCCGGAAGCACAAGGATTGCGCTTTATGTATGAGGGAGATCGTGAGATCAGTGACCTGATTGCCGCCTTCCAGCAGGATGAGGAGAGTGTGCTGTGTTCCGTCAATCTGTGGGAAGGGCTGGATGTTCCAGGACCGTCATTATCCAACGTCGTGATCTGGTCACTTCCATATCCGCCACCGGACCCCGTCTTTAATGCGAAACGCAGTGCATCGGCAGCGCCTTACGAGGAGATCGACCTTCCGTATATGCTGCTGCGTGTGAAGCAAGGTCTGGGACGTTTGATTCGGACGAGCAGTGACTCGGGTTCTGCGGCCATTCTCGATGAATCGCTGTATACCAAAAAGGAAGCCAAAGACCGCATTGCGGCCCTGCTTCCCGAAGGTGTAGAATGGACAACCCTGGCACACTAGTTCACATTCCGATTTAGATTTTTTAACTGGCTCCTTTCCAGAGGTAGTACTTGTACGCTGCGGATTCAACGTCCGGCTGTGAACAAGCGCTCATTTTGGAGGGGAGCCTTTGACTTGTGTAAGAGTCTATCTTTGTTAAAAAATACCCATGCTCAAATACCGTTCCCCGGTATCCGGCGCAATGCAGAGCACCCGGTGACCTGGCCCCAGTTCCCGCGCGATGCGCAGGGAGGCCCACACCGAAGCGCCAGAGGAAGGGCCGAGCAGCAGCCCTTCCCGGGCAGCAAGCTGCCGCATCGTATCCAGTGCGTCCTCATCGGACACTTGGATAATGGCATCCCACACGTCGGTATTCAGAATGTCCGGAATGAACCCCGGACTTGTACCGACGAGCTTGTGCGGTCCGGGCTCGCCACCGGACAGCACCGGAGAACCTTTCGGCTCTACCGCATAGATGCGAATGTCCGGAAGCTGCTTGCGCAGTTCCTCTCCCGTTCCGGTGATCGTACCGCCAGTTCCCGCCGTGGCAATGAAGGCGTCCAGCTTGCCTTCCATCTGCTGCATAATTTCGGGAGCCGTGGTAATCCGGTGAATATCCGGGTTCGCCTGATTCTCGAATTGCTGGGGAATGAAACTTCCCGGAATGTCGGCCTGAAGTTCTTTTGCCTTGCGAATCGCACCAGGCATCCGCTCTGCCGCAGGGGTGAGTACCACATCTGCGCCGTAGGCTTTCAGAATATTGATGCGTTCCTTGGACATATTGTCCGGCATGATCAGAATGGCCTTATATCCTTTGGCTGCGGCGTTCATCGCCAGACCGATGCCGGTATTGCCGCTGGTCGGTTCAATGATGGTTGCGCCGGGAAGCAGCAGCCCAGCCCGTTCAGCCTGAACGATCAGGTTATAGGCGGCACGGTCCTTGACGCTGCCGCTGGGATTGAAATATTCCAGCTTAACGTATACGTCAGCGGAATCGCTGCCTGTAAGTCTGTTTAGTCTGACGGCAGGTGTCTGGCCGATCAGTTCGGTCACATCTGCGGCAATGCCTATATGGGCGGGTGTTTGATTAGTCGAATTCGAATTCATGATGTACAACTCCTTGATTGATGAGACGTTGAGAGCTAATCCGATTAAACTCAAATCCTACTGAACAAGTCTGTCCCGCCGCGAATGGCTGGCAGGCTTGTTTTTGTTGTAGGAACTGAATTCAGTCCCTGCCTTATTGGAATGGTTGGATATCTCTATTCCATCTTAATGAACAGAGTATCCCCGGGTCAACTTGTTTCGTTTAAGGAGTAGAGATCCGAATTGGATCGGGCATATGAGAAAAAGGTAAGCAGATTAATCAGCCAGAATCAAGTCCAGAATCAAGTCAGGTTAGAATCTGGTCAGAGCTGCATCAAGTCTGCGTCAAATCCATATCCAGATGTCGACTGAGCTCCTTTTTGACTTCATTCCGTGCAAACGTCCACAGCATATAGAATCGCTGCAAATATCCTCTGCACAAATACTGGGTTTCGATTCCATCCACTTGCCGGTTTTCCTCCAGAACTTTGACACCACGGGTTCTCATCTGTTTGCGAAGTACCAGCATTTCCTTGAGTACTTGATTCTGAATACGGGTCAGGGACAGGATGTAGACTTCTGGCATTTTGAGCTGCAACGTATCCAGCGTGCGAATATCCCGTTCAAGCACATCCAGCAGCAAAGTGCGTACAACCATGCTTTTAATCAAACGGTGGTCTTCATCCGCAGGGGATGGGGCGGAAGGGGAGGATGACATACTTTCACTTCCTTAACCTTGAATATAAAATCGATTCAATTAAGAACAAATGTTCCTGTTCTGTATTATAGTCAGCATAAGCTTGGCTCATACAGGTTTCAACCTGAAAATTTTTACAATCCCTTTATTAAGCATAGGACTGATGCCTTGAACCCATTATCTAATACGGGTCCAAGGTCATATTCGGAACACCAATATGTAGCAGAGGACTCAGCACTTTAGCCTAATGTTCAGAATCGGTTCAGAATCAATCGTTATAATATCTGTACATTATGTAGTTACACAGGAAGGGGAGAGCAGAAGTCAGAGATACATACTGGAAGAGTATAAGTGACTAATTCGTCTACCAGCAAAGTAACTAGCTTTTTTAGTAGATTTTGTAGGATGTGCATGTAGATAGAGGTACGGATTGTGGAGTAACAAGCGGATGGTATAAAGCAAAGGAGAGGATGAGAATGATGAATAGGAAGGTGCTAGAGGTTAAAAAGACAATTGCGATGCTGTTGGTGTGTCTATTAGTTTTCGGAGGTGTTCCCGGATTCCAAACGTTGGGCATGGATCGCGCCTATGCTGCGAGTGGGGTTTGGACAGATGTAGGTGGCGCTGGATTCACGGCAGGGCAGGTAGAAAATATTTCGTTAGTTTTTGATCGAGAAGGTACACCATATACCGTTTTTAGGGATTTAGGCAATAACAATAAAGCGACAGTGATGAAGTTCAATTTAGGGCAATGGGAACCTGTTGGAGCGTTTGGTTTTACACCAGGTGAAGCCTGGACTTCATCTCTCGCGTTTGACGCTCAGAATGTACCGTATGTAGCTTACCAGGATATGGACAATAGCAACAAAGCCACCGTTATGAAATTCAACGGAAGTCAGTGGGAAGTTGTGGGCAGTGCTGGTTTTACGCCGGGAACTGCTGTGGATGTGTCGTTGGCTTTTAATCCAAGCAACGTTCCCTATATCTCTTACAGGGATGGCTCTCGGGGTAACAAAATGACGGTAATGCGTTTAAGTGGGAACCAATGGGAAGTGGTTGGCGGAGCTGGATTTTCGGCAGGTGCAGCATATAGCTCTTCCTTGAAATTCAATCCTGCCGGTATGCCTTATGTTGCTTATCAGGATGCAGCTAATAGCAATAAAGCAACCGTTATGAAATTAAATGGGAGCCAATGGCAGGTAGTTGAACGAGCTGGTTTCACGACCGGACAAGCATCAGATCCTTCGTTAGCTTTTGGCCCGGATGGTTCGCCCTATCTTGCTTTTCAAGATGGATCAACAAGTTACAAAGCAACCGTAATGAAGTTCAATGGCAGCCAGTGGGAAGTGGTTGGGAACGCAGGATTCTCATCTGGAAGTGTGTATAATCTGTCTTTGGCTTTTGATCCGCAAGGGGTGCCTTATACTTCTTTTAGAAATTCAGTTAATTTTAGTATGGAGCCTCAGGGTGTAATGATGAAACTTGATGGGAATCAGTGGACTATTGTTGGAGGAAAGCCATTTTCTGCAGGTCAAATAAACGAATCCTCGCTTGCTTTTGGTCCGAACGGAATGCCTTATGTTGCTTATGTAGACGGCAATCAAGAGAATAAAATGACAGTCATGACCCTTTCAACGGAGCATTCGGTGACTTACAATGCCAACGGTGCGACCACAGGCAATGTCCCGGTAGATAACCAGAAATATGAAACAGATGCAACAGTGACAGTGTTGGATAACACGGGAGAGCTGGAGAAAGAAGATTATCAGTTTACAGGGTGGAACACTGCCGCAAATGGGAGTGGTATCAGTTACAGTGCAGAAGATACATTTATCATGATTGATAGTGATGTTACGCTGTATGCACAGTGGCAACCACTGTATGTAAATATTAGTTTTGAATCGAACGGCGGAACCGAGATTGAAAATCAAAAGGTGAACTACAATAGCTTGGCAGTAAATCCTGAGGCTCCGGAAAAAGCGGGATACACGTTCTCCGGCTGGTATCGGGATAGCCAGTTGCTTCAGGTTTTTGATTTTAATACAAATCTGACGGAAAATATTACGCTTTATGCGAAGTGGAAGTCATCTACAGCAACACTCTCAAGTCTGACGGTAAGTTCAGGGCAGTTGACACCGGACTTCTCTGCGGAGGAGCTTGATTACCTCGTGGATATCGAATCCGATGTGACGAGTGTGAGCTTCTCCTTGAGCAAAGGAAATGAAGGACAAGGCGTAATCGTAACAGGCACTACAGGTGAGACGATGACAGATGGTATATACACATATACCGTTACAGATCTGGTATACGGTTCAAATCCTGTAATTATCGATGTTCAAGCAGAGGATGGTAGTAGTAACAGCTACACACTTAACTTTAATCGTATTGACATCACTAACGCCAAACTAAGTGCAATGAATCTAACTAATGTCACATTGTCTCCGGTGTTTAACTCGGAGGTAGAGTTGTATGAAGCAACGGTTAGCAATTCGGTCAGCACGACTGAGATTAGCGTTGAACCAGATCAAACAGGTGTTACTGTGAGAATTAATGGTGTTAGCGACAACAGTACAGTTGTGCCATTAGTCAGTGGAGTCAATACAATCACTATTGAAGTGACTGCACTGGATGGAGTAAGCAAGAAAACATATACGCTGAACATTAAGCGCAATAGTGATAATTCAGGAGGATCGGGTGGAAATGGAAACTCTGGTGGGGGATCAGGCAGCTCTGGTGGTTCCAGTTCTGGTGGAAGCAATACAAGTACACCAGGGACTAACCCTGTCGTAACTCCGCCAACCACTGGTGCTCAGGTGCTCGTGAACGGTAAAGCCGAGAACGCAGGAAGCTTAACCACTAGCGAAGTGAACGGGCAAAAAGTTGTAACTCTTTCAGTGGACGCACGTCTCATTGCACAAAAACTCCAAACTGAGGGGAACAACGCCATCGTCACGATTCCCGTGACAGGCAGTAGCCCAGGAGATCGGATTGTTGGTGAACTGACGGGTCAGACCGTCAAACTCATGGCTGACAAACAAGCAGTACTGGTGCTTCAAACGGATATTGCCTCCTACACGTTACCTGCACAGCAGGTGAATATTGAGCAACTAGCTCAGCAACTTGGTGTGAATTCTGACAATTCTTTGGAGAACATCAAATTGCGCATCGAAATTTCACAGCCATCAGAAGTTGCCATACAAACAGCACAGTCAGCAGCTGAGCAAAATGGATATGCTCTTCTGGGGTCACCGGTTGATTTCAAAGTAACAGCCGCCTTTGATAACAAATCCGTGAGCGTGGATAAGTTCAATAGCTATGTATCACGTACGATTGCATTACCAGGTAACGTTGATCCAAATCAGATCACCACAGGTGTTGTAATAGATGAAGATGGTACTGTACGTCATATACCAACGAAAATTACACAGGTCAATGGGATATACCATGCACAGATTAATAGCTTGACCAATAGTGTATATGCCGTCATCTGGCATCCGCATACATTCACCGATGTTGCCAGACACTGGGCCGAGATCGACGTGAATGATATGGGTTCACGTATGGTGGTCCAAGGCATCACGGACACAACCTTTGAACCGAACCGTGGAGTTACACGTGCAGAATTTGCTGCTATCCTGGTACGAGGATTGGGATTAAAGCCTTTAGAACAGGTTAATTCCTTCAAAGATGTGTATGGAAACGAATGGTACACGGATGCTGTGAACACGGCTTCCAGCTACGGTTTAATCGATGGGTATGAAGATGGAACATTCCGCCCACAGACACAGATTACACGTCAGGAAGCTATGGTACTCATTAAACGTGCTACGAAACTGACTGGAATGGATACGACTGTGCCTGCCGGTGACGTTAAGGAATGGTCTGATTACGCAGACGCCGAGCAGGTAGCAAGTTGGGCGGAGGAAGCAGTATCAACCAGCATCTACACTGGACTTGTGTCTGGACGTGGAAAAGATACGATTGTCCCGAAACAATCGATTACCCGTGCCGAAACAGCGGTAATCATACGCAGGTTACTTCAGCATTCAGGTCTGATCTAAATTCATAACAGAATAGTTTCCAAATTATTTATTTTGATATCATTAGTGAAGCAGGCAGCGCGAGATATGCGTTGTCTGTTTGTTTTGCATATGGTATTGGAGTACATACAGGCTCAAAACGTTTCCCATATAAACTTGAGCATGAAACATAATTTTCTATTTACAGAACATATGTTCTTGTTTTATAATTAAAATACGAAGGGTAGGGGTTCATAACGGTCATCCATCCTCTGCTTCTCCTTCTTTTTCAAAATTATCATTCAGGACAAGCCTTCTCCAAAATAAGGTATAATTTTTGGGTTTTGCAGGAAACCTAAGGGCATAAAGAAAACAACTTGATGTAAAAGAGGAATGGATGAAGAGCTCTTAGTCCGTGGGTACTAACGAGTGTTATGAAGGGATTGCCAAAGCATTGCAACAAAAAAGCCCCTGCCTTGGGCGGCGGGGGCAGATCATCTGCCGAACCAGACGGCAGAGTTGTATATGAGTCTAAAGCGGTTAAGCCAGATACTGAGGCTTCTCGTATAGAGCCTCTTTTTCCAGAATCACTTTGTAAGGTCTTTCCTTACCCTTCAGGGAAGGGCCAATCGTGGTCAAGGGTACGGCCGGTTTGTGGAAACGATCTTCTTCCTTGGGTTCCGGAACCGGTCGTGATGATTCGGGCGCAGAACTGAGGCGTACCTTTTTCTCGCTGCCCCAGCGCTTGCTTATTTTTTTCGTTTCCGGTTTCATTCCGGTTCGCCTCCTAACAAATCGTTGATGGCGTTGAACAGATGACGATTCTCCAAATCCATCTGCTGAAATATCGCCTCATCCGCATCAATATGCCCAATAATGTGGACTGTAATTACATACCTCTTGGCTACAGGATAGCATAGCAGATATTCTTTCTCAAGGTAGTCGTCGTAGAGATTGATCTTGATTTTGTTCTCCCGATAAGAATCAATAACCAAAATTCGCTTCGGATCATCAGGCTGCTTATCGTCGTTGGCGGACAAGTTATATTTTCTCCCCGGTTCCCCAACATTACCACATAATTGTTCAATATGACCACTGTCATCTGTACGGTATATGGCAGTCCCGCGCACGGCAAATGGGGGGTGAGAGACAAAGGCAGTACGAAGGGCATCACTCATTCGCTCGAGCATCTTGGCATCTGCTTTGCGGGTGCGCAGCAATTCCCTAAAGAACCGCAGCAACTTGAGCAGTTGCAACCGCGCTTCTCCTTCAGTTCGTTTATGCTTCTCAATGATCTGCTCTACTTCGGGATCGCTCCAGCGCCCCTGTTCTTCGATGCTGTCTGCGATTTTGGAACAAGCCACCGAGACGGCTGGCGCCCATTTCCCGTCTGAACGAATTTCATAAACCAGTGGATTTAAGCCTAACAGGTCTGTGGGCATACGCAAACCTTCGATCTTGGATGCGTCTTTAATGTCCGTAATATCCTCAGGTAGAATGAAAAAAATACGTTTTCTTCCTAACCGACCCATAAACAAACCCATTTCCAGCATTGTATTATCACGGACAGAGGCATAGTACTTCCCGCGAATTTTCGATATATCATCCGGATGAAAAATAAAAATGGCAAAGTCAGTCGTACGCACTTCTGATTCCAGATCGTCCATAGTATAACTGCTTGGATTAAAAACTCCGGAGTACCAAGGGGTAACTTCGGCCGAGAAACGCAAGTTTTCGTGTACTGCGGCTGCAATCGGCTTCGCTTCCAGCGAGCAGCCAATAAAGACTCTTGGCTTTAACGTTTTCATCAATCCGCCTCGCTTAAACCGTAGTGGGAATCAATTGTTATATTATACCATAAAAAGCAGAGTAAGTCTGGAAACGTTTAGCTGGACCCGAAAACCGATTACGTTTGCTATAGTGTATGTGCAAGAGGGAGATGTTTCCTTTAAAATTCGCGGAAAAATAAAAAATGGACCCAAATTGTCACAGTTGGGTGACTGGACAGTTATATTTGGAAGCCTTAATCATAGAATGAAGGAGCAGGTTGCACCATTAGGTAGAGAAGCTTGTCCTGGTGTGCCTGTTTGGCGGCTTATGCAGGACAATGTGTGCTTTTTGCGCATATTTGAAGGGTCTGCTGTTTCGACCCAATCCCGTCGGTGTTATATAATAGTAGTATAAGCAAGTTAGCTTTGGTGTTTAAGCAGAATGAACGATTACACGTTTTGAATCATGTTGAATTTACATTCACACAGGAACGAAGAGTGCAGAACCCGTCTGTAGAAGCGAAGTGTTCGCCTGAAAGCTTTCTGAAAGAAAGCTAGCATAAGCTATTCAACGAAATTTCCCATTTGAAATATGGGATCAGAAAAATTCGTGGATAACAGCGATCGAAAGAGGGTACTGCAATCGAATTGGGTTAAGTGTGATATCAGACGTTCGACTTTGTGCATAGTGTAATATTTCAATTCGTTTAACCAAGCACAGCTAACCACCAAAAGACAGAAAGGATCAGGATACCATGAGTTCCCGAAGGATAATCTCCCCAAGGACGATCTGGAAACGTTACGATCTCTCTTACACTTAGCGCCCCTTGTAGAGTACACCACCGTAAAGAAAAAAAACGGCTGACTCTGCGAAAGAGGGGATTGGAATGAATAATATTCGAAGGACAAATACGATGATTTCTTCCAGGCTTGCCTTTTGCAGGGTACGGTCGGTGCAAACCAACCTTTACAAACTGCGAGGGAACCTGAATGAAGAGAACATCGTTAACCTTACAACAAGTTAAGACAGAGGCGGGTAAATTCGCCATTATGCTGCTCGGAACATTTATTTTGGCATTTGCCTACTATCACATTAATTTTCAGAATCATTTATCGGAGGGCGGATTTGTCGGTCTGGCCCTGCTTGGAAAATACGCGACAGGTTTATCGCCTGCCATCGGTATGCTGCTGCTGGATATTCCAGTCATGATTCTGGCCTGGTTCATCAAGGGCTGGAAGTTCATGATTCAGGCGTTGCTGGGTGTGGCTGCATTCTCATTGTTCTATGACGGGTTTGAGCGGTACTCCACCCTTGTCATTCCGTTTCACGGTAATCTCTGGATTCCGGCAGTCCTGTCCGGTGTTATCACCGGCGTGGGAGCTGGCATGGTGCTTCGATTCGGAGGAGCGACAGGCGGAGATGACATTCTGGCGGTGCTCATTAGCCGTTGGAAGGGCTGGAAGCTGGGAACGGTTTTCTTTGTCAGCGATGCGTTTGTACTTGGATTGTCGCTTTTCTTTCTACCGGTAAAAGAAACTTTATATACTATTCTGGCGGTATGGATTGCCAGCAAAGTGATAACGTATATGGTCAGTTTCCCGGCTCGTCGGACAGTTACGACTTCTGCTGTGAAGCTGCCCGTGTCAACTGCAGCCAAAGTGGTCAGCGGTGCTTCACAACGAGCTCCGGTGGCTAGAGGGGTTTCGCATTAAACTAACCCCGGCCTTATTCGGAATGAGTCTTATTCGGGTGAGGTCGGCTTGCCTCATACCAAACACAAAGCCCTTTTGCGTGCTTGATGGAATCATTCCATTAGCGGCGAAAGGGCTTTGTTTTTGCTTCAGTAAACAAGTAGGCGTAGTACATTCACATATATCTTATTATAGAACAGACTCCACTAAGGATTGATGGAAGAAGCAATTTGACCATCTTCATTATGGATAATCGCCCGAATGTTCTGTTTTTCACTCTTTTCTTTGGCAGCATCCACAGCTTCGGCTTTGGTTCGGAACGTAGCCAGAGATTTGGATTGGCCTTCTTCCTTGATGGCCCAGCCCGAGTCGGTAGGGACGACATGAATGTTATCATGGCTTTTGGAAGAAGAGACAGGCTCGGAATGACGACGTGAAGATGAAGATTTTCCATGCTCCGATTTGCTGCCTGATGAAGACTGTTTCGTGTCATGCTTGGAGCCCTCTGACTTGGGATGATTTTCATCCCATTCTTCTGCCTTTGCAGTAGCGATCGCAATGGAGCGACCTTCCTCATAACCGTCATCCAGTAGTGCATTGGCAATTTCGATAGCCTTATGTCTTACACGAGGCTCCAGATTTTTCATGGAAACGGGATAATCCTGTTTGTTCCACGGCATATTGATTCCCTCCTGTACAATATAAGTTATTTGTATATTACCCTGTACCCGGATGAATAAACGATTGTTTTGGAGAACCTCCAAGCAGAGGTTGTAGCTTTCTTACATTCTCGCGACCAACTTCTGCTCTGCGCTTTTCTATACTTTTATGTGGATGAGGAGTATAATGCTTCCATACTTAAAAGTACAATAGAATCACAATAAGAAAAATGATAAGGAGATTTACATATGTTTAGTTTGAGCCTGGCCATCCCTATGTTGTTTACGATGCTTATTCATGCGGCTGACAGTCTGTCCTATGCGCTGCGCCTTGGCGGATTGCGTACTCGCATAATTGCGCTGGCCTTGTCCCTGTCCGGGATTTTGCTGCTGGTGTCGCGTACCTCCAATATGGCCCAAGGGCCAATGGTAGGCAATTTGGTGGACACAGCGACAAGCGGTGGAAACCCACACTTTGCAGCGCAACTGCACTGGCTAATGGGTGCGGCTACGGCAGGAACAGCCATAGCGATAGTATGTTTTCCAACCATGGTCAAACTCGCTTCCCGGATGGTCGTTCATTTTGAAGCGGCAGGGTCGATTCCTTCCATGGTTCGAGGCATGTTAAAGCGCAGCAAGATCAAAAATGCAACGTATTATATTACCCCGCCATCTTGGAAGATGGCGAAGCGATTAGTACAACATGGCATGCCCAGACGTCTAATGACGTTGAACATAGCGGTGACAGCAATTTATACGACCGGAGTCCTGTCCAGTCTTTACGCTGCGTATCTTTATCCGGGGCAGGCTGTAGCTGCTTCACAATCCACCGGACTCATTAATGGAGTAGCGACCATTCTGTTAAC
Organism: Paenibacillus vandeheii; assembly: GCF_030433635.1. Taxonomy (NCBI): domain Bacteria; kingdom Bacillati; phylum Bacillota; class Bacilli; order Caryophanales; family Paenibacillaceae; genus Paenibacillus; species Paenibacillus vandeheii. The sequence goes on from NZ_JAROCD010000005.1 coordinate 20,915, forward strand.
TATCCTGATTGATCCTCGTATCTCGTTGCTCAGCGACAAATCACTGCGGGGTGAGATTCGGCTGGATCGAATGAATCAGATCTATGGCTGTATGCTCGTATCCCGTTTATTTGGCACATTGCTCGCTCAGTTGTTATTAATTCCATTTGCCTACTGGATCGGCTGGATTGTAAGTATAATGTGATAGCCGCTGTGAAGAGGTAGGTAAGAAGTTGAAGATGTAACCCTGATTCGGGTCTATACAAAAAGGCACACCAAAAAGGGGATTTACCATATGTCATAAACATGACGGGAATCCCCTTTTTGGTGTATTCTCAGCGGTCGATTCGTTAGCGCTTCATGAAATTCCGTTACTTCATTGAACCGTTACTTATTTAAACAGTACGGCGTACTCGGCGTATCCTTCTTTTTCTAGATCCTCTTTGGGTACAAAACGAAGGGCTGCGGAATTGATGCAATAACGCATTCCACCCGCTTCAGCAGGGCCGTCGTTGAACAGGTGACCCAGATGGGAATCTCCTTCACGACTTCTCACTTCGGTACGAATCATGAAGTGGCTGAGATCCGTTTTTTCCTTCACATTGTAGTCCCGCAGTGGACGAGTGAAGCTTGGCCAGCCGCAGCCGGAATCGTATTTGTCAGAGGAACTGAACAGTGGCTCACCGGATACGATGTCCACGTAAATTCCGTCACCGTGGTGATCCCAGAATTCGTTATGAAACGCTGGTTCGGTTGCGTTGTTCTGGGTAACTTCATATTGCAGCGGCGTCAGGCGCTCTTTCAGGCCGTCTTTATCCACTTTGCCGGACCAATTGCGTTCGATAAAGTCTTCACGTCCAGAACCTTTACGGTACCGTTTATAGTGCGCAGGGTTTTTGTGATGATAACCTTGGTGATGCTCCTCTGCTTCATAGAACGTTTTCGCTGGCAAAATCGGGGTGAAGATGGGTTTGTCAAAACGTCCGCTTTGTGCCAAAGCTTCTTTGGATGCTTCTGCAATCTGGCGCTGCTCTTCACTGTGATAGAAGATGGCCGTCTGATAAGATGAGCCACGGTCATGGAATTGCCCACCGGTATCCGTTGGATCGATCTGTTGCCAGAACAATTCAACGAGCTTCTCATAGGGGAAGATAGCCGGGTCGAACGTAATTTGAACAGCCTCAACGTGACCTGTCGTTTCCGAGCAGACCTCCTCATATGTTGGGTTCTCCGTATGTCCTCCTGTATAACCCGATACAATCTTGTGAATGCCGGGCAGTTCCTCGAAGGGGGATACCATACACCAGAAGCACCCGCCTGCAAAAGTTGCTTTTTCACTTGAATATTGTTCCATGCTATAGTCACTCCATTTCTGATGAAGAATGATATTTTGGCTTACTCTTCTATTATATCCCGAATTGGCAAGCCAACCAAGCAGGATCGTAAAGAGGATGAATCAGAACTGTTTCTGACGGGTCCGATTTAGACTTTTTTACGAGAGCGCAGGCGAAACAAGAGCAACATGATCGTCATGAATACCAGATAACCACCAAGGATCAAAAGACTCAGCCAGATCGATGATTCTGCTTGCGCACCCACGTAGGCAAAAACAAAAATCGCAGGCAGTTTGCCAATCGCCGTCGCGACCATAAAGACCCAGAATGGGGTGTAGGTAATGCCCGCATAGATATTAACCGCCATTTGGGGCACGATGGGCAGCAGCCGCATAGACATGATACCCATGAATGGATGAGCCTCCATCCATGTTGTAAATCGATTCAAACCTCGAATGCGTTCGAGGTAGGATCTGGCTTGATTTCTGAATATCGTTCTCGCTCCAGTGTATACCAACAGTGCAGCAAGTGTGGTTCCAAGCCAGCATATCCAGGCTGCTGTTGCGGTACCGTAACTATAGCCAAAGGCAATAATGACGATTTTGTACGGAATTACGGGTACAAGAGCAAATAACGTCGCCATGGCGAGTAAAAGTGGAATGGACTGATGCAGATCGGTCCAGGCCAGCAGTTCATATCTGTAAATAAACGTGACTCCCGCAAGTAAAACATATAAGAGGAGCCATAACCATTTTCGCAAAATCCCAAACGCTCCTTTCAGATCAGGAAAGTCCATGTTCATCCCGATCCGTATCACTTTCTCTCTAAAGTTTACCACGTTCGACTAACGGATGGACAATTCGCGCAGGCTCTGGGCTCAATCACTGGCATGTTGCTGCCCGAAGGGTTACACTATAGGACGTAGAATTATAGAACTCATCTGAAGGTGGAATGATCATAATGGAAACAACCAAGCGAACCCGTGCTGCGATCATCGGACTCGGGGATATTGCACGTAAAGTATATTTACCGCTGTTGACTGCCCACTCGAACGTGGAAATCACGGGGATTATGAACCGTTCTCCCGAGCCGGTGAAGGAAATTCAGCATACCTATAGATTGAACAATGGCACAACGGATATGAAAGAATTGTTGTCCTGGGATCTGGATGCGGTGTTTGTACATACAGCGACAGAAGCTCATTTTGACATTGTCATGCAATGTCTGGAGCGGGGGCTGGCTGTATACGTGGACAAACCTCTGTCCTATACGTTGCGGGAGTCGGAAGAAATGACCGCTTTTGCCGAAGCGCAAGGCCTGTTGCTGGCCGTAGGATTTAACCGGAGATTTGCACCATTGTATCAAAACGCGAAAGATTGGATGCAGGCTGGACAAGGCTTCGAATCTCTGACAGTCACGAAGCATCGGACGGGTATTCAGGATCGTCCGGCTGCGGAAACTATTTATGATGATCTGATCCATATCCTTGACCTGATGTTATGGTATTCGGATCACAATGTGCAGCTGCTCCATCAGTGGATACGCAAAAATGAACTGGACCGATTACTGCATGCGGCAGGGTCAGCCAAGCTGGGCAGAACGGCATATGGCAGATTTGATATGGTACGCCAAGCTGGAGCTGATTTGGAGAAGCTTGAGTTGTATGGCGGGGGAAGATCGGTAGAAGTGATGAACATGGAAATAGCAAAGTATGAGGAACGCGGTGCACAGGAACGCAAGGAAACCTTTGGCAGTTGGGAAAGTATTTTGACCCGGAGAGGCTTCACGGGAGCAATTGATCAATTTTTGGCAAACCTGGAGACCCCGGATGACTGTGCAATCAGTGCGAGTCACGTCATGGACAGCCATGACTTGGCCGAACAGCTGATCCGCGGTTGATCTTGGAGCAGAGGATAGTGTGGGAGTGTGAATGTAGACTTCCGCACCAATGATTCATTAAACCATATTGGAGGAACAATAACACCATGGATGAATATGAAAAAGAACGCAACAAACAGATTGAGGAAGCCGTAATTGAGACGTATAAACAGGAAGAGGAAATGATGATTCTGGTATTTGCCCAGTGGTGTGTCAATCAAGGACTGGATCCGGAAGAGATGTACCGGCAAGCCTACCCGGAACAGCTGAGCAACGAGCGTTTGCAGCAGGTGCTGAAGCTGGTTGTATCCAAGGAGGAAGCCGGTGACATTCCGGACGATACCGTATTGGGCGTACTGTCCATGTTTGGCAACGAAGATTTGGCAATGGTAGTATCTGAGGCGATTGCCGCGCGCAAATAAGTTTCGGTTACGAATAATACGTATTAATGAAGTGAAGCGATTACATCTGTTCCCGGTGAATGACTCGGAATTCTTTGGGCGACATGCCAAAACGGGAGCGAAACACCCGATGGAAATACGTATAATTGTTAAAGCCGGAAGATTCGGCTACATGTTCAAGCGTCATGGGACTGAAAATAATCCGTTCTCTGGCCATATTCAGCCGTACATCAAGCGTATACTGCATAATGCTTTTACCAAACGCTTCTTTGAAAAGATGAACTCCCCGTGAAACACTGATTCCAATATGGGTAGCAATATCTTCAAGCTTGAATAGAGAAGAAGCGTTCTCTTCAATATAACTTTTAATCTCATACGCCACATAGTTGGTATTGGTATTCGTCGGATGCTCCGAGAGCAAACGATCCACTTCAAGACATAGAATGCGCATATAATAACTGGAGATTTCAGGGTAAGGATTGGAAATACGGCGCTGCTCCAGTACGAGCTGGCGAAACAGGGTGAGCAGGCTTTCAGTCAGCTGCACCTTGATCCGGTTCGGCCTCTTGTGATGTTGCCACCACTCATCCACCCAGTCCCCATTGAAGAAAATGTGGTAATCACCACTCTCCACAAGTCGTTCACCCATCGGATTTTTCTCTTTGTCTACTCTTAGTTCATACGGTTCATCAGGATTATAAAGAAGCAGATCACCCGCATCAACAAGCGACATGACGCCGTCTATACGGGCTCGGCAGCGTCCATCCGTCTGGAGTCTCATCAGGTAATTCTTTACTCCCTCAGGGTGCAAGCCTATATAAGGTTTGCGATGAAACGAGAAGCCTGCTGTAAGAACCTGGCAGGAATAATCAGTCGGCATTGGCATACTCCTTGCAATTTGAAAATTATGACCAGATAGTTCATGTTTCGATCATATTATTCATTTTAATTGAAGCCGAAACGGAATACCATAGAATTAAATTCAAGTGCAAAAATCTAGCGCAAAACCTTCAATTACAAATATGCAAATTACAGGTTCTCACCACTCATAAGGAGATGAACACCACTGTGGAGAAAATGAAAGCAGGCATTATTGGTTGCGGTAACATTAGCGCCATTTATCTAGAAAATTTAAAAGATAATCCTCTCATTGAAGTGGTGGCTGTTGCGGATTTGATCCGTGACCGGGCACAAGAACGCGCTGATGAATTCAATATCGCAAACGTTTACAATGTAGATGAGATGCTGCAAGATAACGAAATTGAGCTTGTGCTAAACCTAACGGTTCCTGGTAGTCATGCCATGACGGATCTGGCTGTGCTTGGAGCAGGCAAACATGTGTATGCCGAGAAACCACTGGCAATCTCTCTAGAGGATGGTCGCAAGGTAATTGAATTGGCTGAGGAAAAAGGCTTGTATGTCGGTTCAGCACCGGATACGTTCCTTGGCTCGGGCATTCAGACTGCCCGCAAGGCCATTGAAGAAGGGCTGATCGGCAAGCCGATTGCAGCAACTTCATTCTTTATGGGTGGAGGACCAGAGGCTTGGCATCCGGATCCAGAGTTCTTTTATGTCGCTGGTGGCGGACCCATGTTCGATATGGGGCCTTACTATTTGACCGCTCTGATTACTCTCCTTGGACCGATTCGCAGAATCAGTTCATCGGCAGGTGTACAGATCACGGATCGCATTATTGGTTCCGGACCGAAGGAAGGTACACCTCTTCAGGTTCAGACGCCAACGCATCTGGCAGGAACGATTGATTTTGAGGAAGGTGCCATTGCAACAATGATCACCAGCTTCGATATTCGGGGCGCTTCGGATTTGCCGCGGATTGAAATCTACGGTACTGAAGGCACTATGAGTATACCGGACCCTAACTTTTTTAATGGGGAAGTGAAGCTTCGCAGATTCGGTCAGGACACATGGGAGACTGTGACGCCTGCTTTTGAAAGCAGACAGAACGAGCGCGGGATCGGCGTTACTGAAATGGTTGAATCCATTCGAGCCGGACGCGAACACAAGGCCAGTGGCAAGCTTGCCTACCATGTGCTTGAAGCTATGCATGCGTTCCAGCGCTCCTCGCTTGAGGGCAAACACATCCAGCTGGAGAGCACTTATGAAGCAGCAGCGGGAAACAATACAGATGAAAATCAGTCAGAGGCTATACAGTCACACTAATTGGTTTCCGATGAACCAGCCGGCGTTATACGCGATGTATGATACCGTAACCGCTTCCCATCTGCAAGTGGAGCTGGATTCGTGTTGGGCTCACGTTGCAGGATCCCCCCCCCCAACAGAGGTCATTAGAACAGTATGAACTGAATTAGAAAATATGCCGCTAATGGAGGACTTGTTCATGTCTAAAGTACTTAATATCGCCATCGTTGGTTGTGGCGGAATCGCCAAAGGTAAACATATGCCCAGCTTGTCCAAACAATCTCAGGGCCGTATGGTCGCTTTCTGTGACATTGTGAAGGAACGTGCGGAGGAGGCAGCAGCAGAATTCGGTGCTGAGGGAGCCAAAGTATACACCGATTATAACGAGATGCTGAAGGATGAGAGCATTGATGTGGTACACGTGTGTACACCAAACGACTCCCATTCCGTCATCACGGTCGCTTCTCTTGAGGCAGGCAAACATGTTATGTGTGAAAAGCCAATGGCGAAAACTTCTGCACAAGCGCAGGCTATGCTCGAAGCCGCACAACGTACAGGCAAAAAGCTGTCCATTGCATATCAGAACCGTTTCCGCAATGACAGCCAGTATCTGAAACAAATGTGCGAAGAAGGCGAGCTGGGCGATATCTATTTCGGTAAGGCGATTGCACTTCGCCGCCGTGCTGTACCAACCTGGGGTGTATTTCTTGACGAAGAGAAACAGGGTGGCGGACCGTTGATCGATATCGGTACGCATGCACTGGATTTGACACTTTGGTTGATGGACAATTACAAGCCGAAGAGTGTCATGGGCTCTACTTTCCACAAGCTGGGTCAGCGTGAAAATGCGGCTAACGCTTTTGGACCGTGGGACCCGGAACAATTCAAGGTGGAAGATTCAGCATTCGGATTTGTGACGATGGAGAATGGTGCCACGATCATTATCGAATCCAGCTGGGCATTGAATGTAGCTGAGTTCGGTGAAGCCAAATCACTGCTCTGCGGTACAGAAGGTGGCGCGGATATGAAAGATGGTCTGCGGATCAATGGCGAGAAGCGCAGTCGTCTGTATGAAACCAAGGTGGATCTGGACGCAGGTGGAGTTGCTTTTTATTCCGGCAGTGCAGAAAATGAAGCCGATCGGGAAGCTAGAATGTGGCTTGAAGCGATTATCGAAGACAAGGATCCGGTTGTAAAACCAGAGCAAGCCATCGTGGTTACTCAAATTCTTGAAGCAATCTACGAGTCTGCTCAGACAGGCAAAGCGGTTTATTTCGACTAAACCGGCAGGGTGTCATTTCCAATGAAATAACCAGTATTCTTACGTTTAAATTCAGGATAGAATAGCTCTTGATTTTCCACAATAATGATACAATGATGTGTTCTGAACGGTATATTTATGCAGTTCATAGTTCATAAAAACAGCAATTAATATGATATCTAATCTAGGGAGGAATCGCACTTGAAACTCGGCGTATTTTTGGTATTATTCGGAGGACGTAAATTGGAGGATGCACTCGACTATGTAGCATCCAAAGGCTTGAAAGCAGTAGAAATCGGAACAGGTGGACATCCAGGAAATGCGCATTGCAAACCGGATGAGCTTCTGAGCAACCCGACAGCATTGAAAAACTTCAAAAATGCAGTAGAATCCCGTGGTCTGACCATCAGCGCATTGAGCTGTCACGGTAACCCGCTTCATCCACAAAAGGATATTGCAAAGGGATTTCACGATGATTTTGTCAAAACGGTAGAACTGGCTGAGAAGCTGGAAGTGCCTGTCGTAAATACATTCTCCGGTTGTCCGGGAGACCATGAGGATGCCAAATATCCGAACTGGCCTGTGGCACCATGGCCGAACGACTTCCAGGAAGTTCTCAAATGGCAATGGGACAACAAAGTTATCCCTTACTGGACAGAGTGGGGTAAGTTCGCTGCGGATCACAATGTAAAAGTGGGACTGGAACTGCACGGTGGATTCTCGGTGCATACACCAGCTACCTTGCTGAGACTGCGTGAAGCAGCAGGTGAAGTGATTGGCGCGAACCTGGACCCAAGCCACATGTGGTGGCAAGGGATTGATCCGGTACAAGCGATCCACATTCTGGGACGTGAAGGTGCGATTCATCACTTCCACGCGAAAGATACAACAATTGATCCAATTAACGTAAACAAATATGGTGTAACGGATATGCAGGATTACACCAACATGCTTGATCGTGCTTGGCAATTCCGCTCGGTCGGCTATGGTCACGACAACAAGACTTGGGCTGATATTATTAGTGCTCTGCGTCTGGTCGGATATGATTATGTTGTAAGTATTGAACACGAAGATGGTCTGATGTCGGTAGAAGAAGGATTCTCTAAAGCTGTGCAAAATCTCCAACAAGTATTGATTGAAGAACCGCTGGGAGATATGTGGTGGGTTTAGAGTTACACTAGGGGGAAATTGAATATGATTAACGTCACCATTTGGAATGAATTTGTCCATGAGAAAATTCACGATGAAGTAAGGGAAGTCTATCCAGAAGGTTTGCACATGGCGTTGGCAAACGGACTCGGAGGCGAAGGTTTTGCTATTCGCACGGCAACACTGGATCAGCCTGAGCATGGATTAAGTGATGAAGTGCTGAATTCTACAGATGTGCTTATATGGTGGGGACATATGGCACATGATCGCGTGAGCGACGAGATTACACAGAAGGTTGCACAGCGGGTTCTGGACGGTATGGGAATGATTGTGCTGCACTCCGGTCACTTCTCCAAGCCATTCAAGGCACTGATGGGCACAAGTTGTGATCTGAAATGGCGTGAAGCCAATGAGCAGGAGATTATCTGGTGTGTGAATCCGTCCCACCCGATTGCCGAGGGTATCAATAGCAAGATTATTTTGGAAAAAGAAGAAATGTATGGGGAATTCTTCGATATTCCAGTGCCGGATGAGCTGGTGTTTGTAAGCAACTTCCAAGGCGGAGAGGTATTCCGGAGTGGATGTACGTTCCTCCGCGGTTCCGGAAAAATCTTTTATTTCCGCCCAGGTCACGAAACGTACCCGACCTTCTACAATCCGGAAATTCTAAAAGTAATCAGCAATGGAGTGAAGTGGGCATATCCTGCGCGCAACGTTAAGCCGGAATTTGGCTTCAGCGAGCCTGTAAGAGCGCTTGGAAACGTACTGGTTTAAGCCCTAAATTGGCTTTGTGAATGCATAAATAAACGATATACCAGAGAACCCTTCTCCAAGTCGAGTATGACTGTGGCAGCTGGGTTCTTTTTGGGTAAGATAGGTACATGGGAGTTAGACGATATTTTCCCATGGTTCCTCTGTCCCATGTGATGTATACTGAGTTGTATCATCGAAGTTGAGTTATGCCCCTAAAATTTTAACTTTTTAGCGGCAGACGTTTTCTTTGAGACTTAAATATGTTATTATGAAATATACTAACTAAACGTAAGTTGAGTGATCTCTAAAGAGGTGATTAATGTGGAAGGCCAAGATCTGCGGATGTGTCCGCGCTTTGAGACAGCGTTTTCCTTTCTGGGTAAGCGCTGGAACGGTCTGATTATTCAAACGTTGATGAGTGGTTCGAAGCGATTCAAGGATATCTCCAACCTGATTCCATCGATGAGTGACAAGATGTTGTCAGAGCGGATGAAGGATCTGGAGAGCGAAGGCATTCTGATCCGCCATGTCTATCCGGAGACGCCGGTTCGTATCGAATATGAACTGACAGAGAAAGGCAAGGCGCTACAGCCCGTTATGAATCAAATTCAAGACTGGGCAGAGCAGTGGGTTGAGTAGTAACTGATCCCTTAGCTCAAACTAAATGAACTGATGGGATAAAGGCTCTTGATTTCCAGTGGAAATCAGGAGTTTTTGTCTTAAGGGTTCTGCACATGTTGTCGCGAGTTGTAGTATAATTGTAAAATAAAATGGCCGCAGGCGGCCGGAGCGAGGAGGCCACTTGTCATGAGAGAAGAAAGCTTATCCCGTGAAGTACGCTACGGCAAGCAAGATATTGCAGAACTTGAGAGCGCATCCATTCAGGTACATCTGATCTACAAAAAAGCTGCGGAACTATTTAATCGCACTGTATATTCCCCGTCGGTGAAGGATGATGTCGCAGGAGAGAAGACTCATTCCACGAATAGCAATGGTCAGGGAACGGCTCCGGCGGTACTGCAAAAATGGATTCAGACAGCAAGAGGCTGGAAATGTATCGGATGTGAGCTGAAACAACCCGATTCCATCGGGGTGCAGGCCGAAGCCACCTTTCATGAAGAACGTATGTATCTGGGGGTGGGCGAAGGTCGTTTTGTTCGAGCGGAGATGCTGATTCAGGCGATTGTATGGTCACAATATGAGAAGATTCGCATGTTCGCTCCCTGGCTGGGTGATGACACTTTTTACACAGTACAGGAGCTTGATGTGATTGCACGTTATATTGTACCTACCTATTTCTCTGAACGGCCGCTGCATGAGCAGGGCAAGGTCTCCAAGGTTCACCATCCATCTGGTCAAATTCCACTTTACCAGGAATATGTGGATGCACCTTTATTCTGCGTACAGGTGGATGGTGGGTTGCTCGAAGGGCGTTTGTTGACAGGGGTGTATGTGTCGGAGGAACAGTTCTTTGGACTTAATCCGTATCTGAAGGATGGAGACGGAGGCCGCACCTATATGCAGGCTTGTGTCCAGTAATAACGTACCTAATAGACTGTAGTGATGATTGGAGCCAGAGAGCCTGCTTGCAGGCTCTTTGTGTTGTACCACCCAATTATGGAGGCTACTGGAGGAAAAGTAACGGCATTGACACTTTTTTTGCATGAATTTTGTGCCATAATAGAGGTTATGGACAACAGGGTGAATGATTTTACGCAGGGTGGTGTTACCTACATGAAGAAGAGAATCCCCGGTTACATAGGTATATGTCTGCTTATTCTGGTTATATTGGCCGGGTGTAGCGAGACACAGCCTTCCGAACAGCCTATTGTCAAAGAGACCGAATCACAGAATACAATTACAGTGGCAGTGGATGGTAGTACTTTTTTGCCTGACGCAACGAAGTCTATTAAGCGAGATTTTAGTGAAGGTCTGACGCTCAAGAAAGCACTATTGAACAGTGGGCTTGTTGATTTTACGGCAGATGGAAAGCGAATCCAATCCGTTGGGGAAGTTTCGTTGGATTCCTCGCTCAGCTGGGCTGTCAAACTGAACGGCAAGGATATTGACCCCGAAAAGTGGGACATGGAGCTTCATGCCAAAGATGAAGTGATCATATATGTGAAAGCCGCTGACAATGGGGGAGACGATGTTGCTTACCAAACAACATTGCTCAAGGTGAGCGGCGGAAATATTATGCCGAATCTCAATCGTCAATATGCCGGAGTGTATGTTCAGGAATGTACGGTGCGTGATGTATTAAAATCCAGTGGGATTGTAAGAATGTCGGAGAATAACAAATTTGTTGTTTCCGTTGAAAATGTAATTCCCCGGATGAACCAACGCTGGATGATCATGGTAAATGACAAGGAACTGATGGAAAACGGTTTGGACATGAAGTTGAATCCACGTGATGCAGTAAAGCTCGAGTTGACTACTGTATCTTAAGCATAACAAAAGCCCATCTTCTGTAACGAAGATTGGGCTTTTTTCATTTGCATATCAGGGGGTGCCAGGGCGGGGAAAGCATCAGATCCTGCAAATCTCGTTAGGACACAGTTCGCAGTGGCAGATGCCCTGCAGCATGTGCAGATCCTTGATGACGATCATGCCGCTGTCATATTCGATGGCGTCTTTTTTGCGCAGATCGCTTAACATGCGGTTGACACTTTCACGGGTTGCTCCAATCATATTGGACAAATCCGTGTGAGTTATTTTTTTATGAATAATGACATGCTCTCCATGAGGCTCACCATAGGAATTGGACAACCGAATCAGTGTGGAGCAGAGCGCACCTGGTTTGCCATATAACATCAAATCCCGGAATTTCGTCTGGGTCAATCGGTGATGGATACCCATCCATTTCATAAAATCGATCGCGAAGTCACAATGTTGGCAGATTAGCATCTCCAGGTCTTTGTGCTCCAGTATTCCGATCTCACTATCCTCCAGTACTTCGGCCGAGAAGCTGTGTTTGGACCCGAAGAACGGGTCAGCTTGACCAATCATATCCCCGGACTGATACATGTACATAATCAATTCCTTGCCTTCATCCGTGGATTTGGTAATCTGTGCCCGGCCCCGTTTCATATAATAAAGTTTGTCAGAGACATCTCCTTCCCAATACAGATGGGTTCCTTCCGGATAGGTTCTGTCCTTCATCGTTACGAGCAGATGGTTGAAATTCGCTTCCGAGAAACAGTTGGTATTGCCGCGTTTTTCCAGTACACTCAGTTGTTCTCTCATAAGTCTATCTCCCCTTTGTGTCCATCGGACGGCCTTCTGCTGCTTGGACTGGCCCCCGTGGTTCGCCGCAAACCGTTGCCGTCCTGATCAGGGTCTAACTCGGCCGGGAAGGACGGTACAAATTGCGGTGGTTCAATTTTTAAGTTCAGTATATACCTAATCTTGCCGTTTGAGGGGCGTGGATAGGGGGCAAAAATGGCGAAATTCCAAACATTGTGATTAAATTCACTTTCCAAAGGGGAGGATGAATCTAACAGCTCTATAGTTTAAATAGGAAGTGTAAATGGGCGGTTGGGAGACACTAAAAAACTTAAATTAAATTTGTTATACTTTGTGAAAAAAATCACATAATTTACCCTTTCCCCATGGTACGATGTGAATGTAAAGAAGAGAGACAAACCAATACGAACCTTTAGGAGGATGAGGGAGATGGCTGTAAAGAACGAAGTCGCCCCAGTAAAAGAACCGACAGCAGGTCAGTATATTCAAACGTTAATTGACAAAGCGAATAAAGCACACGCAGCATTCATGTCCATGGATCAGAAACAGATTGACCGCATCGTGCAAGCGATGGCGCTGGCAGGTCTAGACAAACATATGATGCTCGCCAAAATGGCCGTGGAAGAAACAGGCCGGGGTGTGTATGAGGATAAAATCACCAAAAATATATTTGCAACAGAATATGTGTATCATAGCATCAAATATGACAAAACAGTAGGGGTTATTGAAGATAATGAGTACGAAAGCTTCCAGAAAATTGCGGAGCCTGTCGGCATCATCATGGGGATCACCCCGGTAACGAACCCGACATCCACTACGATGTTCAAAGCACTGATCTCCATCAAAACGCGTAACCCGATCATCTTCGGTTTCCATCCATCTGCACAGAACTGTAGCCGGGAAGCTGCCAAAATTTTGCTTGAAGCTGCAGTGAAAAATGGCGCTCCAGCAGACTGTATCCAATGGATTGACGATCCTTCCATGGATCGCACAAACGCGCTGATGAATCATAACGATGTGGCGCTCATTCTGGCAACAGGTGGATCAGGCATGGTGCGGGCCGCATACAGCTGTGGTAAACCGGCACTGGGTGTAGGGCCAGGGAATGTACCTTGCTTTATTGAAAAAAGTGCAGATATCAACCAAGCGGTAACGGATTTGATTTTATCCAAATCGTTTGATAACGGCATGATCTGTGCTTCCGAGCAAGCAGTCATCATCGAGGAACCGATCTTTGATCAGGTGAAAAAGAAAATGATCGCCAACGGCTGTTACTTTGTTAACAAGGATGAGGCAGCCAAACTGACCGCAGGTGCGATTAACGTGGAGAAATGTGCAGTGAACCCGGCGATTGTAGGTCAATCTGCAGTCAGCATTGCGAAAATGTGCGGTATCGAGGTTCCTGCGGGCACCAAAATTCTCGTAGCCGAGATTGAAGGTGTAGGCACGAAATTCCCATTGTCGGCTGAAAAACTAAGCCCTGTGCTGGCTTGTTACAAAGTGAAAACGGCAGCTGAAGGGATTGAGCGTGCAGCAGAAGTGGTTGCTTTTGGCGGCATGGGTCACTCCTCGGTTATTCATTCGACGAACGAAGAAGTGATTGGCAAATTCGCAGACCGCCTGCAAACTGGACGGATTATCGTGAATTCACCATCCACACACGGTGCCATCGGTGATATCTACAATACCAACATGCCTTCACTGACACTGGGCTGCGGATCGTACGGACGTAACTCGACTTCTTCCAACGTAACCGCTGTGAACTTAATCAACGTGAAAAGGGTGGCTCGCCGTACCGTGAATATGCAGTGGTTCAAAGTGCCGAACAAAGTCTATTTCGAAAAAGGTGCAACACAGTATCTTGCCAAAATGCCGGACATCACACGCGTAGCTATTATTACGGATGCCATGATGGTCAAACTCGGTTATGTGGAAAAAGTAGAGCACTATCTGCGTCAACGTCAAATGCCGGTAGCCATTGAAGTGTTCTCTGATGTAGAACCCGATCCATCGACAACAACGGTAGACCGCGGTACGGAAATGATGCGCCGCTTCCAGCCAGACTGCATTATCGCACTCGGCGGGGGATCACCGATGGATGCTGCCAAAGCGATGTGGTTGTTCTATGAATATCCGGACACGGACTTCAACGATTTGAAACAAAAATTCATGGATATCCGCAAACGGATCTACAAATATCCACGTCTCGGCGTGAAAGCGAAATTTGTAGCCATCCCGACAACTTCGGGCACAGGTTCGGAAGTAACATCGTTCGCGGTCATCACAGACAAAAACCAAGGGAACACCAAATATCCGCTGGCAGACTACGAGTTAACACCAGACGTAGCCATCGTAGACCCGGAATTCGTATACTCTCTGCCTAGAACCGCTGTTGCGGATACAGGTATGGACGTATTGACTCACGCCATTGAAGCCTATGTATCCGTCATGGCGAATGATTACACGGATGGTCTCGCGATCAAAGCGATTCAACTGGTATTCCAATATCTTGAGCAATCGGCGCTCCAAGGTGACAAATTGGCTCGTGAGAAAATGCATAATGCTTCGACGATTGCCGGTATGGCTTTTGCCAACGCATTCCTGGGCATCAACCACAGCTTGGCACATAAATGGGGCGGTCAGTACCATACCGCACATGGACGTACCAATGCGATCCTGATGCCGCACGTTATTCGCTACAATGCGAAAAAACCGACGAAGTTTGCATCGTTCCCGAAATATTCGCACTTTGTTGCAGATGAGCGCTATGCCGAGATTGCCCGCATTCTGGGATTGCCTGCACGTACGACAGAAGAAGGGGTTACCAGTCTCATCAATGCCATTCGCAAACTGAACAAAACATTGGGTATTGAAGAATCGTTCCAAGAAATCGGATTTGACGCAAAAGACTTTGAAGCACATGTCGACTATCTGGCAGACCGCGCATTCGAGGACCAATGTACAACCGCCAACCCAAAAATGCCGCTCGTAACTGAACTGGCAGATGTATACCGCAATGCTTTCTACGGCAAGTTTGAATAATTTGAATAACAACTTAAAGCAACAGCAAGGTTGAGGCAGAAATAGTCAGGGTTCCCCGTAAGGGGAGCCCCGATTGCCGTCTTTTTTTAAAGGTTATACGTAATCCGTGATGTGGCTGTTTGAACCAGACATTCACACGATAACGTAGAGGGCAGAAAAAACGGAAGAAGCGAAGGGCATGCTTTTCCAAGCATGATTTTAACCTATATTGCTATATAGAATGAACCATACATGTACACAAGAACGGAGGGGATAGAAATAACCTGAAGAAGCGATAGCGTTCGCCTTTATCCCCGGATTTTTCCCTTTTCAAAGGGAATCAAAAAAATCTGGGGGTAACAGCGATCGGAAGGTTGTTCTATCCTTGGAGTGGCCGGTGTACATATCCTTTCGTTCAATTTATATAGTTCCAATTGAAATCGGGCTTAACAGCGATCGGAGGTTGTTCTGCCCGCGCAGTGGCTAAGTGTGAATATTATAGGGTTCAAAGAGACACAGCGCAGGTGAAGTGAGGATGGTCACAAACTTTGTGATATAAATCACAGATGTTGAAAGAGCGAAGACGTATACTGAAAATGTAAGAAAAACATTCATCCGCGGTTCCGGTTCCCAAGTAGAGAGAACATGTTCCGGCTTACATGTGAAATTTATCACATTAATCGCGGCTCTGGGCACAGATGAGACGAGTGAAGCATCCTGTCATGTGTCCGGAAATCCAAATTTGTGGAGGGATTACTATGTCGGTGATCGAAAAAGATGTCAAACAACAAACAGGCTGGAGAAACTTTACCAAAGGAACATGGACGAAATCCGTAGATGTGAATGATTTTCTGGCACGCAACTTATCACCTTACTATGGCGACGAAGCGTTTCTTGTAGGTGCAACTCAGAATACGAAAGAGTTATGGGATATCGTATCCGATCTGACCAAGAAAGAACGCGATAACGGCGGTGTACTCGATGTTGACGTAAACACGCCAGCAACCATTGTTTCACACCAACCAGGGTATCTGGATCAATCCAAAGAGCAGATTGTTGGGGTTCAAACGGATGCTCCATTCAAACGTTCCATTCAGCCATTCGGCGGAATCCGCATGATGATTGATGCTTGTGAAGCATATGGCTTCGAAATGCCTCAAGGTGTCATTGATATATTTACGAACATCCGTAAAACACATAACCAGGGCGTATTCGATGCTTACACATCCGACATGCGTGCAGCACGTAAAGCAGGCATTATTACCGGTCTGCCAGATGCTTACGGCCGTGGCCGCATCATCGGTGACTATCGTCGGGTAGCTCTCTATGGCGTAGATTTCCTGATTCGGAATAAAAAAGGCGAACTGAATGCACTTGAAGTCGATGTGATTGATGAAGATGTCATTCGCCTGCGTGAAGAACTGTCTGAACAGATCCGTGCATTGCAGGAATTGAAACAACTGGGTGAAATGCACGGTTTCGATATTTCCTTGCCAGCAACAACCGCCAAAGAAGCGTTCCAATGGCTCTACTTCGGTTACCTGGCTGCGATCAAAGAGCAAAACGGTGCGGCGATGTCCCTTGGACGTGTTTCTTCGTTCCTTGATATTTACATCGAACGTGATTTGCAAGAAGGCTTGCTAACTGAGGAACAAGCTCAGGAACTGGTGGACCATTTTGTAATGAAACTGCGGATTGTTAAGTTCCTGCGTACGCCGGATTATAACGAATTGTTCAGTGGAGACCCAACATGGGTAACCGAATCCATCGGCGGTATGTCCGTAAATGGAGAAACCCGTGTTACGAAAAACAGCTTCCGTTTCCTGCACACCTTGAACAACCTCGGTCCTGCACCTGAGCCGAACTTGACTGTACTTTGGTCCACCAAGCTTCCGGAAGCGTTCAAACAATACTGTACGAAAGTATCCATCGAAACGAGCTCCATCCAGTACGAAAATGATGATCTGATGCGTCCGATCTACGGAGACGATTACGGTATTGCTTGCTGCGTATCTGCGATGAAGATCGGGAAACAAATGCAGTTCTTTGGCGCTCGTGCCAACCTGGCAAAAGCATTGCTGTATGCAATCAACGGCGGTCGTGACGAGAAATCGGGTGCACAAGTCGGCCCTGAATATCCAGCAATTACGAGCGAAGTACTGGATTACAATGAAGTGATGAAACGTTTCAAACCGATGATGGAATGGCTTGCCAAACTGTATATGAACTCACTCAACGTCATTCACTACATGCATGACAAATACAGCTACGAGCGTATCGAAATGGCCCTGCATGATCGTGACATCGTTCGTACGATGGCTTGTGGTATTGCTGGTCTCTCGGTTGCAGCAGATTCTCTGAGTGCAATCAAGTATGCTAAAGTCAAACCGATCCGCAACGAACAAGGCATCGCAATTGATTTTGAAATTGAAGGTGAATTCCCTTGTTACGGTAACAATGAAGACAGTGTGGACAGTATCGCGGTTGAGCTGGTGGAAAGCTTCATGGGTATGATTCGCAAACACAAAGCATATCGTAATGCGATTCCCACTCAATCCGTACTGACGATCACATCGAACGTGGTGTATGGCAAGAAAACAGGTACAACACCAGATGGCCGTAAAGCAGGCGAACCATTTGCACCAGGAGCGAACCCAATGCATGGTCGTGACAAAAAAGGTGCGCTGGCATCTCTGGGTTCTGTAGCCAAATTGCCATATGAACACAGTCTTGATGGTATTTCCAATACCTTCTCCATCGTGCCAAAAGCACTAGGTAAAGAGGAGAATACACGTAAATCCAATTTGACTGCGATGCTGGATGGTTACTTTGGTCAAGGAGCACACCATCTGAACGTGAACGTATTTGATCGTCAGCAGCTGATTGACGCGATGGATCACCCGGAAAACTATCCACAGCTGACTGTACGGGTTTCCGGTTACGCGGTTAACTTTATTAAACTGACACGTGAGCAACAACTTGATGTCATTAACCGGACCTTCCACGGTTCGATGTAATTTGGGCTTAACTTAACGGTTCAAAGCAGTAGAATCTCCATAATAACGCACAGCGGATGCGGATACAGAAAGGAAGAGGCAGCATGGTTAACGGACATATTCATTCACTCGAAACTTTCGGGACGGTTGACGGCCCAGGCATCCGCTTCGTGCTTTTTATGCAAGGATGTCTGCTCAAATGCCAGTATTGTCATAATCCGGACACTTGGGCACTGGATGGTGGCAGGGAAATGAGCGTGGAGGAGGTACTGGCTGAAATCGAGCCATACTTGTCCTACTATCGCAGCTCTGGCGGCGGACTTACGGTATCCGGCGGGGAGCCCACATTGCAGGCTCATTTTGTAGCTGAAGTGTTCAAAGAAGCGAAACGCCGCTGGGGATTGCACACTACGCTGGACAGCAACGGCTTCAATGAACCGGATCGGATTCATGATTTGTTAGATAATACAGATTTGGTTCTGCTGGATCTGAAGCACATCAATGATGAGAAACATATTAAGCTGACAGGCAAATCCAACGAGAGAACGTTGCGCACCGCACAGTGGTTATCGGACAATGGACGAAAAATGTGGATTCGCCACGTGTATGTGCCGGGGATTCACAACGAGGAAGAAGATTTGCTCAATTTGGGGCGGTTTATTGGAACGCTCAATGGAGTTGAGAAGTTCGAAATCCTGCCTTATCATCAGATGGGTATTTACAAATGGCAGGCGCTGGGGAAAGCCTATCCGCTCGATGGTGTTCCTTCTCCGAGTGATGAGGAAGTAGAGCGGGCGTATCGTTTGATTGAACAAGGTCGTACGGAAACAGCGGGCATGGCTTGCTCCAATAAATAATCAACATTTATATACAGATCTTCCAACCAAGCAGTCTTTGCGAACAGGTTTCGCAGGGGCTGTTTTTTTTGCTGTTACCCATTGTAAACACAAGATTAATTGTCCAGTGAAGGATTTTATCCCTCCATTGATGAATTGTCATCCTTACGATGTTAGCTACAACTTTTTATAATCAGAGTGTAAAGCCAAATGCTCAATATCTTGAGGAGGGTCATACGAATGAAAAAAGGAATGACGTTGCTGCTTTCATTATTGCTCATCACTTCATGGACGCTGGCGGGATGTTCAAGCTCAAGCAGCGAACCACAGCAGGGGGCAGGCAATACGCCTGCAGAGACAAGCAAGGAACCGGTTGAAATGCTTCTCCGTCACACTCAGGTGGGTGCCGACAAACAAAAAAGGCTGGCCATTCTGCAGGACGTCGTTACCAAAGTGGAGAGCGAAGTACCTAACCTGACCTTTACACTGGACGGCGTTGAATCCGATGTAAACCGCAAAGAGAAACTTCGTGGGGAGATGGCAGCGGGCAATCCGCCGGATATCTTCGAATTGTTCGGCAGTCCGGACTCCAAAGTATATGCCAAGGAAGGCATGTTGCTGGATCTCACACCGATTCTGCAAGAGCTGGGCATTCAAGACCAATTTTCATCACTTGAACCATTCACCTATGAAGGCAAAGTGTACGGACTGCCTATTGGGGGATCGGGTGAAGGTTTCTTCTACAATAAAGAGTATTTTACACAAAAAGGTTGGAAAGCGCCTTCAACAATGGCTGAGCTGGATAATATGCTCGCTGAGATCAAGGCTGATGGCAAGGTGCCACTTGCTTCTGCATCCAAAGCAGGCTGGGTTCCACTCATGTTAACGAACCATCTTTGGTCCCGTTATGCCGGACCTGATATTACTGCGAAGTTTGCTACAGGTGAAGCCAAGTGGACTGATCCAGGCGTCGTCGCAGGATTCGCGAAGCATAAGGAATGGGTGGATAAAGGTTACTTCAAAAAAGGCGAGCTTGGCTATGAATATGCTGAATATACAACTCAATTTACGAGCGGTGAAGCGATTCTGATGTATGACGGAACGTGGAAATCGTCTGTATTTAAGGAAGGACAGAGCGGGGAGTCACTCATTGGCAAAGTTGGTTTCTTTAATATGCCTCCGGTAGAGAACGGTGTAGGAGATCAGACAGCGCTTATGCGTGACGTCAATAATGGATACGGTTTCTCCGCAGCGGCTGCGGATGACCCGCAGAAGCTGGCGGCTGTTAAAGCCTTTATCAAAAACTTCTACAACGAAGATATGCAAGTACGTGGGCTCGTAGAAGATGGTGTGTTACCGGCGATGAAACTGGATGAAAAAGTGCTGACAGACAGCATCACCGACGATTTGATGAAAGAAATCGTAGCGGTTCTGAATGCATCCCAGACTTCGTTCCCGGCATTTGATGCACTCGTTCAAGCTGATGTTACGACAGAGATCGGCAACCTGCAAATTCAGAAGCTGGTTGGTGGACAGACGACGCCAGAGAAAATGGCTGAAGAATTGCAAAAGGTTCAGGAAGAGGCTAATGCTTCCGTAGAATAAATGATCTTTCAAGCAAAGAAGCGTACCTATTAACACCATGCTGGTTTACCCCGGTTGGAACACGGCCGGGGTATAACCCTTGGTCCGTTCTAAAGAATTACTGCTGAGGAATCTGCTCTATATATGAGCATAAGAAGTTGAAGTCACTGAAGGAGGTAGATCATGAATACTTCACTCCGCAGCCCGTTGATCTATACGTTGTTTGTGTTGCCGGCACTGATCTTGTTTATCATGTTTTTCCTGTATCCAATCGGCAGTTCACTCTATTACAGTCTGACCAGTTGGAACGGGGTATCCGCAGAGCCGCGTTTTGTGGGACTGTCCAATTATACTAAAGCACTGACAGACGAACGTTTTTGGATTTCTACTCGTAATAACGGTTTCTTTATCGCATTTTCCGTTTTGATTCAGGTGCCGATCATTGTGCTGTTTTCCCTGCTCATTGCGAACGTAAAGAAATTGAAAGGTTTGTACAAAACAGCCGTCTTTTTGCCGTCCATTATGTCAACGGCAGTCATCGGTATTCTGTGGGGCTTCATCTACGAGCCTAACATCGGCCTGTTGAATCAGTTACTTGGAACCGTAGGTATTTCGCCGGTCTATTGGCTGTCTGATAACCGATTCGCAATGATATCTATTCTCGTAACCAATGCTTGGCAATGGACGGGATTCTATATTGTCATGGTTTTGGCGGCCATTCTGGCTATTCCAAAAGATCTGGATGAAGCGGCAGCCATTGATGGTGCCACAGCTGTACAAAGAGCGTTTAAAATTACATTGCCACTAATCAGACCTATCATTTCCGTCGTCATTATGTTGTCCATTGCCGGAGCGATGAAGGCAGCTGACATTGTTCTGGTTATGACCAAAGGTGGACCCGCAGGCTCTACCGAAGTGCTTGCTACGTATATGATCAAATATGCGATTACCAACTTTAAATACGGCTATGGCAATACGATTGCGGTTCTGATCTTTGCTCTGACGCTTGTGCTCACCGCGGTATATCAGTTGCTGGTGGCGAGACACAACGAAAGGGTGGAATATTGATGACAAAGAGCATAAAAGGCAGTATACCTCATGTGTTGTTGATGTTGTATCTACTTGCAATTCTGTTTCCCTTTTTATTCGTAATCTTTTCTTCATTTAAGCAGGATAACAACGAGATTGCACTGAATCCGTTTGGTCTGCCTTCCACCTGGGAGTTTAATAACTACGTGGAAGCCTGGGTAAATGCCAAGATTGGAACGTATTTCTGGAACAGTATGTACATTTCGGTGTTGTCCTCAGTGGGAACCATTGTGCTTGGTGCCATGTTTGCTTTTGCTATAACACGTATGAGACACCGTAAATGGAGCATGTTTTTCTACAGTCTCATTCTGGCGGGCATGCTGATTCCAAACAATGCGCTCATGCTGCCAATATACTTACTTGTCCGCAAGCTCGGCATTTTGGATACTCATTTGGCGCTGATCATTCCTTATGTTGCCAATGCAATTCCGTTCACGATTATTATTTTGGCTGCCTTTATGCGGTCGCTCCCTGGAGAAATTGAGGAAGCGGCGGTTATGGATGGGTTGAGGGCTCCGGGTATCTTTGCTAGAATAGTGATACCCCTTACAGTTCCAGCCATTGTTACAGTCTTTATCGTGAATTTCCTCGGCAACTGGAACGAATTTTTACTCGCCAACTATTTTTTATCCACCGATAAACTGCGTACACTGCCTGTCGGCATGGTCCAGTTTCGTGATCAGTATCAGATGAATTATGCCCAGATGTCAGCAGGCATTGTATACAGTGTTGTACCGGTTGTTGTGATCTACGCTATATTGCAGGAAAAAATTATTGAAGGTGTAACAGCAGGTAGCGTAAAAGGCTAATTAATGAAGCGTTATATAGGGAGAACGGGAAATGAACTTGCGGATGAAGCTGGCCATGGCATTTCTATTGCTCATCATTGTACCGATGTGCACGCTTGGAATCGGCATGTTCTTGGTCACATCACATACGATTGAGAAAAAATACAATCAACAGTCTGAATATGCACTCCAGGCGATTAGCTATAATATCGAGAATGTTTTTCAGCAGATTAACAATGTCACGGACAACGGCATTGCCACATCGGTGTTCCAGATGGCTTTGAACGCCAAAGATCCGAGCAAACAGGATCTTGGAACCGGTAATCAGTTGTCGCTGAATGCCAGCCAGCGTAATTTCCGTTCCCTTTTATACAACTACCCGTTCATTAGTTATGCCTTCTTGTATGATTTGCGTCCGCGTTCGTCTCAGGATAACCAGATTGTCTCTATATTCACGAAGGAAAACTTTCAAGCACTTCCTTTTAACCAATTTAAAGTTCATCCAATATTCAAAGAAATTCAGGAACTCAACGGCGTACCCAAATGGCTGGCCCCTCTGGAATATCCTGAACTGACGGGCGTAGAGCCTGTCTTTACTCAGATTCGGTTGGTCAAGGAGCTCAGTTATTTCCAGAATATCGGGGTACTGGTCGTTCAGATTAAAAAAGGGGAGATAGACCGCATCTTCCGCCATTTGAAAATAAGTGATCCTGCACAGGATACTTCGTTCCTGCTGATCAATGAAGAGGGTCTGATCGTATACGATCCTTCCGGACGATACAGCGGCGAGAAGATGGAGAATCTGGGTGTGCGTTCTGGCATTTACGGACCGGGGTTCAGCAGCACCAGAGCCGTGTTCGATGGCAGTGAAAGCATCATTTCACAATATCATCTGAAAAACTATAACTGGAGTCTGGTCAGTGTCACTTCATGGGAAGCATTATCCGCAGAGACGAATGTGTTTGCAGGCTGGTCCATTATCATCATTCTGCTGTGTCTGCTTGCTGCGATGGTTTTCAACGTGTTCTTCATGAACCGGATTACAGGTAATATTGCGGTTCTCGTACGATTCATGAGGCGAGTAGATGACGGTGACTTTAATGCCCGGGTTGAAGGAAGTGGCTTTGACGAGATGCAGCTGCTCGCCCAAGGGTTCAATGAATTACTGGATCGCATCGGAGGCCTGTTCCGACGTGTGCGTGCCGAGCAGCAGCAGAAGGCTAAGGCAGAACTGCGTGTGCTTCAAGCCCAGATCAAACCTCATTTTCTATTTAATACACTGGAATCCATTAACGGACTAGCCATGAGGGGAGAAGGGCGTAAAGTAAGTGAAATGGTGACAAGACTTGGCAATATGCTGCGAATCAGCATTCAGGATCAGGAGGAAATTTCGCTCAGTGAGGAGCTAAGGCATCTGCAGAGCTATCTTGAGATCCAGCATTACAGATTCAGTGATTTGTTCCGGTATGAGATCGACATTCCATCTCATCTGTACACATCATCCATGCTCAAGCTCACTCTCCAACCTCTTGTGGAAAATAGTATTCAGCATGGGTTTGAGGGAATTGAATATCAGGGTGTACTTCGGATCAGCGCATTTGTGGAACGAAATAATCTGGTGCTGCGAGTTGAGGATAATGGGATCGGTATTCCCCAGGAAATGTTGGCTCGATTCGAATACATGGCAGATGACCCGCCTGAATACATCATGGCAGAGGGAACGAAGCCCCTGTCTTCAATGGCAGAGCGCCGAGGGCTGGGATTAAGAAGTGTGGCAGATCGGATACGGATTCAATATGGGGCCGGATACGGGGTGTTTATATGTTCATCTCCGGGGCATGGCACCATCATTCAATGTATTATTCCACAATATGAGCAGGGGGAAGATGAATGAATCTAACCGCGTTGCTGGTTGACGATGAGCTGCCGATTTTGGAGAATTTGAGTTTTATTTTGCCGTGGGAAGACATGGGCATTGAAATTGTGGGTACAGCCAGAAGCGGGATAGAGGCACTGGATAAAGTTGCAGAATATCACCCGGACATCATGTTGTGTGATATTCGCATGCCCTCCATGGATGGTCTGGAACTGATTCGAATGCTGCGGGAACAAGGTGAAACTTGCGAGATTATTTTGCTGACAGGATATCAGCAGTTCGAGTATGCCCGTACGGCCATTCGTTACAATGTCCATGAATACATATGCAAGCCAATTGATTATCTGGATCTGGAACATAAACTGCGTGAGCTTGCCGGGCAGATTCAGAAGAAACGGTTGGAATTGGAGGCCGAACGCCACCGCAAATCGGAGATGGAAGTATGGGTAAGACACAAACATATCATTGACCTGATGCGTAAAGAAGAGGATACGTTATTTTCTTTACCTCCTTCTTCCCCGGAACCTCAGGCATCTTCGTTACGGTATGTCCTTCTGCTTATCGATGTGTCGGGTTATTTCAAGCATTCGATCGGATGGTCCGGGGCCCGGCACCAAAGCTGGCATGGAATGATCCGTTCCAGACTTAGAGAGGTTACAGACGGGATCTGTGAAGGAACTTTGCTGATTTCGGCCCGTAAGGGAGAATGGTGCATGCTGGTGGAGGCGTCAGATGAATGGGAACTGCGGGCAGCTGCATTAGCTCAACAGGTCCTGTTGGAATTAGAT
The DNA here is from genome assembly GCF_030433635.1 of Paenibacillus vandeheii. NCBI lineage: Bacteria > Bacillati > Bacillota > Bacilli > Caryophanales > Paenibacillaceae > Paenibacillus > Paenibacillus vandeheii. The sequence goes on from NZ_JAROCD010000005.1 coordinate 46,054, forward strand.
GCGACATTTGAGCCAGGTTCAGGCATGAAAACAAGAGTCATTCAGGATATTATGCCTGTGAGGTTGGATGATCAGATGGCTGAGCGATATCGGCACTGTCAGCGATTGCTGATTATGAATGATTCTGATCAGCGCAGCGATGTGCTGGAATCAGAAACTGGTGAGCCCTCCATCATGTCATCCAAAGAACCTTCCAGAAGGACAACGCTGTGGATTACAAAAGAAGATTTGGACTTGATCACCCGCTGGATCAGACAGGGAAACAAACAGGGCTTGATTGACCTGCTCGTTACACTCAAACATCGGATGAGTGAGCATAAGAGTGCGCTGGACGGCGTAGCCGAAAACAGCCTGCGTTTTTTGCTTGTACATATGCTTCGTGAATTGCGCGAAGTACATGTCATGGCTGAACAAGACGAAATACACTTCTGGAGTGCATTGCATTCAGCAACCTCCATCAAGGAATTAATCGAACTGGCGGAGGCACTTGCTTTTGCTTGTCATGATAAGAAAAGTACGCCTCGCCCTTCTGTGTCGGAGCTGATTATGTCTGCGTGCGAGTATATGAACGCCAGGCTGGAATGTGATCTGGGGATTGATGAGGTAGCTGATTGGCTGGGCATCAGTCCGGGCTACTTTTGCCAGTTGTTCAAAAATCAGATGGGGGTCACCTTTGTAGAATATATGACCCATAAGCGGATGGAGAGCGCAGCCTTATTATTAAGTACAACAGAATGGAGTATTACAGCGATCGGAGAAGCGACAGGGTACAAGGAGCGGCGATACTTCTCCAAAGTGTTCCATAAACATTTTCACATGAAACCTTCGGAATTCAGATCAAACCTAAGAGCAGGTTCATAATGGGGAGGGAAGCATGCGTATGAAATCGATGGATCAGCTTTCGTTGGAACAGCGGGTAGGGCAGATGTTTATGTGTGGGTTCCATGGACAGCATGCGGATGAACAGATCAATCAACTGATCCGTAATTATCATGTTGGAGGCGTCATTTATTTCAGACGGAATGTGGAGAGCGTAGACCAGTTAAATCAATTGTCTGCCGACTTGCAGGCAATTGCGGCTGAAGCAGGGGAATTGCCTCTGATGATCTCCGTGGATCAAGAGGGTGGCATGGTGGCCCGGATTGATAAGGAGGGCGTGACCCAGGTGCCGGGAAATATGGCGCTTGGAGCAACCGGCAATCCGGCGTATACACTCGAATGTGCCCAAATTCTAGGTCATGAGTTGAAAAGCATCGGCATTGATATGAACCTTGCTCCCGTGTTAGACGTGAATAACAATATTCTGAACCCGGTCATCGGGGTGCGCTCCTATGGCGAGAATGCGGAGAGCGTAGCTGCTCATGGCGCAGCAGCTATCAAAGGATATCAGTCCCGAGGTGTTGCTGCGACAGCGAAACATTTTCCCGGACACGGAGATACAGCGGTGGATTCACATCTCGGTATGGTCACCGTACCTCATGAACGTAGCAGGCTGGATCAGGTGGAGCTTCTACCGTTCCGTCGGGCGATTGAGGCCGGAGTGGATGCCATTATGACTGCTCACGTCATCTTTCCGGCGATTGAACCGGAGCCGATTCCAGCCACACTGTCCCGTAAAGTATTGACGGGTCTGTTACGCGAAGAAATGGGCTTTGACGGCATTATTATTACAGACTGTCTGGAAATGCATGCGATATCCAAGCCATATGGTGTGGCCGAGGCAGCCATTCGTGCTGTGGAGGCAGGTGCTGATCTAATTCTGGTCAGTCATACACTGCAAGATCAAGTCTCCGCTGTTGAAGCCGTTGTTGAAGCCGTTCGTACTGGGCGAATTGAAGAAGCCACCATTAATCAGGCATTGGAACGTATTATTTCATGGAAGACAGCGCGTTGTGGTCAGTGGGAGCATACGTTTGTTTCCATGGAAGAGGATGATGCTGTAACTGATCGATCCGATGAAGATGGTGTCGATTTCTCAGCAAAAGAGAAGGATGAATTACCAAAGTCGCTGGCCTCTATCGAATCCACGTTGGATGAGATCGCCTCCAATAGCATTACTGTGGTTCATAATGATGGATTACTTCCTTTAGACCCTGAAAAAAATGTGTATGTCATCTGGCCTGAAGTTGTGCAACGGACAGAAGTGGATGAACCTTGGTCTCATACAGATTCACTTGGCGTGGCGTTATCGCAGCTGAGAGGCGGAGTTCGGGAGCATAAAATAACGACACAGCCGACATTTGATGAAGCGGACCTGATCCTTAATAATGTGTCGGAGGATGATCAAATTATCATATGTACTTATACTTCCGCAGGGCATCTTCCGAAAGGACAGCATCATTTGGTTCAAAAACTTAGTGAGAAGTATTCCCTGATTGTAGTCGCTTTGCGTAATCCATATGATCTATTGGAGATTCCGACACCGGGAAGTTATATATGTACGTACGAGAATACTCCTGCAGTGGTTCGCGCATTGTCTCTTGTCTTAACAGGTGAATTGCAGCCGACAGGACGCTTACCTGTCAGTTTGCGTTAGCAAGTTCGATATCCATCTCTCTTTGGCATGGTGCTTTTTCAGCCATGTCCTGGAGGGATTTTTTTTATTGGAATTTGCGGCAGGTTTTAAAACCGATTTCACTCCAAATCGAAAAGTATAATAGATAACTATTTTCATAGTATTTTCGCTCTATTAAAAGTTTACAATTCTTATCAATTAATTTTAGCAACTTTTCCCGGCTGCAAGCGTCTAATAGTATGACTTTTTGAGGGGGATATTTATAAAATGGGAGCAGAAGGAGCCAAAGACAAAGAATGAATTTGAAGAAGAAATTATCCGTACTTACCGCTTTAGCTGTATTCCAAGCGTTTGCAGCGATTCCAGCGAATGTACTAGCAGCCGATCAAAGTGATACAACAACAACAAATACAGCCAATGTTAAATCCGTGGAGGTTGTGAAGAAAGAACAAACCATCGCGGAATCGGATGTAAAGTCGGGGTCAGATTCAAAACAGTCTGATAACAATGAAGTTGAAGGAACAACCCCGGTGACCAATGAAACTACGGGAACAGATGTTACTCCGGTTGACCCTGTTACAGACCCTGCTGATGAAGAGGGTTCGGAAGAGGAAACAACAGTCCCTACGACTCCGGTTGAGGTTGAGCAACCATCTACAAGCGGTCAATCTGTAGCCGGAAGTAAAGGCGGAGATCTGACACTTTACATGAATAGCAATAAAATGATGCAAGACGGCAAAACATATCTTGCAGGACAGCCGATGGCTGTTAAAAATGGCGTATCTTATGTAGCGATCCGCGCACTGGTTGATCGGGTTGGTTATGATGTGAAATATGACAATACAACCAAAGAAACCATTATTATTAGTGGCGAAGATGAGCTTCGCTTCAAAACGAATAGCACTATTTACACAGTAAACGGTGAATCCAGAACGATGAAGGGCCCTGCCTATCAACAAAAAAATACGTTCATGGTGCCACTGACGTCGATTACGCAGGCTCTCAACATTACTTATAAAGTGAATCAGTCTGCGAAGACTGTTGTACTGAACCTGAGTACCAAACCGGTAGCCAGCTTCACGGTACCAAAAGAGATTTTTGCAGGAGACACGGTGACATACAACACTAAATCCAGCTCTCCCAAGGGACTGGACATTATAGACGAGCGCTGGACGGGCCGTCAGGATTCGTTTGATCAACCAGGTACATATACGGTAACGTATGCTGTCCAGGATTCGAGCGGACAATGGAGTGATCCGTACTCTGTTACGATTCAGGTTCAGAAACCCAATCTTCCTCCTGTAGCGATGTTTATGACAGACAAGGAAGAATACAAAATGGGTGAAAAGATCACGTACATTGATCAAAGCACCGATGATGAAAATGCCATTGTGAAAACAGAATGGGAAAACAATGCTTTGGCATTCTTTGTTCCGGGACCAAAGACGGTAACGATTACAGTTACGGACAAACATGGTGCTAGTAACAGCTATACCAAGAATGTCAATATTACCAATGAAACACTGTATACTATCTCTGATTTTAATCAGTTGTTCACGCCGGTAGGTGATAAGTTCAGTTTCAACGGCAGTGAAGTTCCTGCCATTGAGAAAGTACCCTACACTTATTACGATGAGCAAAGTGTGCTGATTCGCAGTAACAGCCCGGAAACCGTTAACTCTGAAGGGATTGTGTACAAAGAGTCTTCAATCGGTCAGACCCGTTTCATGATTCACCATGTGAACAATACAGGCAAAAACGTGAAAATGTACGTTGTTGCTACGAATAATAATATGTACGCAGCAACATTAGAGCAGCAAAACATGGGCTTTGCAGGTCCGTCACCAATAGCAACTGCGGCAGGTAAATTGTCCATTGATCGCTGGTTCCAGTCTATACAGAACGGTACGGGACAAAAGAAAGTGTACATCCAACCTGGAGAGAGCAAGCTAATTCTGACCGAATTGAGTGTTCTTCCTATGAAGCAAGGGCAAGTTATTTCACTGTATTCTGATGTTTTCAGCGACTACAGGCTGGATTACAACATTATCATGATCGAAGAAAATAAAGATCCGATGGCTGTATGGTCCACGCTGCCTGTTCTGGATCGTGATGGTGTGCATAACCGTGGTACGTATCCGAATGCAACACGTATCATTACGTACGACCAAGAAGTGGGATCGAAGCCTGCACGTCTGCCGCTCGGCGACAATGCAAGTGACCCGAATCTGGTCGGAACAGATCCAATGGCGTATACAGATGCTTCTAACGCGGGTAACTTCGGTGTTCTCTACAAAATTACACTGAACAATGTTGCTCCTCGGACTTTAATCTCGTTCAACCCACGTGGTGGTAAATACTCGGGTGTAGCGCTCGTTAATGGAGAAGTTGTACAGATTTCGAACGGCAAATCCGTAAGCGCTCCGAATGAACAAAGTGTACTCTATCGTACAGGTTCGTATGGTCAAAGTGTATCGATTCTCTTCTCCGCAGCACCAGGAAGCAATCTTCCTGTCAACTTGCTGTTCACACCGCTTCCGACAGAGAAATAATTGTTTCTCCTGTCACCAGAAACGGACGGTTTGGAGTGAAAGCTTATATGCAATATATCCTGTCACCCCAAAAGTCGCCCGAAGGATTAATCATCTGAACCGTCAGGAAAGGACTCCATGTTTATGGGGTTCTTTTTCATTGCGACTGTAGAATCAGCGGGCTCAGGTCCGTTCGTTGACTATGAACTTCATTTAAGGCATTATTAGTAGTATATAAATCAAGCATAAGTATCAGCATTTTGCATAATTTGATTTCACACGCTAACGGGTACAATACCTAGACGAATAGACCCATTTCGATATAGGTGTTGCTGAATTGAATTCGCTCTTTGGATTTATGCAGAATGCTCGTATGACAGGAGGTGCTTTAGGTCATGCTGTCGACAGAACAGATTATTAATACCATGTCCTCGCAGGGGCTCCGCATTACGGATCAGCGGAAGACACTGGCCCGGTTATTTGCCGAATCCCCCGGGTATTTGACACCCAAGGACGTCTATGAATATATGGGTAAGACTTACAGCGGACTGAGTTTTGACACGGTGTACCGGAATTTGCGTGTCATGCAGGAATTGGGTGTACTGGAGCAGGTCATCTTTGAAGATGGGGTGAAGTTCAGAGCACATTGCAGTGAGGATCATCACCACCACCATATGATTTGTCTGAAATGCCAAAAGACATATCCAATCGTTTTTTGCCCGATGCAGCTTGCAGATGCGCCTGAGCAATTCCAGGTCGTCGATCATAAATTTGAAGTTTTCGGGTACTGTAAGGACTGTGCCGAACATATGCCAGCCAAAGTGTCATCCGGACATCAGCACACTCACGGGAAGCACTGACGATGAAGTTATCCCGCAGATTGGTTCAAGCTCCCATTCGGGTGTATCGCAGCTATATCTCTCCATTGAAGCCGCCGACATGTCGTTTCTATCCTACCTGCTCGGCTTACGCTATGGAGGCAATTGAGGTGCACGGTGCGCTCAAAGGGTCACTGCTTGCGGCTAAGCGCATTGCGAAATGCCATCCGTTTCATCCAGGCGGAGTGGATTTGGTGCCACCGAAGGCAGAAAAGTCTGTGATGGTATCCGATTAATGATCCAATGGTTGTTTTTGCAGGATTGAGTTGATTTAAGAATTGCTGTCCACTTGACAAGGGAGGCAGTATTTCAGTATATTTTTGGTATAATGATTTCCAGTGAAGGGATAAGTACAGACACACCCCCAGTGCAGAGAGCCGGATGAGCTGAGAACCGGTCTGGGAGGAGGATGGAATATGGTCCCGGAGGAACCTCTTTCGAGCGTGCAGACGTTGATTTAGAACGGGCTGTCGTAAGGCTGAGGCGTGATCCAGCGTTAATGGGCGGTCGAAGGACCGGCAGAGCCTGTGTTTTGTGAAAAGCACGGGGAATTTGGGTGGTAACACGTGAGAGCAACTCTCGTCCCATATAGGGACGGGAGTTTTTTGTGTTCTTTTTTAGGCAAAGCAAGCAATAAAAATGCAGGACCATATGAAGGAGGAGAAGTCATTTATGGCTGATCAAAAAACATTTTATCTGACAACACCGATTTATTATCCGAGTGACAAACTGCATATCGGACACGCGTACACGACTGTGGCGGGTGATGCCATGGTTCGTTACAAACGTCTGCGCGGTTATGCTGTTCACTATCTGACAGGAACCGATGAGCATGGTCAGAAGATTGAGCGCAAGGCACAAGAGAAAGGACAGTCGCCACAAGCCTTTATCGACGATATCGTTGTGGGTATCAAGGAACTGTGGAACAAGCTGGACATCTCCAATGACGACTTCATTCGGACTACGGAAGAACGCCACAAAACAGTGGTACAGGATATCTTTGACCGTTTATTGAAACAAGGGGATATCTACAAGGGTGAGTACGAAGGCTGGTACAGTATCCCGGATGAGACCTACTACACGGAAACCCAGCTGGTTGATGTGGAGAAGAATGACAAGGGCGAGATTATCTCGGCCAAAAGTCCGGATAGCGGACATCCGGTGGAGCTGGTAAAAGAAGAATCCTACTTCTTCCGGATGAGCAAGTATGCCGATCGTTTGCTGAAATATTATGAAGAGAATCCGGGTTTTATTCAGCCGGAGTCACGTAAAAATGAAATGATTAACAACTTCATCAAGCCGGGTCTGGAAGACTTGGCTGTATCGCGGACAACTTTCGAATGGGGCGTCAAAGTTAAAGGCGATCCGAAACACGTTGTGTACGTATGGATTGATGCGTTATCCAACTATATTACAGCTCTGGGCTATGGATCATCCGATCCATCCCTGTATAAGAAGTTTTGGCCTGCGGACGTTCATTTGGTTGGGAAGGAAATTGTTCGTTTCCATACGATTTACTGGCCGATTATGCTGATGGCACTGGACCTACCTTTACCGAAAAAAGTGTTTGCCCACGGCTGGCTGTTGATGAAAGACGGCAAAATGTCCAAATCCAAAGGCAATGTCGTTGACCCGGTAACCCTGATTGACCGTTATGGTCTGGATGCACTTCGTTATTACCTGCTGCGTGAAGTTCCATTTGGTTCAGATGGTACATTTACTCCAGAAAGCTTTGTAGAGCGTGTGAACTCCGACCTGGCAAATGACCTTGGAAACCTGTTGAATCGTACAGTAGCCATGGTGGACAAATATTTCGAAGGTAGAGCGCCTGAATTTACTTCCGGTGTGACCGAATTTGATGCATCTCTTGAAGAAGCGGGTTTTGCTGCTGTGGAGAAAGTGGAGCAGGCCATGGAAAATCTACAGTTTTCCGTAGCGTTGACAGCGATCAGTCAGTTTGTGAGCCGCAGCAACAAATACATTGACGAGACTCAGCCTTGGGCTCTGGCTCGTGATGAGGCGAAACGGAATGAACTGGCATCGGTAATGTCGCATCTGATTGAAAGCTTGCGGATTGCTTCCATCCTCTTGCAGCCGTTCCTAACACGTGCTCCTCGCAAAATCTGGGAACAGCTCGGCATTCAGGAAGGTGAACTGACGGCCTGGGATTCAGCGAAGCAATGGGGCGTTATTCCGGCTGGCAACGCTTTGCAGAAGGGTGACCCGATCTTCCCACGTTTGGACTCTGAACAGGAGATTGCTTATATTGCTGAAGCGATGACTGGAGGCAAAAAAGCTGAAGCGCAGCCTGAGGCAGCTCAAGTTGATGCTGGAGGCGCTTCTGAGGCCGCTCAACCCGTCACAGCACCAGAAGGCAAAGAAGAGATCGGTATTGATGATTTCGCCAAAGTGGAACTGCGTGTCGCTCAAGTAATTGCCTGTGAACCGGTCAAGAAAGCCGATAAATTGCTGAAGCTGCAGCTGGATCTTGGCTATGAGCAACGTCAAGTTGTATCGGGAATTGCGAAGTTTTATTCCCCAGAAGATATGGTTGGACGCAAAGTCATCTGTGTGACGAACCTCAAGCCTGTGAAATTGCGCGGTGAACTGTCCCAGGGCATGATTCTGGCAGCATCCCACGGAGACCAGCTTACACTGGCAACAGTACCGGATAATATGCCTAATGGTGCACAAGTGAAATAGGAATTTGACCGTGCAACCAAAGATTTGATTTATAAAGTTGTAATAGAAGGTGGCCTGATGAAAATCGGGTCGCTTTTTATTTTGGATGAAATCGGATCTGATGCGAAGAAAACAAGCATATACTGTTATGAACTCCGTGCTCAAGGAAAGAATGAATAGGACAGAGCGGCTTGACAAGTTCGTGCAGGTTACCTATAATTCTTCAGTAATGTTTACGATTAAGAGATGCGGAGTGAATACTAGTGAAATTTTATAATGGAAGAAATCTAGACCAGGTAAACCGGACTCTAGCAACAGGTAGAAGAGGACAGATGAAATGGATGCTCAGCGGTCTGCTTGTTCTTAGTTTGCTCATATTGTCGGCATGCGGTCAGAGTAATAATTCGGAGAGTGCCAAGCTGGTGGAAGGTAAAGTGAATGTGATCACGAGCTTCTATCCTGTCTATGCGTTTACTGCGACAATCGGCGGAGACGATGCGAATGTCATTAATTTGCTGCCAACAGGTGTTGAACCACATGATTGGACGCCGAAGAGCCAAGATATTGTGAATACATCCAAAGCCCAGTTATTCCTATACAATGGTGCAGGCCTGGAAGGATGGGTCCCCAACTTCCTGAAGTCACTGAATAGCGATACCAAGGTGAAGTCAGTCGCAGTAAGTGAAGGGGTTACTCTATTAACTGCTGAGGGTGATGATGGACACGGTCATGGTGAAGAACAGTTCGATGAACATAGTGACGAACATGCGGATGAAGCTAACGCAGAGGATATTGCAGACCATCATGTGGACCCCCATACATGGGTAAGTCCCAAATCGGCAATGGTAATGGCTGAAAATATCAAAAACAGCCTGGTTGAAGTAGACCCTGCCCATAAAGAAGGATATGAACAACGCTATGAAGAGCTGCGGACCAAGCTGGAAACGCTGGATCAGCACTTTACAGACGAATTGTCCAACGTTCCCAACAAGGAAATTGTCGTTTCGCATCAGGCTTTTGGTTACCTAGCACGTGATTATGGGTTAACCCAGCATGCCATTATGGGACTTTCTCCAGATGCGGAGCCCACAGGTCAAGATATTGTTAATTTGGCTAAGCTGGTGAAGGATGAAGGGATTAAATACATTTTCTTCGAAGAGCTGGTATCTGACAAACTGGCAAAAACCCTCGCCAATGAAGCGGGTGTAGAGACAATGGTCCTTAATCCTGTAGAAGGTTTAACCAAAGAGCAGGTCACAAACGGGGATGATTATTTCACCCTGATGGAGAAAAATTTGCAAAATCTGCTGATCGCATTAAAATAAGATAGACTGAAGGATTCGTTTGCAATCCTTATATACAATGAAGGGCGGCTTTGCCATGCAGCAAATCATGCCATTGTGTCATGATCCAATTATAGAGATCGAGAAACTATCATTTTCCTACGGTGACCAGCGAGTGATCGAAAATCTTGATTTTATGGTCCAGGAAAGGGATTTTGTCGGGATTATCGGTTCAAACGGGGCGGGCAAAACGACGTTGCTGCGGATGTTGGTTGGACTCTTGCCTCCAGCCGAGGGAGACATCAAGCTGTTCGGACAGTCGATCCGCCGATTCAAGGATTGGGAACGGATTGGTTATGTTCCGCAAAAAAATGCGTTTAATCCATTGTTCCCTGCAACGGTAAGGGAAGTAGTCATGTCCGGCTTGTACAATAATAAGAATATGTTTCGCCGAATGTCCCGTAAATGTCAGCAGCAGTGCACAGATGCCATGCAGGTGATGCGGATTGAGGATTTGGCGAACAAACGAATCGGACAACTGTCCGGCGGACAGCAGCAGCGCGTGTTTTTGGCACGGGCGCTTATTAATCACCCTGATCTGCTGATTCTGGATGAACCGACGGTGGGCATCGATGCCGAATCCCAGGCCAGCTTTTTTGAACTCATTACCCATATGCATGAACACCACCGGATGACATTCCTGATGGTATCACATGATATGGACCGGATGGAGAGTTATCTCGGTTCCAAAGCGGCAGTGACGAACGGAAAGATACATTTCCATGTCCGTCATTCCCATGAGGTGGAAGACTGTGCCGAGACGAATTTGCAGCATACCACCACCCAAGTTCGTTAGAGCGAGTACACAACCAGATTAGAGCAAGGCCGAAGGAGTCGTGTGTGTTTTGGAAATTTTAATGAGTGATTTTTTTCAGCGGGCGCTGGCGGGTGGATTGCTTATTGGCATCACAGCACCCTTGATCGGATTGTTTCTGGTGCTGCGACGTTTATCCATGATCGGCGATACTCTGTCTCATGTAACGATCGCCGGGGTTGCACTCGGATTCCTGATCGAAGTGTATCCGATTGCGGTGGGGCTGATATTTGCTGTGCTTGCATCATTTGCAATAGAGAAATTGCGCAAGGCGTATAAGAGTTACGCCGAATTATCGATTGCGATCATCATGTCCGGTGGAGTGGCGCTGGCTTCGTTGTTCTTCACGCTGGGCAAAGGGTATAATACAGATGTTATGAGTTACCTGTTCGGCAGTATATATACACTGGATTCCACGGATTTGAAGCTGGTTGGTGTGGTCACGCTGATCGTGGTCATCGTTGTAGCGTTGTTACATAAGGAGTTTTTCCTGCTCAGCTTTGAGGAGGATGCCGCAGCGGTTACCGGGTTGCCTGTGAAACTGCTGAATATGCTGATTACCGTAATGACAGCCCTTGTCATTAGTACGGCGATCAAAATCGTCGGCGCATTGCTGGTATCGGCATTGCTGACCATTCCGGTAGCTGTAAGCTTACTGATGGCACGAAGTTTCAAATCGGCGATCATATTGTCTGTGGTTATTGGCGAAATTGCCGTAGTTATTGGACTGGTTGTGGCCGGGATCTGGAACCTTGCACCGGGAGCAACGATTGTACTTCTGCTTATCATGATGCTGATTCTTACGATGATTGGAAAAAAAGGGTTCCGAGCCTGATTTTGAACGTAAGCAAGTGACCCCCCAGGGAAGGGAGATATCCGCTTCATGCCTGATGTTAATGTGTGGCTGGCTTTTGTAGCAGGATTAGCTTCGTTTATTTCGCCTTGCTGTCTTCCGCTGTATCCTTCGTATCTTTCCTACATTACGGGGATGACGGTACAACGATTAAAGGATGAGCGCAATCAGCGTGAAGTTCGCTTCAAGACATTGACTCATACGCTGGCGTTTATTTTGGGCTTCTCGGCAGTGTTTTATTCGCTGGGGCTGGGAGCCGGTTTGTTTGGTCAATTTTTCAATGATAACCGTGATCTCATTCGTCAATTATCCGCGATCTTGATTATGTTAATGGGTTTATTCTTGCTTGGTTTGTTTAAACCTCAGTTTCTGATGAAAGAGCGCAAGATGGATATGAAATGGAAACCAGCGGGTTACTTGGGCTCATTTATTTTTGGCATTGGTTTCTCGGCAGGATGGTCGCCTTGTATTGGACCGATTTTGACTGCTATCATCGCGATGGCTGCAAGCGAACCAGCAACCTGGTTGGCATTAATTACGGGTTACACGGCCGGCTTTGCGTTACCGTTCTTCATTCTGGCCTTTTTCATCGGTTCTACACGCTGGATCTTGCGTTATTCCAATATCATGATGAAAGCCGGGGGCGCATTAATGTTGTTCCTCGGGGTTCTGTTATTTACGGATCAGATGACCAAAATAACGATCTGGTTACAGCAAATAACACCAGACTGGATGATTATATAGCCTTATATAGCCATCAACGAGTTGTTGTTTTATTCATGGTTTATTCCAAATAAGAACAAAGCAGGCTACGTGAAACCAGAATGATTCTGGTTCATGTAACCTGCTTTTTTAATCAAAGGTTCTTTAATATAAGGTGCCAGCTATACGCTTAGGTGAAATAATCAATGTTGGCCAGTGGGAAATGCTCAAAAATGCGCTCAGTAATAAACTCGCGCAGGGCATCCTGCTGATCTTCTTTATACACATATTTATACTGTCCCCATCGGCCCCATTTCATTTTTCGCTTTTCGATATCCATCTCCAGCTTGGTTTTGGGATATCGCTTCTCAATGGTAGCTTTTGCCGTTTTGGTAAAACGGTGCTGGATCATCTCAAAGGTTAGATCCTTGGTTGCTTCTTCAGGAAGTGTATCGGCAAGCTTTTGTAAAAGCTCAGAATATCCTTCTTCCCATCCGTCATACCACATGATTGGGGCAATAATGAATCCGAGCGGATAACCGGCATGAGCTATTTTGCCTGCAGCTTCAATACGCTCTTCAAACCGTGAGGTGGCGGGCTCAAAATTTTTGATCACATAATCGGAATTCACGCTGAAACGGATACGAGTGTGTCCGTTATGCTTGATGTTTAATAAAGGCTCAACGTGATGGTATTTGGTCACAAAGCGAAGTCGTCCGTGTTCCTCATCCGCCATAAAACGAATCAGGTCACCGAGGTTTCCGGTGATATGCTCCAGTCCTACAGGATCGGATGTACAAGCTGCTTCGAAACGGGTAATTTCAGGTGCACGTTCCTCAATGTAACCTTTGGCAGCCTGAATGATCTCTTCGGTGTTTACATAGACACGGACATAGGGCTTGGCCCCAAGTGTCGTTTGAAGATAACAATAATGACAGTGACCCATACAGCCTGTGGAAATGGGAATGGCATATTCGGCTGAGGGCTTCGATTGGTCAAACTTAAGTGTTTTACGCACGCCAACGACAAGGGTTCGTTTGGCCATTCGGTACTTTTCTTGTTCCGTTTCGCCAGGGAGATTGGTGATTCGATTATGGGATGTCGTCATCTGATAAGGAATATCCCTGGATGTGACCCATTCCATAATCCGTTTACCTTTCTCATATTCCAGCGCACCAGGTTCAAAATACACCAAATCGGGAATAAAGGGTTTAGTGCCTTTTGCTTTGCGAACGGGTGGATGCGCTACACTTGTACTCACGAAATCACTCCTTTCAATACGGGACCTCGCTTAGTTTGCCTCGTTTGGGGATAAGTCACCCATGCCAATACTTGCGCTATGGTAACGGAAAATAAGGCCTGAAAAGTGCTTTACGAACAGTAAGTAGTGAATGAATTGTGCAGGACTTGCCAATGCGTATTGATAACATGTATCATTATAAGATAGGGACCAGGCAAGAAAATTGCCGGTCAGAGAGAAGAGAGGGAAGCAGATGCCAACGCCCAGTATGGAAGATTATTTGGAGCGTATATACAAATTAATTGATGAAAAGGGCTATGCTCGTGTGTCTGATATAGCTGAAGGTTTGGAAGTGCATCCTTCATCGGTGACGAAGATGATCCAAAAGCTGGACAAAGACGAGTACCTGATCTATGAGAAGTACCGCGGGCTAGTGCTTACGCCAAAAGGCAAAAAGATGGGCAAACGTTTGATGGAGCGCCATCATCTGCTTGAACAATTTTTAACGACCATTGGTGTTCAGGAGGAAAATATTTATCAGGATGTCGAAGGAATTGAGCACCATCTGAGCTGGGATTCCATTACCTGCATCGAGTCTTTGGTAGAATATTTCCGCCAGGATGAGAGTCGATTGCGTGATCTGAAAAGTATTCAGGAAGACATGAGCAACACCGAATCCTAAGCCTTTAAAGCCAGACTCACCTGGAAAATTGCAACGCATATCCATTCAAAAATCAGAGGATGCACCTGCCGCTAAAACGGTAGGGAGCGTCCTTTTGCTTTTTCTTGACCAAAATTTGGCGATTTTTCGCAACTTAATAATCCTTAGGAGCGTCTATTAAACTAGCAGAATTTGCCGCGAATTTATAATTATTTTGGAGGATTGCACTGATGAAGCTTCGAAAAGGATTGATCCTGCTGCTCATTTTTGTTCTGGGTTTACAAACTGCAGGACTAACAGCGCAGGCAGCTAGTCAAAAGGAAATTATCATTTATTTGGATGGTCAACGATTGGAATCGGATGTATCGCCTTACATTTTGCCCAAAGTAAATGTAACGATGGTTCCTCTGCGTGTCATTAGCGAAGGTCTGGGTGCTTCTGTTCTATGGTCACAGGCTACGCGCACCGTCACCATCAAGAAGTCCGATTCCGTCATTACGATGACGAGTGGACGCCAACAGGCAACAGTAGATGGGGCCGTGGTTGATCTTGATGCATCGGTAGAATTGAAGCAAGGCCGTGTAATGGTACCGATTCGATTTGTCAGTGAGAACCTTGGAATCCAGGTTACCTGGAACCAATCTGCACAGACCATTGATTTGACCACAGGCAATGCTCCTGACCCTAATCCAGTCACACCAGCAGAACCTGGTGGAACGGGAACTACGCCAAGTACGGATGAGATGCGAGGAGCATGGATTTCGACCGTAAATGGAGACTGGCCTTCATCTAGTGCCAAAGGAAACATTGAGAAACAAAAGCTGGAGTTCATTCAGCAGCTCGATACATTGAAGGATATGGGAATCAACGCTGTATTTGTTCAGGTGCGGGCCAATGGGGATGCGATCTATCCATCAGGTATTGTACCGTGGAATAGCGTATTGACAGGAACACAGGGGAAAGATCCCGGGTATGACCCACTTGCATTCATGATCGAGGAAGCTCACAAACGTGGCCTTGAGTTCCATGCCTGGTTCAACCCTTTCCGGGCTACCAATTCGGCAACGACAACCGGGCTCGCAGCCAATCATGTATCCAAGCTTCATCCGGACTGGATTGTTAACGCATCAGGCAAAATGTATATTAATCCAGGCATTCCGGAAGCGAGACAGCATATTATTGATTCCATTATGGAAGTGGTTAATCAGTATGATGTTGATGGCGTACATTTGGATGATTATTTCTATCCTTCCAATGTAACGTTTAATGATGATGCGGCTTTCAAAGCATACAACACATTGAATACGAGTGACCGTGCGGAATGGCGCCGGGACAACATTAATCAATTTGTCAAGCAGCTTGGAGAGAGCATCCACAAAGTAAAAGCTGGCGTCCAATATGGCATTAGCCCATTTGGTGTGTGGCGTAACAAATCGGTTGATATGACAGGCTCGGATACAAAAGCCGGAGTAACCGCTTATGACAGCATGAATGCGGATGTACGGACATGGATTAAGCAGGAGTGGATCGATTATGTTGCACCCCAAGTGTACTGGAGCATGACACTTAGTGCAGCACGATATGACAAGGTGGTAGACTGGTGGGCCAATGAAGTGGCAAATACCGATGTGAAATTGTATATTGGACACTCCCCTTATAAGCTGGGCACACCGGAAATCGGATGGCAGACATCACAGGAGATTATTGATCAGCTTATATATAATGAGAAATATGATACGGTGAAAGGGGATATTTTCTTTAGTTCACAGTATCTGACGAAAAACCCACTTGGCTTGATTGCCAAATTAAAAGCCTATTATGGACTGTAAAACATTTTAACGTAATAAGACCAACCCCTGTTCTCATACAGTGGCAGTAGTAGCATGGACTGCCTGGAGAACGGGGGTTTTATTGTGTTGATTAATGGAGTTTTTGAAGGCGGCGGCGTAAAGGGGATTTCACTTGCCGGCGCCGTAAAGGGTGCAGAGGATCATGGTGTCGAGTTCAATCGCGTAGCCGGCACGTCATCGGGTTCCATCGTAGCTGCTTTGTTAGCCGCTGGCTATCGGGCAGAAGAGATGAAAGGCATTATCGAGAAAACGCCGTTCGCTTCGTTGCTGCGACGTTCTCCCATATTTGAGACCAAGTGGATCGGACCCGCAGCAAGGCTGTTTTTGAAGAAGGGACTATATTCTGGGGAAGCGCTGGAATGCTGGATTCAGGATATGCTGAAAAAAAAGGGGATTCGGACGTTTGCTGATCTGCCTCCAGGAAAGTTATTAATTATTGCATCCGACATTTCCAATGGTACCCTTTTGGTGCTGCCAGATGATATTAAACGATTCGGAATTGATCCTTCGAAACTGGAGGTAGCCAAAGCTGTACGCATGAGTTGCAGTATCCCCTATTTCTTTGACCCGGTAGCCATTCGCAGATCCCCTATCCTGTCTAAAGGTTTACGTTTTGCAGACCAGTTTGTTTACGTCGTCGACGGAGCATTACTGAGCAATTTTCCGCTCTGGCTGTTCGATGGGGAGCGTACAGAACGTGGAGGAGAAATCATACCTGTGGTTGGTTTTAAAATGGTTGGTAAAACTGAAGGAGAGCCGGCTAGAATCAGGGGTCCCCTAAGTATGCTTCAAGCTTTGGTAGAAACGATGCTTACTGCTCATGACGAACGATATATCGAACAGATCAATCGATTCCGTACGGTGAAAATCCCTACCCTTGGAATTAAACCTACGGAGTTTAACCTTTCCGTGCAGGACAGTACAGCTTTATATCAATCTGGGGTTAACGCAGGGACTGAATTTTTCAGTGGATGGAACACCAAGAACTATGGTGAACAGCTGGACAAACAGAGACGAGAGCTAAGAAAGAAAGAAGCGGAGATACCACCACTGACTCCTGTATAAAAGAAAAAGCAATTCTCCGCATGTTGGGAGAATTGCTTTTCTGTGTTTAGTCGAATTTAGTGCTTTAATGATACTTGGGTACGTCCTCATCGCTTTTACCCTTTTGTCCCTGGATAACCTGGAAAGGGTAATCCTTGCGTTTTTTGGAAGATGAGTTGCTTTTCCGGGTACCAGACTGCGCGTTAACTTTAGCCATGGTTTTAGCTGATGGTTTGATCTTCGGTGATGATGCTTTGCTTGCCCAACGCCGCGGCGGATACTTATAGAGCAGGAACACAACCCCGAATACGATCAGGGGTATCACAATTCGAGATATACCTCCACTCAACAGCCAATTCAAAATTCCAATGGCCGCGAGTGCAATGAGCGTCCAAAAAATGATGGCCTGCCTTTTCATATCATTCACCCTTTCACAGGATCAAATGTTGCAACAGGAACTTCTGACGTGGCCGATACGTTTGCAAGCTTGGCATCCAATTCACGCATACGGTTAAACGAAGCGATGGATACTTCTACCTGTTCATTGGTCGGCTCTTTGGTTGTCAGCAATTGCAGCCATAGTCCCGGGTATCCAAGATAACGCAGTACAGGAATGTCACGAACCGAGTTGGTCAATTTCAACAATTCGAACGAAATGCCGAGCACAACGGGTAACAACAGCAGCCGCTGTCCCATACGTTCCCAGAGATTATCGTATGTGAAGAGCGAGTATAAAAATACGCCGATAATGACAGTCAACATAATAAAACTGCTTCCGCAACGATAATGCAGACGGCTATACTTTTGCACATTTTCTGGCGTAAGCTCTTCCCCGGCTTCGTGAGCACTAATGACTTTATGTTCTGCACCATGGTATTGGAACAAACGTTTAATCATCGGTGTCTGGGAGATCAGCCACAGATAGGCAAGCAACAGGATCAGCTTAATTCCGCCTTCCAGTAAATTATGCAGAAACTGATTGTCGAATGCATTTTTGAATAGAAAATTCTCAATTACAACCGGCAACAATGTAAGCACAATTTTACCAAAGAGAAACGAAAGGATAGCTACTGCGGTGACGCCGATAATCATGCTTAGGCTCCAACCTGAGCCTTCTTTTTCTTTTTGCTTTGCTTTTTCTTCAGGTTCCAGTTCATCATCAGCATATGCGTCAGCAGAATAATTGAGATGTTTGCTTCCTTTGACACTCGAATCTATAATGCTGACAATTCCGCGCAGTAGTGGAATCCGCCGCAATTTCATGACCCAGGACTTGTCTTGCTTGGGAACTTCCAGATACGTAATTTCGCCGTCTTTTCTTCGCACAGCTGTAACGTTGACATGTTTACCGCCGAACATTACGCCCTCAATGACAGCTTGCCCCCCGTAGCTGACAGGCTTGGATTGTTGAGGCAAATTATTCACCTTCCTATTCTGTTCTAGGCCTTCATGGTCGAAGGCAGTTTAATATCCCTATTGTATCGAATTTTGAGAGCAATTTCTAGTTTGCGAGTCGATCCAAGGGCGATGTTGTTAACTTTGTCCTGATTTGTACATACTACCCGGTAGAGTTAGGACAAAATTGGAGATTTAACCGCAGGTTTTGCAAACTGATTGTGAAGGAGAATAACGATGACAGAGTATACCGGTGAACGCACATCACATAAGGAAAATCAACGTGCTGACAAAGGAGAGCAAAAGGACCGGGGCAAGCGTCCTACTCAACGGCAAGGCCAAGCGCATTATTTAACCAAGCCGTTACCTTTTGCAGTGGAGCTTGGTTTTTTCGCGGGTTTTATCTGGGGAGGCATGCATTGGCTGTTTTATTTGCTTCATTTTACAATTGTGCCATTAGGATTTTTGGCTGAACCCTTTTTTAAACACAATTTTATATATACTGCAGCAGGACATTTGACTGGCTGGCTGTTTTTTATTGTCTTTTCTCTTATCGGATCTCTGATCTACACATTCACTTTAAAAAAATTCAAAGGCCCGATTCCCGGCATGATCTACGGCATGGTATGGTGGCTGATTATCTTTGTCCTGGTAGGTCCAAAACTGGATATGGTAAAGCCCTTAAACCGCTTAACCTGGGATTCCATCATTACAGAATTTTGTTTCTTCTTGCTGTGGGGACTGTTTATCGGGTACACCGTAGCCATGGAGTTCACGGATGAACGGAAACGTGAGCCAGAGCAAGCGGGAGCATAGCCGCAAAAAAGCTTCTCAATCCGGTAATGGCTGTGTTAAAATAGCAGATGGTTATTTGCAGAAAGGGTGGAGTAGCTATGAAACGGATTGTTGTAATCAATGGCCCGAACCTGAACATGCTCGGCGTACGTGAACCCGGCATCTATGGAACGCTTAGTCTGAAGGATATTGAGGACAAAATTCGCAGACAGGCAGAGGAGCTGGGCGTCTCCATCACTTTTTATCAATCCAATCACGAAGGGGACATCATTGATCGTATTCATGCAGCGATGGGCGATGCAGACGGAATCATGCTGAATGCCGGAGCGCTGACCCATTACAGCTATGCTGTGCGTGATGCCATCAATGCCGTAAAAGTTCCTACAGTAGAAGTACATCTATCCAACATTCATGCACGCGAAGCGTTCAGACATCATTCAGTAATTGCTGCAGAAACAATCGGGCAGATTGCCGGATTTGGCGAAGTAAGCTACGAACTGGGACTGCTGGCTCTCGTACGTCATCTGGACAAGTAAACCTGAGCCGGGGACCCGGGAATGTGAGAGAAAGAAGGGTTACCGATGGAAAACAAACGAGTAAATAAGTTACGTGAGGCCATGCATGAACATGAACTCACGGCTATGCTGATTACAAATCCGATTAACCGTCGTTATATGACGGGTTTTACAGGCTCAGCGGGATATGTGCTGATTACGGAACAGGAAGCCTATTTGCTTACCGACTTCCGTTATATGACACAGGCACCGCAACAAGCCAAAGGATTTACCGTTGTGGAACATGGACCGAAACCGTTGGAATCCGTTCGCGATTTGCTAGCATCGGCGAATATCAATCAGGTTGGCTTTGAGCAGGATCATGTCACCTATGGCACGCATACTGCTTATGCTGAAGCGCTTCAGTCTATTGAATTGAAAGCTGTATCCGGTATCGTGGAGCAACTTCGCATGTTCAAGGACGAAGATGAGATCGCTGTAATGCAAAGAGCTGCGGATCTGGCAGATGCAACATTCAGTCACGTTTTGCAATTCGCAAAACCGGGTATGACTGAACGTGAAGTGGATTTGGAGATGGAGTTTTTCATGCGCAAACATGGAGCAACTTCCTCTTCGTTCGACACCATCGTTGCATCGGGTGAACGTTCTGCTATGCCTCACGGTGTAGCAAGCGGCAAAGTCATCGGACAAAATGAGTTAATTACATTTGACTTCGGTGCGCTTTTGGATGGATACTGTTCAGATCTGACACGTACCATCGCAACTGGCACGCCTGTACCTGAACTGCGTAAAATTTACGATATCGTACTGGAAGCCCAGTTACATACGCTGGCGAACCTGAAACCGGGCATGACCGGACGGGAAGCAGATGCATTGGCACGTGATATTATTGCAGGGCACGGATATGGAGAGCAATTCGGACACAGCACGGGCCACGGTCTGGGTATGGAAGTCCATGAGGCTCCCCGTTTGTCCAAGCTTAGCGACGATGTATTGAAACCGGGCATGGTCGTAACCGTTGAACCGGGGATCTACATTGACGGTCTTGGCGGCGTGCGTATTGAGGATGACGTGGTGATTACCGAGACGGGTATTCACATTTTGACGAATTCGGACAAGAAGTTCACTGTAATCGGCTAATTTACAGCCACTGGTGATATAAGACGATTTTTAATTTATGCTTTTGAATAAGTAAACTTGAAATTACACAATAACGGAGAGGGCAGAAAAAACCTGAAGAAGTGAAACGTTCGCCTTTATCACCGGATTTCTCCCTATTAGATAGGGATCAAAAAGAAATCTGGGGATAACAGCGATCGGAAGGTTGTTCTGCCATCGTAGTGGTCTGTGGAATATGACGGTTTGACTTTTTCAAACTTAAATTAACCCCTCGTCTCATATCACCTACTTTTCAACCATATCAGGAGGGATTTTTTGTGATTTCAGTAAACGATTTTAAAACAGGCTTGACTGTCCAAGTGGACAACGACATCTATACCGTACTTGATTTCCAACATGTTAAACCAGGT
The DNA here is from genome assembly GCF_030433635.1 of Paenibacillus vandeheii. NCBI lineage: Bacteria > Bacillati > Bacillota > Bacilli > Caryophanales > Paenibacillaceae > Paenibacillus > Paenibacillus vandeheii. The sequence goes on from NZ_JAROCD010000005.1 coordinate 67,401, forward strand.
AAAGGTGCGGCTTTCGTCCGTTCCAAACTGAAAAACCTGCGCAACGGTAACACCGTTGAGAAAACATTCCGTGCGGGTGAAACCATTGGCCGTGCGATCATTGAAAACCGTGGCGTATCCTACCTGTACGCTAGCGGTACAGAGCACACGTTCATGGACAACGAAACATATGATCAGTTCACACTGACAAGCGACCAACTGGAGTGGGAATTGAACTTCCTCAAAGAAAACATGAACGTAAAAATCGTTAGCTACCAAGGTGAAATCCTCGGAATCGACCTGCCTACAAGCGTAGAGTTGAAAGTTATCGAAACAGAGCCAAGTGTAAAAGGTAACACTGCACAAGGCGCTACTAAAAACGCAAAAGTTGAAACAGGCTTAAATGTACAAGTGCCATTGTTCATCAACGAAGGCGATGTTCTGCTGATCGATACCCGTGAAGGTAAATACTCTTCTCGCGCGTAACGTTCACTTGGTGTAAGTTAAATAAAGCATGATTTCAACCCTCTGCCATTCCTTTGGCAGAGGGTTTTTTCGAAAAAAGATTAGCCTATCAGACGCTTTCGTAATATACTGGGTTAAAGTCATTTTTCGGAGAGAATAATGACGATGGACATCAATTATGCATACTGCACAAGGTAGGGAGTGGATTTGCGTTGTCATTGTACGTCATGAAATTTGGGGGCAGCTCGGTCGGAGATACAGAACGCATGAAGCGTGTAGCCGGACGTGTTGTAGAAAAAGCGGATGAAGGACATCAGTGTGTAGTCGTGGTTTCGGCCATGGGGGATACTACGGATGATCTGATTGATCAGGCGAAACAGCTGAACAGTGAACTGCCTGCACGTGAGATGGATATGCTTTTGACTACGGGAGAACAGATCTCGATTTCATTGTTATCCATGGCAATTCAGGCGCTGGGACGCAAAGCCATTTCATTTACAGGCTGGCAAGCGGGATTCCGGACGGAGCCGGTACACGGCAAAGCACGGATTAACGATATTCATCCGGAACGGGTGAATCAGGCTCTGGCAGAAGGCAACATCGTTATTGTTGCAGGCTTCCAGGGAATGACGGAAGACGGCGAGATTACGACGCTTGGCCGCGGCGGTTCTGATACAACGGCAGTAGCCTTGGCAGCAGCCATCAAGGCGGACGCTTGCGAGATTTACACGGATGTAGACGGTATTTATTCCACCGATCCGCGAATCGTGAAGGTTGCACGCAAGCTCAAGGAAATTTCGTACGACGAGATGCTGGAACTGGCCAACCTGGGAGCAGCGGTATTGCATCCGCGTGCAGTTGAATACGCAAAGCATTCCGGTGTGCCTTTGATTGTAAGATCCAGCTTTAACCATAATGAAGGAACGGTTGTGAAGGAGGAAGCAACAATGGAACAAGGCGTGGTAGTTAGTGGAATTGCCTATGACAAAAATGTGGCTCGCATCAGTATTCTAGGTGTACCAGACGTACCGGGAGTTCTTGCTGAGGTATTTGGTGCCCTTGCATCCGAACAGCTGGATGTCGACATTATCGTTCAGAGCGGTGTGATGGACGGCAAGGCAGACTTCTCGTTCTCTGTTGCATTGTCTGACCGTGAGAACGCGTTGCGTGTCATTGAGGCTCTTCACAGCCGCCTGCCTTACCGTGAAGTCACTTCCGAAGAAAACCTTGTTAAGGTCTCGATCGTTGGTGCAGGAATGGTTAGCCACCCGGGTGTTGCTGCGAAGATGTTCAAAGTCATCTCGGGTGAAGGCGTGAGCATCAAGATGGTCAGCACTTCCGAGATCAAGGTATCCTGTGTTATTGACGGAGAGAAGCTTCATGACGTAATTAAGGCCCTACACACAGCGTATGATCTGGATACGGCAGAACAAGCCGTGATTGGCGGACCGCAAGTTCGTAGATAAAAACAGATATAGCTGTAAAGATACAACAAAGGTGTACTGTGTATTCCCATCCGGGAAGCAGTACACCTTTTTAGGTTGTTCACAACAATTTAAACATTCTTTCCTTACGTGTTCCTCGGAAGGGTTGCATCCGGTTCTCTTCACCCATCTCTGGAACGCAGTCCAGCAAGTTCAATTGGGTGCAATACGTTACGTCATGCATTCTGCCTAGCCTCTCCAGCCTTCGGCCACCAGCGGATACTCGAACCAGATCGGGCAATTTGTCTTCGGCATGGGTTGCAGCCTGATGAAGCACCAGTCCCAGATCGTTGAGCATGATGGGAAATGGGGATTGCCGGTACAATTCTTCAATAATGCTGCCTGCACACAGGCCATCTTCCATTGCAAACTCATCCTGATCCCCGGCACATAACAATAGGATATCCCTGCGCAGCTCGCACAGAACAGCCGCTACAGCCTTCACATTGAGAAATGAGCCTGCAAGCACATGTTTGGCTTTAGATGCTTTGATGAGGGCGCGTGTACCATCTGTAGTAGTCAGAATAATGGTTTTGCCCACAATACTCGGCGTCATATATTCATAGGGGGAATTGCCCGCCTCGAATCCCGAAATTTTTTTATCAAAACGTTCCCCGCCACGAATGGCATCCTTCACGTTCAATTGTTTCGCTTGAGGAACCGTCTCTACAGCAATCACATCCGCCGCATCATATGCCAGTGCTGTAACAATCGTACTGGTCGTTCGCAACACATCAATTACAACCACACATCGTCCTGCAATATCCATTCTGCGAACTTCATTCACATTGCCTACCACATCAACTCTCACTCCCCACAACTCCTTTCTGTACTTGGGGTAGGTGGTTCTGTCCTTTTTTATCCCGGAATGAATATCACCTGTCTGCAAGCACTATATGCAATTGGATCTAGACGGGTGCCTAGATTTAGAACAGCAGGCTGATCTATGATTTTTAACTCTCATCGCTATTTTGAAGAAAATGATAGATTTCAGCGTCATAAAATCAATGTACACACATAAACTTGAGATATGAACAAGCACCAGAAACGCTACAAAACCGAAATCAAGGTTGGAGGGGCCTATTCATGATGGTGAACTGGAAGGATATCTTTCCGGAACCGATTCGAACCATTCTGGGAAGAATGCCGCCCGCTTTATTAGATAAAGTGGAGGAAGTACGTATCCGTGAAGGAAGACCACTGGAAATCAATGCAGGAGATACCTACCACTTCCTCACACCCCAGGGCAGTCCGACTTCGAAGCCTGATGAAGCCTATATTCCCTTAAAAGAGGTAACACACAGGCTGCTGGATCTGATCAGCAATCATTCGCTTTATACATTGGAAGAGGAGCTGCGTAAAGGATTCATCACCATTCCTGGCGGGCATCGAATCGGTCTGGCTGGCCGGACAGTGCTAAGTGGCGGTCGCGTGGAATACTTGCGTGATATCAATGGATTCAATGTCAGGGTTGCCCGAGAGATTCACGGAGTCGCTGATCGCATTCTGCCTTATTTGCTGGACATGAAGAGTGGACAGGTCATGCACACCTTAATTCTTTCTCCCCCACAGCAAGGCAAGACCACATTACTACGGGATTTGGCAAGACAGATTAGCAGTGGAACCAAACTTACGGGTGTCAATGAGCTAGTTCAGGGTATACGTCCGCGTTTAAAGGTTGGCATCGTTGATGAGCGATCTGAAATCGCTGGTAGTTACAAGGGCGTACCGGGATTTGACGTGGGACCCCGCACCGATGTCATGGACGGTTGTCCAAAGGCAGAAGGCATGATGATGATGCTTCGCTCCATGTCTCCCGATGTCCTGATTGTGGACGAGATAGGCCGTCCTGAAGATGCGGAGGCAGTGATGGAGGCACTCCATGCTGGCGTATCTGTCATTGCTACTGCACATGGTCGTGACTTGGCCGAGCTTTCTTCCAGACCTGCGCTGAGAACCCTGATCGTCGAGCAGATGTTTCAGCGCTATGTACAGCTGCAGCGGACGAGCCGGGGCATGACCTTTCGATTGGCCGATGGCAAAATGCGTGGCCTCCAGCAGACAGAAGTGGGAGGTGAGGCATTTGCTTAACATGCTCGGTGCCGTCATCATTCTGCTGGCCAGTACGCTCGCCGGATTCTACAAGGCAAGGCAGTATGCCTTGAGGCCCAGACAACTGCGAGAATTAATCGCCGCTCTCCAGCGGCTGATGACCGAGATTAACTACGGGCTGACCCCGTTGCCTGATGCAATGGGGAAAATGGGAGCCCAAACGAAAGAACCTGTTCGAACGCTGTTCCTCCACGCAGCCAGGCAGATGGAACCTCCCCATGGTCACACTGCTCTTGAGAGTCTGCAGTCTGGGATAGAAGAGACGTGGGGAAGATCAGCCATGAAGGCAGACGAGCGGGAGGTCATGCTGCAATTAAGCTTCAGCCTTGGCACCAGTGATCGTCAGGATCAGACCAAGCACATCTCGTTAGCCATTCAGCAACTCATGCATGAGGAATCCCGTGCCCAAGCCGATCAAATGAAATATGAACGAATGTGCCGCAGTCTCGGGATGCTTGTCGGAGCGTTAATCGTCATTCTGATCTTCTGAAATAGCCGGGATAGTGAGGTGCCAAGGTCATGAATTTAGAAGTGAACGCAATCTTTCAAATTGCGGGCATCGGAATCATCATTGCGATGATTCATACGGTGCTGAAACAAATGGGAAAGGAAGATATGGCTCACTGGGTGACCGTGATCGGATTTGTCGTTGTATTGTTCATGGTGGTCCGTATGCTGGACAGCCTGCTGCAAGAGATCAAATCGATATTTCTTTTTCAATGAGAACGGTCATGAAGCCGGGATGGTGGTGACCTGTGGAAATTATCCAAGTTGTAGGTCTGGCGCTCATCGCAACGGTGCTCATTTTAGTTATCAAAGAACAGAAGCCCATGTTCGCTTTTCTGATTGCTGCCGCTACTGGCATTGTGATCTTCATGCTGCTGATTGGCAAGATTGGCGCAGTAATCGAAGTGTTGAAACGGCTTGCCGAGAATTCAGGCATGGAGAGCATTTATCTGAAAACGGTACTGAAAATTATAGGTATAGCGTACATTGCTGAATTTGGGGCACAGATTGTCAGGGATGCAGGCCAGGAGAGCATTGCTTCCAAAATTGAACTTGCTGGCAAGGTGCTGATCCTTGTACTCGCCATACCGATCATCAGCATTATTATCGAAACCGTCATGAAGCTGATGCCGGTGTAGAGGGAGGCGTGCGGACTTCATATGAAAATGATGCATTACAAGCCGCAGTGGCGCCTTACCTTCGTGCTGACGCTGTGTTTTCTGTTTGCGATCATAGGACAGGTTGCCGCTGGTGCTCCCTCAGGAGAGTGGATGCAGCAGCAGGCTGACCAGCTGCCTAAGGATCAGGTGGAAAAATATTGGGATCAACTCATGCAGCAATACGGCGGTTTTTTCCCGGAAGGAAAAACACCTTCCTTTATGGATATGTTAATGCCCGGCAATGAAGGGTTCAGCCTGAAGTCGGTGTTTATAGCGATAGGAACCTTCATGCTGCATGAGATTTTATATAACGGCAAACTTCTGGTCACGATTGTGATGCTAAGTGTGCTAAGCATGATTCTGGAGACGTTGCAAACTGCTTTTGAGAAAAACAATATTAGCAAAATCGCTTACTCCATCTGTTACATGGTCATTATCATCATCGCCATCAACAGCTTCAGTGTAGCCATTGGATACGCCAAGGATGCTATAGCCAGCATGATCAACTTTATGATGGCCATGGTGCCCCTGCTGTTTACGCTGCTGGCTTCAATGGGAAATGTCATTACCGTTTCTGTGACCCATCCGCTCATTATTTTCATGATCCATCTGGTGGGTACGTTGATACACATGCTAGTGTTCCCGCTGCTCTTCTTCTCGGCAGTATTACATCTCGTCAGTTCCTTGTCCGACAAATACAAGCTGACACAGCTGGCAGATCTGTTACGAAACATTAGTGTGGCTCTGCTCGGTATCCTGCTTACGATGTTCCTGGGTGTCATTTCGGTGCAGGGTGCATCAGGCTCCGTGGCAGATGGTGTCAGCCTGAAAGCGGCGAAGTACATCGCAGGCAACTTTGTCCCCATTGTCGGTAGAACGTTTGCGGATGCAACCGATACGGTGATCACAGCGTCACTGCTGGTAAAAAATGCAATCGGATTGACGGGTGTCATCATCATCTTGTTTTTATGCGCGTTTCCCGCGCTTAAAATTTTGACGCTAGCACTGATCTACAACATCACTGGCGCGATCATGCAACCGCTAGGCGATACGCCGATTGTAGGGTGTCTGCAGGCAATTGGCAAAAGTATGATCTATGTATTTGCAGCACTGGCGGCCGTTGGACTGATGTTTTTTCTGGCAATTACGATCCTGCTAACCGCAGGCAATCTAACTGTCATGATGAGATGAGGGGCTGCTCAAGAGAAAGGGGGTTGGAAGGATGGGGTGGCTGAGCAGCTGGCTCCGGGAATTGATTATGATCGTTCTGCTGGCGACTTTCGTGGATATGCTGTTGCCTAATCGATCCATGGAACGCTATGTCAAGCTTGTGCTGAGCCTTCTTATCCTGCTGACCCTGTTATCTCCCATAACGAAGCTCTTGAAGAGTGATCCGGTTGGTGAGCTTAAGCGAGCGATGACCGCCATGGACTCGCCGTCCGATGGAAGTGCAACACTTGAACAGATTTTGGCTCAAGGCAAGCGGCTGCAATCCAATGAACAGGAACAGTCGCTGCAATGGACTGCCAAAGAACTGGCTAACGTAATGAAAGGGCAGATTGAAGAAACAACCGGGGAGCGAGTTCAGTCCGTCGAGGTAAAGCTCGCCATGGATACAACCAAAGCGGAGACAGATTTGGCATCCTCGGTGGAACTTCCCGTGATCCAGTATGTTTTGGTGGAGATGGCAGGTGAGACTACAACGGGCAAAGGTAATTCCAACACAGGTCAACAGGATGCAGTGGCAAGTACATCACCGTCACTCGGCTCTGATTCGGAATCTGAACCCACTGAATCGACTCCAGTACAAGAGCCAATCCAGATCGGTCAGATTGAGGTCCCAGATGTACAGATCGAGGTGAACAGCGGCAGCAATCCTGAAAGTGGCCGCGAGAGTAACGGGAATTCTGGCGATTCGCAAAATGGACAGGAAGCTGACTCGACACCTGTTTCGGGTGAACAGGCAGAGACAAATCCTCAGCAAGGACAGACAACCTCCCGGTCAGAACGTGCAGTACAAATTATTACGCTATTGACGGAGAAGTGGGATATTGATGCAAACAAAGTACAGGTGAAAGAAAATAAAAGCGCTTCGGCGCTGTGAGAAGGAGGGTATCCGATGAGGCAATGGCTCAAAAAGATGGAAAGCTGGTTTGGTGGCGGAGAAGGTGGACAACGACGCAGTCAAACCTTTCGCTGGCTTATTATCCTTGGTTTGATCGGAGTGGGAATCATGTTGTTCAACTCCTTCGTCAATGTCAAAAAGATTGATTCTGAGAATATCGGTCGCGAGCCTCCTGATCCGGCTACATCCATGGCATCTATACAGACGGACCTGACGGATCAGAACCCATTTCAGGCGATAGAGATTGCATTCGAGGACAAGATCAAGGGTGTGCTGGAAAATATCGTAGGTGTGGGGACCGTTGATGTGATGGTTACCGTGGATTCTACTGAGGAGCTTGTTGTACAGCGTAATGTGAAGGATTCGCAGCAGCTCACCGAAGAAACGGATGCCAACGGGGGCAAACGACATATGACGCAGTATACCCGGGATGGTGAAATTATTACGTATGAAATATCAGGGGATCAGACGCCGATTGTCACGAAAAAGCTCAAACCGCAAATCCGGGGCGTGCTTGTCGTTGCCAGAGGTGCAGAGAACAAGGTTGTGAAGGACCTGATTACAGATGCTGTGGAAAAAGGACTGAATGTTGCGGCCTACCGAATTTCGGTTGTTCCGCGCAAGCAGAATTAGTCCGGGACCCTGTATCACAAGATTTGATCGTCACAAGAATGAAGCCAATTCGAGGAGGAAGTTCTAATGAATAACAAACGTCAAACGGTATGGCTCGTATCCATGCTGAGTCTGATGGTCATTTTGTCCGCCTATTACCTGTTCACTGAAGATTCCGGTCCGGTTAATACGCCTGTAGCTGAGAGCACGCAGGTGGATGGGATGAAACAGGGAGAAACAAAGGAAACAGCTGGAATCCTTGATCCGACAGAAGGTTTGGTTGTGAATGAAGTGGTCAATGGCGGTGAAGTTACAGGGACAGAGGGAGACCAAGCTGCAACTGAATCTGTTGATAATCCTGCAGTTGTAGACGGTAAAGAAGCTGGAGACACGGAGAAATCACCGGCTGCGGAATCGGGAGAGAAGCAAGGTGAGGCGGGTAAAGGCAGCGAAAAAGGGACAGACAAAGGCACAGCAACCACTCCTGAGACAAATGCCGGAACAGACGGTAGTTCAACGAAAACCGATGAGGACGTCCTTAAGGAGATGGAGGAGCAGAATACGGCGGCGTCCGCGAGCAGCCAGTTCCAAAACTACCAGTGGCAGCGTGAGGAAAGCAACAACCGCAAATATGAGGAACTCATGACCGTTGCGGGTGATCTGAGCAAAACGCCAGAGGAAAATGCCAAGGCAACAGAGCAGCTTCGTACGCTTGAAGAAAAAGAAGCCAAAATCAATGGAATTGAGGAAACACTTTCGCAACAGTTTGCCAATGCCATCGTTCAAGAGGATGCCGACAAGTATAAAGTTGTTGTTCTTAGTGACAAACTGGATGTAAAACAGGCGGTTTCCATTGTGGATCTGGTGATGAAAGAATTGGCTGTATCCCAAAATAAAATCAGCGTGCAATACGTGACAGAACAGTAATCCAAATCATGGAAAAGTAGCCCCGAGAGCTGGATCAGATCTCGGGCTCTTTCCATTTTTATCGATTATGATATAATACATAAAGCCATATGACCGTCCTAGTGAGACTGGCATGATGCCGAAGGAGTGAATAATGGAAATGTTTAAATTGAGTGAGATCAAAGAACTGATCAAACTGGTAGATGAAAGTTCCGTTCAAGAGTTGGAAATTGAAAACGAAGGATCACGGTTGTCGATTCGCAAACCGGGTAAAACCGAGTATGTGCAGGCAGCTGCTATTCAACCGCAAATGATTGCTGCACCACAGGTGCAACCGGCTGCAGTGGTAGCTGAGGCTGCTCCGCAAGTCGATACTACAAGTCATTTACATAAAATTGTATCTCCGATGGTAGGTACTTTTTACAGAGCTTCCTCGCCGGAAGCAGGTCCTTTTGTAAGCGCTGGTGATAAAGTTGTTGAGAAAACAACGGTATGTATCATTGAGGCGATGAAGCTGATGAACGAGCTTGATGCTGACATCAAGGGAGAAATCGTTGAAGTGCTGGTTGAGAACGGACAGCTGGTTGAGTATGGACAACCCCTGTTCCTGGTAAAACCGGAATAACGGTTATAGCCGCATAACGCAACTGCATGAGCTTCGAAGGAGGACAAAACGAAATGAAATTTCAAAAAATACTGATTGCGAACCGTGGCGAAATTGCGGTACGTATTATTCGTGCCTGTCGTGAAATCGGCATTTCGACGGTAGCAGTCTATTCGGAAGCGGATAAAGACTCCCTGCATGTTCGTCTTGCAGATGAAGCGTATTGTATCGGGCCTACACTTTCGAAAGACAGTTATCTAAACTTCACCAACCTGATGAGTGTAGCTACACTGACGGATTGTGATGCGATCCATCCCGGGTACGGATTCCTGGCAGAGAACGCTGATTTTGCAGAAATCTGTGGTTCCTGCAATATTACGTTCATCGGCCCTTCTCCGGAAGCTATTACCAAAATGGGAGATAAGGCTGTAGCCAAACAAACGATGAAGGATGCAGGTGTACCTGTAATTCCGGGATCTGACGGTTTGGTTGAAAATATGAATGAAGCCATTATGATTGCTAGAGATATTGGATATCCTGTCATTATCAAAGCTACCGCTGGTGGCGGAGGTAAAGGGATTCGTATCGCTGAAGATGAGGAAACGCTGATCAAGCAAATTACAGCGGCCCAGCAGGAAGCACAGAAAGCTTTTGGCAATGCCGGAGTGTACCTGGAGAAATTCCTGACAGGCATGAAACATGTAGAGATTCAGATCATTGCAGACAAACATGGAAATGCAGTGCATCTGGGCGAGCGTGATTGTTCCGTTCAGCGTCGACGTCAAAAGCTGGTGGAAGAAGCACCTTGTCCAATTATCTCTGAAGACGTGCGCACATCGATGGGTGAAGCCGCAGTCCGGGCAGCACTTGCCGTGGATTACTCTGGAGCAGGTACGCTTGAGTTCTTGCTCAGCCCTAACGGTGAATTCTATTTCATGGAAATGAATACACGTATTCAGGTGGAACACCCCGTAACAGAGATGGTTACAGGAGTGGATCTGATCCGCGAAATGATCTCGGTAGCTGAAGGCAATCCACTTTCTTTCCGTCAGGAAGATGTTGTGATCAACGGTTGGTCCATTGAATGCCGTATCAACGCAGAAGATCCAGACCGTAACTTTATGCCTTCACCAGGTAAAATTGGTTTCTACCTTGCACCAGGAGGTCCGGGTGTACGTGTAGATAGTGCAGCTTATCCGGGTTATACCATCTCTCCTTATTATGACTCCATGATTGCCAAATTGATCGTGTGGGGAGCAAACCGGGAAGAGGCCATCGCGAAGATGAAGCGTGCATTGGCTGAATTTGCGATTGAAGGCATTTCCACAACGATTCCTTTTCATCAGAAATTGCTGGAGCATCCAACGTTCGTTCGTGGTGACTTTGATATCAAATTTCTTGAGGAAAATGAGATTTAAAAGGTATATTGGGCTTGTTTGTCATAATGTAGCCCAAATGATATAGTATGTAATAATAAGAGCGCATGTCTCCTGCAGAGGATAAGCCGTATGTAATAAGCGGATAAAGGTTGCAGGAGTTCCGGTAAAGCCGGACCGGAAGGGTTCTGAAGGTCAGATTGGCCTGAATACCAGCGCCCTGACGGATGGCCGCAAACTTATTTCGCGAAAGGTGTGTTGAACAGTTATGAGTACACTGCCGACAGAATTTGAACGAACGGATATCGGTGAAATCCAGATCGCACCTGAAGTTATTGAAGTGATCGCTGGGCTGGCTACAGTTGAAGTCAAAGGTGTTGCAGGCATGAGCGGTGGATTCGCTGGTGGATTTGCTGAATTGCTTGGTCGCAAAAACCTTTCCAAAGGCGTTAAGGTTGAAGTAGGTCAGCGTGAAGCTGCAGTGGATGTTTCCGTTATTATTGAATATGGTTACCGTCTGCCACAGGTGGCTACCGAAATTCAACAGAACGTGAAGCGCTCCATTGAGAACATGACAGGATTGAATGTGAATGAAGTGAACGTGCACATTCATGACGTTCAGTTCAAGAGCACCGAGAAAGTAGAAGAAATCGACCTGAACAGTCAGCGCGTAAAATAAAAGAAGACAGATTCCCCCGGCATCACTGCCGGGGGTTATCCCGTCTTGGACAGGTCTTCATAGAAAGCGGAAGCTTGCACCGGAGGATCACTTTTTGCCAATGGGCAGGTTAAGCCATGTTAGTGAGCAAGGGAGGCTGTGCAGTTCGTGGCTAAAATACTGGATCGGCTTCTGTTGTTTATATACAGCATAAGCGTTGGAGCAATATCGGCAGCAGTCATACTTCTTATCAGTGGTGTGCTGCCTTACGAATTGAATTACCAGCAGGAACAAAACGTCATTGTTGCGGCGGTTGTTGCAGCAGCGATTTTGTTTATCCTGAGTTTGCGATTTTTCTACATCTCGGTTCGACGTGATCGTGCTTCATTGCCGTCTGTAGATCAGCGTACCGAGTATGGTGATGTACAGATTTCGATGGAAACGATTGAAAATCTCTGTCTCAAAGCAACTTCCCGTTTCCGGGGAGTGCGTGATGTCAAAGCTCGTATTCGTGTGGTTGAATCCGGACTGGAGATTATGATTCGCGCGGTAGTGGATGGTGAGACGCCAATCCCGACGCTGACATCCGATCTGCAGAAGGCAATACATGATCATGTACAGGAGATTACGGGTATCCCGGTTTCTTTTGTCACCGTGTATATCGCTAACGTTACCCAGTCGCCTAACTACAAGAGTCGAGTGGAATGAGGTGAGTTTCACTGATGCTGTGGAGAGAGATTTGGGATAGTCACAGAGGCCGAATTACTGGAATTATCGGCGGCATCTTTTTTGGATTTCTTTATGTATGGATCGGTTTTTGGGATATGTTGTTCTTTGCACTCTTGGTGTTCATCGGTTATACGTTAGGCAGACGAAGCGACTCGAAGCTGGGCTCGTTCATTCCCTGGAGGGAATGGGGGCAATGGCTCGGCGATCGCTGGCGTCCCTTTAAGTGAGCCACCTGAACCCTGCAATATGTTTCTTCCGAAAATAGAGCTGTAGTTTAGGTTGCCCGTTTTTTGGAGGAAACGATTGCAGGTTTTTTTGTGAAAAGGGATAACAATATAATAAGATCTCTGATTCCATCAAAGATTTTATATTTTAAAATAAGCATGATGACGCTCCAGAGGGAGCGCTGCAGGAGGCAGGAAATGAAAAGACGTTTGGCAAGGGAAATTGCAGTACAAAGTCTGTATCAGATGGAAATGAATGAAGTGGGCGCAGCTGAAGCCGTGAATATGTTGATCAATGAAGCCGCTGAAGACAATGAAACCGAAGTGGTTATTCGTGATGCAGATGTGATGCGTACCTACGTGACCGAAATGGTACAGGGCGCATGGAACAATAAAGAAGCGATTGACGGCTTACTCGTCGATTATTTGAAAGGCTGGCAGATAAGTCGTCTGTCGCGGGTAGATCGCCAGATTTTACGGCTTTCGACGTATGAAATGGTGTTCCGTGATGATATTCCGGCAAAGGTATCCGTCAATGAAGCGATTGAATTGTCCAAATATTTTGGTACAGATGAATCCGGTAAATTCGTTAATGGTGTACTTGGGCGCATGATTCAGGAAGTCGACACCATCAAAGCAAAAATGTCTTAAGTTACAATTAACTATAGTTTGTTTTCAAAAAGACCGGTTTTCAGTACCGATTCTAAATCATATGTTCACATAAGGGAGAGAGAGTACAGTGACAGCATCTATTATTAACGGTAAAGAAGTATCCCAAGAAATCCGCGCAAGCATGACAACTGAAGTAAAACAGCTTAGCGAACAGGGAGTAGTACCTGGTCTGGCTGTTGTGCTCGTCGGGGAAGATCCGGCATCCCAAGTATATGTGCGTAATAAAGAAAAAGCATGTCACGACCTCGGTTTCTATTCCGAAGTTCATCGTCTGGATGCAAGCACGTCCCAAGAGGAACTGCTCGCTCTGGTGGACAAGCTGAACAAGCAGGAATCCATTAACGGCATTTTGGTTCAGCTCCCACTACCGAAGCATATCGAAGAGAAAGCGGTTATCGATGCGATCGCCGTGGACAAAGATGTGGACGGCTTCCACCCGGTTAATGTGGGTAATCTCGTCATTGGGGATGATAGCCTGTTGCCATGTACCCCTGCGGGCGTAATCGAGCTGATCAAGCGTACGGGTCTCGAAATGTCGGGCAAACATGCTGTAGTTATCGGACGCAGCAACATTGTCGGCAAACCGGTATCCTTGCTGCTTCAACGTGAGAACGCAACGGTAACCATGTGTCATTCCCGCACAGCGAACATGAAAGAGATCACGCGCCAAGCAGATATTCTTGTGGTTGCCATTGGACGTGCAAACTTTGTGGATGCCGATTTCGTTAAACCGGGTGCCGTCGTAATTGATGTTGGGATGAACCGCTTGGATAACGGCAAACTGGCAGGGGATGTGGATTTCGAAAGCGTGAAGACGGTATCTGGTCCAATTACACCCGTTCCTGGAGGCGTTGGTCCAATGACGATTACCATGTTGATGCAAAATACACTGATCGCTGCCAAACGCGCTCACGGATTGGCCTAGGTCGAATCTGTGGCAGATCAAAAAATCTACTCCATTAAAGACCTGAACCGATACATCCGGATGAAGCTGGAATCGGATCAGGTACTGTCGGATGTATGGCTGCGCGGAGAGATCTCCAACTTTACACATCACTCCAGTGGTCATATGTATTTCACATTGAAGGACAAGGACAGCCGAATTAAATCCATTATGTTTGCGTCCCATAATCAACGATTGCCCTTTGTACCGAAGGAGGGTGCAAGGGTTATTGCTCGTGGCAATGTCTCGGTGTATGAACGGGATGGACAATATCAATTCTACGCCACACACATGCAGCCGGACGGTATCGGAAGTCTGTATTTGGCTTATGAGCAGCTGAAAAAAAAGCTGGAGGACGAGGGGCTGTTCTCTGCATCACGGAAAAGGCCGATTCCCCGTTTCCCACAGACGATTGGTGTGGTCACTTCACCTACAGGTGCAGCGGTAAGGGATATCATGATTACCTTGCAACGCAGATATCCCTCTGCCCAAGTGATTCTATATCCTGTTCTCGTTCAGGGTAAAGGCGCGGCTCCTTCCATTGTGAAGGCCATCAACAATCTGAACCGAATGGGCGAAGCCGATGTGCTGATTGTTGGACGAGGCGGTGGATCATTGGAGGAGTTGTGGGCTTTCAACGAGGAGATCGTGGCAAGAGCGATTGTGGGCTCGGACATTCCAGTGATCTCAGCAGTCGGGCATGAAACAGATTTTACGATTGCTGATTTTGCTGCGGATCTGCGTGCAGCAACGCCTACGGCTGCTGCCGAACTGGCAGTGCCCAATCGAGCTGAACTGCTTGATCAGATTGCTCAGCGTCAGCGTCAGCTGCAGCACAGCTTACGTCAGCGTGCTGTTCATAATCGCGAGCGACTGGCCAGGTTGCAACGTTCACCTGTACTTGTGCACCCAAGACGTACCTTAATGCAGCATACGGAGCGACTGGACATGCTGCAACAACGACTTCTGAGAACCGTAAATACGCGCATGAAATGGACAGCTGAGAAGCAGGAGCGTTTGCGTGCGGCATTGCAGCGTTTCAATCCTCGTGAACAGGTAAATGCAGCAAGGCGCGAGAATGCATCAGCCCGGCGTCAGCTGGAGGTTGCCATCCGATCCATTACGAGAGCGAAGCAGCAGCAGTGGAAATCATCTGTGCGGCATCTGGATGCGCTTAGCCCGCTCAAAGTCATGTCACGAGGTTACAGCCTTGTATATGACGAACAGGAGCAACGATTGATCAAATCGATAAAGGATGTACAGCCTGGAGATTCGATAAAGATTAAATTAACAGACGGGCAGCTGGACTGTCAGGTTTGGGGAATGAAGGAGGACGACAATACCCATGGCGAATGAACCGGAATTGAATTTTGAAGAGGCAATGGCGGCATTGGAAGACATCGTAGGTCAGCTAGAGCATGGTGATGTTCCACTGGAACAGGCCATTGATTTGTTTCAGCGTGGAATGAAGCTTTCACAACTTTGCGGTTTGAAGCTGGAACAAGTGGAACGTAAGATCGAAATGATCGTAGAAGAGGATGGGGAACTTCGCAAGAAACCGTTCGGCAATGCCGTCGACGAAAGCGGTGAAGTCAATGAGTAATCGTCCTTCGTTTGAAATGTATCTTGAGGAAGTCACAGCTGAAGTGACGGGAGAGTTGAAGCAGACTCTTCCTGTTCACTGGGATGTGCCTCAGTCACTGGTTGACGCGATGCAGTATTCACTTATGGCCGGGGGCAAACGCCTTCGTCCACTTCTGGTCGTTGCTGCGGCGGAAGCCTTCGGTGCACAGCGTTCAGCTGCACTGCCGGTAGCCTGCGCCGTGGAGATGGTTCATACCTATTCGTTGATCCACGATGACCTGCCTGCCATGGATAATGACGACTATCGCAGGGGAAAATTAACGAATCACAAAGTATTTGGTGAAGCGACAGCTATATTGGCTGGTGATGCACTGTTAACGCATGCTTTTTATAGTATCGTTCAGGCAGGTCGTCGCAGCGGTGTGTCAGCAGATGCATTGTTGTCCATTGTGGAGGAATTGTCCGAACTGGCTGGAGCCAGAGGCATGGTTGGCGGACAAGTGGCTGATATGGAAGGCGAGCAGGGGATGACTGATCTTGCCCAACTGCAGTACATTCATCTGCATAAGACCGGAGATTTAATTGTGTTTTCCCTCATTGCTGGAGCTCGCATTGGTGGTGCAACAGAAGGCCAATTGGAAGCGCTGCGAGTATTTGGCAGAGACCTGGGGCTGGCTTTTCAGATTCAGGATGATATTCTGGACCTGACGGGTGACGAGCAGAAAATGGGCAAGAAGACGCAAAGTGATGTAAATCAGCAAAAGGTTACCTATCCTTATTTTATTGGTATGGATGCATCTCTTCATGAGGTGAAATCCCTTACGCAATCTGCAAAAGATGCGCTTGATAGAGCGGAGTTACCTGACCCTTCCAGACTGATGGAGATTGCTGATTATCTGATGAGTCGTGATCATTAGGTTCTGGATAACTTCACTGTTTCAAATCACTCAGAATAGTGTAATCCTTTTAATGTGCTTTTTCTGGGTTCATGAGTAGAGTGTCCCAAATGAATTGAGGAATACATATGGAGGAAGATCATACGTGCGTTGCTGGCGAAAATGCTCGTTACCTGGAGTATAGTGCCGTAAATTATGATTCTTGTTCTTTTATGTTATAATGTTTTAATGTGATTTAATAAACTGTATATATATCGTTTACAAAACAATCAAACAATCTAGGAAAGCGGGGAGATTCTCGTGCTGCTTCCACAAATTAAACAACCCAGTGATCTAAAGTCGATGTCTCAGGATGATCTCGTTCTTTTGTCGGCAGAGATCCGGCAGTTTCTGATTGAGAAGCTGTCCGTTACAGGGGGCCATCTTGCACCAAACTTAGGAGTGGTTGAGCTCACGGTAGCCCTGCATTATTGCTATAACAGTCCTGTGGACAAAATGATTTTCGATGTAGGGCATCAGGCTTATGTGCACAAGGTTCTAACGGGGCGGATGGATCGCTTTGATACACTGCGTCAGCACAACGGTATGTGCGGATTTGTTAAACGTAACGAGAGTGAACATGATGTATGGGAAGCCGGCCACAGCAGTACATCGTTGTCTGCTGCAATGGGAATGGCGCTTGCCCGTGATCTTAAAGGGGAAGACAATCAGGTTATTGCGATGATCGGGGATGGAGCGCTTACAGGTGGTATGGCCTTTGAAGCTCTCAATCACATTGGTCATGAGCAGAAAAAACTGATGGTCATCCTCAATGATAATGAAATGTCCATTGCTCCGAATGTTGGGGCTATGCATAAATATTTGAGCAAAATCCGTTCGGATCGTCATTATTTGAAAGCCAAGGACGACGTGGAAGGAATGCTCAAAAAAATTCCTGCCATCGGGGATCGTTTGGCCAAATCGGCGAGCTGGATTAAAGATAGTGTCAAATACATGATGGTTCCAGGAGTTCTGTTCGAAGAGCTGGGCTTCACCTATTTGGGACCTATTGATGGACACGACATTCCTAAATTGATTGAAACGTTCAAACAGGCGGATAATGTGGATGGCCCTGTAATGGTGCATGTACTCACCACCAAAGGTAAAGGTTATCAACCAGCTGAGGCTGATTCACACAAATGGCACGGCATTTCTCCGTACAAGATTGAATCAGGTCAAGTGCTAAAAGCTGTAGGCAAACCGATGTATACTGAAGTGTTTGGTAAAACGTTGATTGATCTTGCTAAGCAGGATAAACGAATTGTAGCGGTAACACCAGCCATGCCAACAGGTTCGGGACTTATTCCTTTCAGTAAGGAATTCCCTGATCGCATGATTGACGTGGGTATTGCTGAACAGCATGCGGCAACCATGTGTGCAGCACTGGCTATGGAAGGGTTAAAACCTGTATTTGCCGTTTATTCGACGTTTATGCAGCGTGCATATGATCAGATTGTACATGATATTTGTCGGCATAACGCCAATGTTATGTTCGCTATTGACCGTGCCGGATTTGTCGGGCCGGATGGCGAAACGCATCAGGGTGTGTACGATGTGGCGTTTATGCGTCATATTCCAAATATCGTTCTGATGATGCCGAAGGATGAGAATGAACTGCGTCATATGATGAAGACGGCGCTTGAATATAATGAAGGTCCAATTGCTTATCGTTATCCACGAAACAATGTGGTAGGCGTACCTCTAGACAATGAACTCATTCCAATTCCAATCGGTACATGGGAGCAGCTTCGTCCATCTGAAGGTTATGCGATTATCGCATCGGGATCGATGGTACAGCTTGCTGAAGAAGCTGCGGAGACGGTTAAAAGAGAAGGTATTACGGTTGGTGTAATTAACGCACGCTTCCTTAAACCGCTTGATGAGCAGATGCTGCGTGATCTGGCAGTCCGAGGCACGAAGTTGATTGTGCTTGAAGAAGCATCACAAGCTGGCAGTATGGGCAGTGCAGTTCTGGAATTCTATGCAGAACAAGGGCTGCATGATGTTCATGTGCAACTGATGGGGATCCCTGATCGATTCATTGAGCATGGAAGCATTGAGGATCAGAGAGCTGAAGTGGGACTCACGGTCGAGAATGTGAGCTCGGAGCTGCGCAGTATGGCAGCCCAATCTTCATATGGCATGTCCAGAACTCGGTTCCCTTCGTAACAGGAGCAATTAGAGTAACTGGAACACATGATTGATTAATTAGGATTACTACATGATAGGAGAAAGACATGTCACTCCCGAAAGAACGAATTGATGTTCTGCTGGTTGAGCAGGGATATTACGAAAGTCGTGAGAAGGCAAAAGCTGCAATCATGGCTGGACTGGTATATGCCAACAATGAGCGGATTGAAAAAGCGGGCATGAAGATTCCAAGGGAAGCCGAACTTAAAGTAAAGGGTTCAGTACACCCCTATGTCGGTAGAGGCGGATTAAAGCTTGAAAAAGCGATCCGTCACTTCGATCTCAATATGAATGGACTTGTGATGCTTGATATCGGTTCATCGACTGGTGGATTTACCGATTGTGCTCTACAGCATGGTGCATCTCATGTATATGCCATCGATGTAGGATATAACCAGCTGGATTGGTCACTCCGTAATGATGAACGGGTTAATGTAATGGAAAGAACGAATTTCCGTTATGTAACTCCGGAAGATTTAAATGGACCTGTACCGAATTTTGCCAGTATCGATGTATCCTTTATTTCGCTGAGAATTATTTTACCCCCGTTGCTGGCACTTCTGAAGCAGCCGGCAGACATTGTAGCGTTGATTAAACCTCAGTTTGAAGCAGGCCGTGAGAAAGTCGGCAAGTCTGGCGTCGTTCGTGATTCTAAGGTTCACAAGGATGTTTTGCAGACGATGCTCCGTTTCGCCAATGAGCTTGGGTTGAAGTTGAAGGGTTTAACTTTCTCGCCGATTACAGGCGGAGAGGGCAATATCGAATTTCTCGCGCATTGGCGTCTGGAAGAACCGGAGGCAACACAACAAGAGAACGTTCAGGCTTCACTTGATGCACTTGCAGATCAAGTTGCAATGGAAGCTACTCATACTTTTACAGGAAACTCATCATAAGATGGGTTTCTTTTCGCTGGAAAGGTGACATTCTAAAAGGAAATCGGTTGTCGAATCTCGAATATGTCTTCGAGGTGAGCGATGAT
This sequence comes from Paenibacillus vandeheii, assembly GCF_030433635.1. Taxonomy (NCBI): domain Bacteria; kingdom Bacillati; phylum Bacillota; class Bacilli; order Caryophanales; family Paenibacillaceae; genus Paenibacillus; species Paenibacillus vandeheii. Next base: position 87,144 of record NZ_JAROCD010000005.1, read on the forward strand.
GGATGGGCAATATGACACAATTGTTATTGGTGTACTTGCTGTCTGCTTGATATTATGGCTGTTCTTTGGCTTGCGGAATTGGGTTAATCGTCCGATTCCGGTAAGTTTGTCGGGTATGCAACTGAATTCAGAAATCCAGGACTCACCGGCATTGGATCTACTTGAAGCGGAAGGATATGAAGTCATCGGAGGTAAAATGAAGGTTCCACTTGCCTTTGAAGCGGATGAATCCGTTTATTACAGCAGGCTGTTCATTGATTATGTGGCAGAGCGTGATGAGGAAAGATATCTGGTAAAGACGTCTCGTCGCAGACAACCACTTGAACTTACTGGCCCATCCCTGCGAGACCGTTTCCTGTATTATTTGTTGTTATATCCCGGCTGTGAAGGCTTGCTGTATGTGGACATGGAGGAATCGGATATCAAGATCATCAGGCTCATGGATTATCAGGAAGACGTATACGATGGGGATGATCTGGACTAAGGGTATTGATATAACCTGGAAGTTGCTTATATAACGAATAACGAATTGCAGCATGGCAAAGTATACGGAAATTAAAATTTGCCGTCTATTGCAATATATTGAACTTTTAACTGGAGGCATGTATGAAAGGACAACGACACATTAAGATACGTGAAATTATTAGTCAAAACGAAATAGAAACCCAGGATGATCTGGTTGAAGCTTTGCGTAAATCCGGATTTCAGGTGACACAAGCTACAGTATCCCGGGATATCAAGGAACTCCTTTTAATCAAAATCCCGATGGATGATGGACGTTACAAGTATTCGCTGCCGACAGACCAACGATATAATCCGATTCAGAAGCTGAAACGTGCCCTGGTGGACAACTTCTTACACATTGATCACTCAAACAATCTGGTCGTGATGAAGTGTTTGCCTGGCACAGCGAACTCCATTGCTGCTTTGCTCGATAATATCGAGTGGACGGAAGTGATGGGGACTATCTGTGGAGATGATACCATACTCATCATTTGCCGGACGGAAAGTAACAGCGTGACCGTTATTGAGCGGATTATGGGTTATATTTCCTAGAATATAATGGTTCAAAAACATAATTTCTGAGGAGTCATCCGGAGGTGTTTTTGCAGATGTTAGTTACATTATCGATTCGTAATCTGGCTGTTGTGGAAGAGGTTGATGTTGTTTTTCACCCGGGATTTCATGTTTTGTCTGGCGAAACAGGGGCGGGTAAATCAATCATTATTGATGCGCTGGGTTTAATTGCAGGTGGACGAAGCTCGGCCGATCTGATCCGGTATGGATGTGAGAAGGCCGAGATGGAGGCTCTGTTTGAAATGGAGCCAAGCCATCCCGTATGGGAGACGCTGGAGAAGCTTGGTATCCATTGTGAGCCAGAGGAGCATCTGGTGATCCGTCGTGAATTGAACACGCAAGGTAAAAGCACATCTCGTATTAACGGCCAACTGGTCAATTTGACGATGCTTCGTGAAGTCGGAGAGAAATTAATTAATATTCATGGGCAGCATGAGCACCAAAGTTTGTTACGTGCAGAGAGTCATCTGGGACTTCTGGATACATACGGGGCAGCCATCGTAGGTCCAGTCAAAGCGGAGTATCAGGAGCGCTACAGTAAATTTATTACTGCGGAAAAAGAACTGCGTGCGCTTCAGGAATCCAGTCAACGGGCATATCAATTGCTGGACATGTATCGCTTTCAGTTGGAAGAGATTGCAGCTGCTTCTTTAACACAGGGTGAGGATGAATTACTCGGAGAAGAACGGGTCAAACTATCCCATAGTGAGAAAATGATGGACAGTGTAGCCGGTGCCTATGATCTGCTTAGCGGTCAACGTGGGTTAGAAGCTGTAAGCATCGCTCTGTCACGCATTGAAGATATATCGGGTTATGACAGCAAAGGGCTACAGCCTATTGTTGAACAGCTCCAGTCAGCATTTTATCAGCTGGAAGACGCCACGTTTCAGTTACGCGATTATCGCGAGAAGATCGAATTTAACCCAGGGAGACTGGAAGAAGTGGAACAGCGACTGAATCTGATTTCTGGCCTCAGACGGAAATACGGCGACAGTATAGAACTTATTTTGAATTATTATGAACAAATTAGTCATGAAACCGACCAGCTGGAGAACAAGGATGAACGTCTGGAGAAGCTGCGTAATGAACGGGACAAATTGCTCAAGTTGGTTATGGAGTCTGCCGAGGAACTTAGCCGTGTTCGTAAACAATGTGCAGAAGAACTTGCAGCGCAGGTGGAAAGTGAGCTTAAGGATCTACAGATGGAGAGAACGACTTTACGAGTTCAGATTACTCCTTTTGAAGATTCAAAAGGGATTGAATGGAATGGGCGTCGTATTCGTCTAACGCGTCAGGGTGCAGATAATGCGGAATTCCTCATTTCTCCGAATCCAGGTGAGCCTTTACGTCCGCTCGGCAAGATTGCCTCTGGTGGTGAGTTGTCCCGAATGATGCTGGCGATGAAGAGTATCTTCGCACGTCATGATCGGATACCGGTGTTGATCTTTGACGAGGTGGATACGGGTGTGAGTGGAAGAGCAGCACAATCCATTGCGGAGAAATTATACCGTCTGTCCTCCACTTGCCAAGTTTTCTCTATTACTCACTTGCCGCAAGTGGCTTGTATGGCGGATCATCAGTATCTCATCGAAAAGCATGTCTATGACGGGCGCACGATGACACAAGTGGAATCGCTGTCAGACGAGGGCAGAGTGAAAGAATTGGCACGTATGCTGGGCGGTGTGGAAATTACAGAAAAAACGCTGCATCATGCACAGGAAATGTTGAATTTGGCGGAAGCCAAAAAAGGGTGAAACGAGCGACTGGCGTAATGATTGACAGTAATAAAAGCCTGGGGGCGAGGTTATCTTATAGGTACGCAATTGGCGACCACCTTTCGTCAAGCGAAAGAAGCAAAGGGAGTGTGACAGCCATTGAATTCCCCCCTCAGGAAGAAATTGCTAGGTCTTTTATTTGCCTTCTTTCTATGTGTGATCAGCCAGGCCATTCAGCCTGTGCAAAGTTTTGCTTCATTACCTGATGAGGTACAGGTATTTGCAGGCAGGCAGGCTGATGTTCATCTCGCTGTACCGGCTGCTTCAAGCGCTGTTGTGGATCGCCCTGACATCGTCGGTTTCGATGGAAAGGAAACTGCGGTCCACGTAACGAAGCAACAACCTTTGCATCTTCATCCCCAACAAACGGGACAGGCCAAATTAACGTTAAAGTTGTGGGGCAAAATTCCGGTAAAAACGGTTAACGTAAACGTAATTCCGGATTTGCGTGTAGTGCCCGGTGGTCAAACCATTGGCGTCAAAGTAAAATCTGCAGGGATTCTGGTTGTAGGGCACCATCTCGTCCGTTCTGGTCAGGATGAACGTGTATCCCCTGGAGAATCAGCAGGTATCAAGCTTGGAGATCTGATTACCCATATGGACGGTAAGCGTCTGGATGGTGTATCGGGTGTCGCTGAAGCTGTTGAGCTTGCAGGCAAGAACAAAAAAGGAATTGATGTCGTATTAAAACGCGGCAAAGAAACGGTTAAAACCCGTTTGACACCTGCTTATGATGCTGAAGATAAAGCCTGGAGGCTTGGATTGTACATTCGTGACTCCGCAGCAGGTGTAGGGACATTAACCTTCTATGCTCCGGATCAGGGCGTGTATGGCGCGCTGGGACATGTCATTACGGATATGAATACTCAAACCTCCATCGTTGTCGGTAGTGGCCAGATCGTTCAGTCCAATGTAACGTCGATTTCCAAGAGTGAATCCGGTGATCCGGGTGAGAAACGCGCTCATTTCCTGAAAGAGAGTAAAATTTTGGGCAATATTGAACGCAATACGGCTTTTGGTATCTTTGGTAAAATGTCCGGTAATCCTGAACATAGTTTGTATTCCAAAGGCATTCCCGTTGCTTTCTCCCATGAAGTAAAGGAAGGTCCTGCAGAAATTCTCACTGTCGTTGAGGGGCAGCAAGTGGAACGTTTCGCGATTGATATTGTTCATGTTGCCGACCAATCCGAACCGGCAACGAAAGGTCTAGTGCTTCGTATAACTGATCCGAAGCTGTTGGATAAGACCGGAGGCATTGTACAAGGCATGAGTGGCAGTCCAATTGTTCAAAATGGAAAATTGATTGGTGCTGTGACCCATGTATTCGTCAATGATCCGAAATCAGGTTATGGCTGTTTCATTGAATGGATGTTACAGGATGCAGGAGTCATGATGAAGAAGGATAATGCAAAAAACCTTAAGGCGGGTTAACCTCCTTAAGGTTTTTTTGTCGAATGGAAACATAAAACATCAGATAATGAAATAAAATATTTATTATATAGCAACGAGAAAAAAAAATAAAGAAAAATAATATTCGACAGAAGGAATTTCCTCTGCTGTGTCGAAAATTTAACCTGTAAGGAAATGTACGAAACGATGTTTAAATTAAAGGAGGATACCGTTTTGCAAAAAATTGAGGTACTGCTGGCCGATGATAATCGTGAATTTACGAATTTGCTTGCCGAATATATATCCGAACAGGAAGATATGGAAGTGACTGGGATTGCTTACAATGGAGAAGAAGTGCTGCAGCTGCTGGAGCAGACACGCGATGTACCAGATGTACTGATTCTGGATATTATTATGCCTCACCTGGATGGACTGGGTGTGTTGGAGCGTCTGCGCAACCTGAATCTGTCTCCACAGCCCAAAGTCATTATGCTTACGGCTTTCGGACAAGAGAATATCACACAGCGTGCCGTGCAACTCGGAGCTTCTTATTACATCCTGAAACCGTTTGACATGGAAGTACTCGCGAATCGTGTTCGTCAACTGGTTGGCACACAAACCACGATCTCCACAGGCGGTGGTAGCGGTTCATCGATGTTTATGAACAAGTCCAACGTGGTGCCGATGGGTAAACACAAAAATTTGGATGCAAGCATTACGTCCATCATACATGAAATCGGCGTTCCTGCGCATATTAAAGGATATCAGTATTTACGCGAAGCCATCACCATGGTGTATAACAATATCGAAATTTTGGGAGCCATCACCAAAACCCTCTATCCAGCGATTGCCGAAAAGTTCAAAACAACGCCGTCTCGCGTCGAACGTGCGATCCGTCATGCCATTGAAGTGGCTTGGACCCGTGGCAACATCGACAGCATCAGCCACCTGTTTGGCTATACCATCAACATCAGCAAGTCGAAACCGACGAACTCCGAGTTCATCGCGATGGTCGCTGACAAGCTCAGAATTGAGAATAAGGTGTCCTGAAAGGATCAGGAATAAGGGTAATCTGAAACAAATAATTGAACTTCTGTATAGATAAGTGAACACCACATTTTTATTGAGTCTTCCATGACCGATAGAAGCGTGGTGTTTTTTTTACCAACAATTTGTACATTCCTTCAAGAAGTGGAGCAATCTTCATTAAACAGCAGCGGCTGAGTATGAATTTCTCAGAATGTATACTTCGAATGGTGAATTTTTTTACAAACTTTTACTTGCAGTTAACGCTTTCTCAGCGAGAAAGTGGTACGATGTGACCACTGACAAGATCACATTATAGGTATAAAGGATGAATGATATGAAGAGAACCACTTTTCTCTATACATACAAAAACGAACTATACAATTCTCTGAGATATGTACATAAATCGCTTCAACAATCTATTCTTAGTTACAGGCAATTCACAGGACTGCAAAAAATTATGCGGGATAGAATGCTTACTACATATTTTCAGCCAATATTGAATCTGCAGAACGGGAGATGTCTTGGTTACGAAATATTGAACCGTCCTCCTATATCTAATCTTTTTCCAAATGCAGAAACTTTTTATCAATTCATTGGTCATACGGATCAGGTTTTTGCGTTTGAACGCTTCTGTCGTGAGATCTCGATTGAAAGATTCAGAGCCTCTTTAACTAGAGAGCAGTATCCCGAAAATACTGTCGTTTTTTTAAATATACATCCTCAGGTTTTAGCCGATTCCACCTACCGCAGTGGAGAAACCATCAGTCTACTGAACAGTTATGGTCTATCCCCTGAACAAGTGGTCTTCGAGCTAACCGAAAAACAGGCCGTTCATGATTATGTGGAATTCGAACGGATCCTCTCAAATTATCGATCTCAGGGCTTTCGGATTGCCATTGATGATGCAGGTTCCGGTTACAGCAGTCTCAAGGCGATTGTAAGCCTCAAACCGGATTTTATTAAATTAGACAGAGCGTTGATTAGTCGAGTGGACACACATCCGGATCAGCAGCACATTGTAAGGATTCTTAAACAATTTGCAGTCGACTCGGGCACCAGTATCATCGCAGAAGGTATCGAGCGTTACGAAGAAATTCAATTTTTACGTCGTGAAGGTATTGAATACGGTCAGGGTTACGCACTTGGAAGGCCAGACACTGTATTAAAGCCGTCTCCCTTATCTTTTCCCAAGGGTAATTAAAGATTTAAAAAGTAGAGGGTATAGCTATGTATAGAGGAGGCGAATGGTATATTTACGCAAATAGGTGAGATAGCCGATACGATTCCTGTAGTAGCGCCTGAGACAAAATGTGATATCGTCTATAATCTTTTTAAGTCCAATCCCAATCTGGAAGGTGTGGCGATTATGGGAGAACAGGGCGTGTCATTAATGATGCGAGCTCGTTTCTTCCAGCAGATTGGGACACAATACGGCTATAATTTGTACATGGGACGCCCGGTGGAACTGGTTATGAACGTTCGGGCACTGGTCGTCGATTACGCTGAACAGATTACGGATGTCAGTGTGCTGGCAATGAATCGATCTGAAGAAGAACTATACGATCTGGTGCTTATAACGGCTGAAGGCGTTTTGTATGGAGCGGTTAGTATCCGACGTTTGCTGCTTGCAGTTGCGGATGTTCGAGCCGAGATGGCGATTTTCATGAATCCCTTGACAGGGCTTCCGGGTAACCGAATCATAGATGAACGATTAGATCAGTTACTCCAGCTTGATTATTATAGCGTTCTATACATAGATTTGGATCACTTTAAATCCTACAATGATAGCTATGGGTTCAAAATGGGGGATCAGCTTATTCAAGCTACTGCTAATCTGCTCCGGAAGCTTTTTGTTTTTCCAGAAGCTTTTCTGGGCCATATCGGCGGCGACGATTTTATTGGAATATTAAATCATCATGACTTTAGGGATGTCTGTGAAGAGGTAATAGCAGGTTTTGAGAAGATCAAGCGAATGTTCTACAATCAGGATGACTTGGATAATCAATATGTTTTGGGCGAAGGACGTTCTGGACTGAATCGACCGATACCACTCGTGTCGGTATCAATCGCTGTGGTCACAAACCGTGGACAACAGTATGAAAATATTGATCAAATTGTGAGTGAGGCGACCCGGATTAAAAAAGTATGTAAATCGGTGAATGGCAGCATCATTTGCGGGAATGAGGAAGCTGTATAACGATAATTGTGGGAGAGATTCATCGGATTTGGAAAAACCGTTATTTATCAGGAGAAATTGACCTGTAAATAACGGTTTTTTACTGAGAATTTAATCCTTATATGTAACTGGTTAAACCCGAATGTCGAGTGAAACATAGGAAGGGGCAGAGGATGCATTTGATTGCGTCTCTTGAATTTTTCCTAGGTCTTTATCATTCTGTGTACCATTGGAAATCTTCGATTTATTTTCTGCCTTGTTTTCTTTATTCACTTCCTGAACTTCATTTGCATGAGATGTTGGAATCGAATCGGCAACTTCTGTTGGTAGCGGTTGGTTTATTTCTTTTAATTTTTCTCCAATTGACTCATCAACCTTGCGGATTTGAGAATCAATCTCTTGGACCATTTCACGCTTCATTTGAAAAACAGTTTGTTCTGCGTTTTCCAACATCATTGACTTGCCCATGTCATTTCCCGAGTCGCTATCGAGAACGATCCGATCGAATCTGGTTTCACCCTCTAATGTTTGAATAGATCCGTGCATGCGATCACGCAAACCGACAAGTTTACCTAACTGATCATAAGTCTGGCTATTTTTGATTAGATGACCCATTGACGGAGCGTGATTTTCGTCGGTGACCTCAGACGGTTGAGGCTGTTGTTGCTTAGGTTGATCAGACTGTTTTAATTTATTTTTTTCTTGAAGCTCCTCGCTTTTGATTTGGGCAATTTGATTATCGACCTGTTGGATGAAACTCGTTATAGATTTAACTCGTTCAGCCTTAATTTTGGAGTCCAATTGATCATTGGATTTGACAGATTGCAGTTCTTCATTAAGCCTGATTTTTTGTTTCATAAGTCCTTGAATTTCCTTATCTCTGCTGGAGACTTGGCTTCCGGGGGTGAAGCTGCTTTTGGCGGCAGGTGAAATTGAGTTCATGATCTTTTCCCCTTCTTCGTTATATCGTGGATCTACTTACATATATCGGATGTTACAAGAAGCAAATGAAGATACGCTGGCTAATAAGTTCCCTCTCACTTGTGTATTTGCTTACTTACTGATAATAATTGATAATGGTTATCAATGAGTGAGGGATAGTTTCGTCACAATCTATTTAGACGGGGTTGGGTTAGTGAAATGTGGAATAATTATTACATACTCTGGAACTATGCTGCTGTGAGTATTGCGGATATACGTTATATGGAGTTAAGCCCCTATGAGGAGCTAACATATACATTTCCTGCGAGCACGTTTGTATTCACCATCCAGGGGAAGGCCTATGTGACAATAAATGACCAGAAGCATGAGGTGAGTCGTTTTTATGTTCTCCATGGTGGAAAGGGAAGTATGCTGCATATTGAGGCTGGACAATCTGGATTGAACCTGTTTTACCTTATGTACAGAGCAAGCTTGCCAAGTGGAGGAAGAACCGATCTGGGGAAAATGATGGAGCACATGAATCCATTTCAGCTAACTTATGGTTATGCTCCCAAGTCACCAGCTGTGCTTTATGAGCAGGTGAAACAGATGCACTCTTTGTGGGATAAAAAGAACCCTATTCATCATTTTCAGGCAAAAAGCCTGTTCTATCCCTTCGTAGAACAAATATCATCACAGATTCCGCAATCTGCGAATCGCTATTCATATACGAATCAAGTCAGCCATGTCATTGAAATTGTGGAATCCTCCTATGCCGAGCCGCTAACGCTGAACGTTTTGGCAGAGAAGATCGGCAGCAGTTCCAGAAGTCTGTCTCGCAAGTTCAAGCAAGCGACGGGTTATAGTCCAATCGACTACTTGACCCAGTTTCGCTTGTTCAAGGCCAAGGAGATGCTGCTGCACACCGACGCTACTTTGGATGAGATTGCAGCTGGCATCGGTTATCCGGACGGATATTATCTGGGACGCATGTTCAAAAAACATACAGGTGTTTCTCCCCTTCAATACAAGGAAAAGACGTCTGGACCGCTAAAATGGCCTGATCTGACATCGGCCTTGGCGCGAAATGACATTTCCAGTGGCAGAGCCGGAAGGTATGTTTATAACGATGATGATAATCATTATCAATATAAACACGGAGGGTCAATGTACATGAATAGACAGACAAGAACGGGAATGCTGCTTACAATTTTATTAAGTCTTACTCTACTGCTTAGTGCCTGCTCGCCAGGGACAACTAGTCATTCTGGGGGAGAAGCAGCTGGAGGCAAAGGGACTTCGAGTGCCACCAGCACAGTAACGGCAGATAGCCAATCGAACACTTCCGAGCCTCGTACCATCGCGACGGTCAAGGGAGATATCACGGTCCCGGCTGAACCCAAGCGAATTGTGGTTGATTTATATTTGGGCAGCCTGATTGCTTTGGGTATCAAGCCAGTAGGTACACCGGAGATGAACCTGAAGAATCCCTACTTTATCGAATCACTTGAGGGCGTAGAGAATATTGGGGAATACGAAACGATTTCTCTTGAAAAGGTGTTGGAACTGCAGCCAGATCTGATTGTCACCGGTGATCCGGATTTGTTTGATTCTTTTAGCAAAATTGCTCCGACTCTGGTTGTTCCTTATGGAGAGTTGAAAAATACCCATGAGGAGATTGCTTATTTTGGTAAAGCACTGAATAAAGAAAAGGAGGCTGAGGCATGGTTAGCCAACTATGACTCACGAATTGCAGACGCAAAGAAGCAAGTTCATAATGCCATTGATGTGGATGCAGAAGTTTCGATCATGCAGTTTTATGATAAAGGACCCTTGGCTTTTGGTGATAATTTTGGTCGGGGAGGTCAGGCCGTATACAGTGCACTTGGATTGAATCCCCCGGCAGATAAAAAAGAGGTATTAATGAAGGATCAGCTTGTTGAAGTGTCTTCCGAGGCGATTCCTGAATTTGCTGGGGATTACATTATTCTGACAGCAGATAATCTAACTGTGGAAGAGTTGAAAACAAAACCGGTGTGGAGTTCGCTTGAGGCTGTCAAGAATGATCGAGTGTATATATGGAGTCCAGATCGTTCATGGTACTTTGACCCGATCGCAACGTTAGATCAGACCGAGGAATTGGCAGCTTGGTTCACAAAAATTTCGAATAAAAAATAATGGATCGATGTGGATTGTAATTTGTCGAAATCTAATCCTGGTTAAAAACCAGTTGATAATGAAAATTATTATCATCTATAATGAAGGCATAAAAGTGAACCTCTGCTAACGCTTTGGTTAGAGGATGGTTTACAGAACGATGGCCTGTACATGGTCTTTGTTCCGGGTGAGAATGGGATTGGAGAGTAATCGATGCAATTAAATGAACAGATGCAATGCTGGAACCAAGCGGCTGTTAAAATTCTGGATATACGCCGGATCGTTATGGAGGCAGGGGAGATACAGGAATCATATTTGCTTCCGGCAAACGCTTTTATATACAGCATTCGTGGTGCAGCTCAACTTAAATTGGATGGAGAAACACATGAAGCACAGCGATTCTGTATTCTGCATGGTGGTAAAGGATCATCACTGGATATTCGGGTAAGCGAAAAGTTTGAATATTTTTTGCTGTTCTACAGGGCATTCCTTGTGTTTCCAAGTCATCGTAAAACATGGCAGTTGCCACAACCTCAGGTTGCTCCGTTTTCTTTGCAATACGGGTTTACGCCGAGTGATCCTCTTACTTTAATGCGCTATTTTGGTGCGCTGGAGAAAGCTTGGGATCAGGCAGACAGCCTGGACTTACTTCAAGTGAAAAGTTTGTTCTACCAATTTATTCATGAATTATCGTTTCAATTGGCACAGCAGGAGATCAGAACGGTGCTTCCAGACCCTATTGAGCAAACACTCCGCTACATACAGCAGCATTATAGGGAACAGGTCACATTGGATTTTCTGGCTGAACAATTCAATTACAGCTCCCGTCATTTATCCATGCAATTTAAACGAAAGACAGGACACAGTCCGATTGATTATCTCATTCAAACAAGACTGGCCGAGGCACGGAATCTGCTTATGCGATCGGATGCAACCCTACGTGAAATCGCGGCAGAAGTGGGATACGCGGATGTGTATTATTTCAGCCGTATTTTCAAAAAACATGTAGGCCTTTCTCCCACGCTCTATCAGCGAAAAATAAGAGATCAGAGTCTGGCAGAGGATCGTCCATTACAATTCTCCGAATTGTCCATTGGCTGGAGAAGGATGCGAGGATATATTGATTATGAGAATCATTATCAATATATAGACGGAGGGTCTACATTAATGAAAAGAAGAAAAACAAGCTCCAGCATGATTATGGTTGCACTTTTGAGCATCACAATGTTTTTATCAGCCTGTTCAGCAGGTTCCGCAACTACGCCGACAACGGGAGAAGGCACCAATGCCAACTCATCCAGCAGCACAGCGGCATCCTCGTCATCAGAATCAGGTAGCCAAACGAATAATGAAAATGGAACGCGCACGGTTTCCACGGTTAAGGGTGATGTTGTTGTTCCGGCAAATCCTAAACGGGTTGTTGTACTCTATCTCCAGGGGGACATCGTTGCACTTGGAATTAAGCCCATTGCTACATCGGACGTATACGACGGGGCTGCATATAAGAATGAGCTTGAAGGTGTAAATTCACTGGGCACCTGGTTTGAACCCAATCCTGAAGCTGTCATTGATCTGGACCCAGATTTGATTATTGTTCCTTCAGAAGAGACTTACACGTTATTAAAAGATATTGCACCAACGGTGTATGTCCCATATGAGAAAATGACAACAGAAGAAAGACTCCACAGTATAGCCAGCATTTTTGGCAAAGAGCAGGAAGCTGACGTTTTAATTAATAATCTCAACAGCAAAGTAGAGGAAAGCAAACAAAAGCTGGCAGATGCTGGCATATTGGACAAAACGGTTTCCATTGTCGAGGGTGGTCTCAAAAGCATGTCGATTGCAGAAAGCAAGCAATATGGACGAGGCTCACAAGCCATTTATGAGTACTTGGAAATGAAAGCACCCGAAAAGGTTCAACAAAAAATTGATAAAGTATCAGAAGCAGCAGCTTCAACGGTATCCATGGAAGTTCTTCCCCAATACTTGGGCGACTACGTGTTTCGTTCGGTATATGAAGGGGCGGACAATCTGACGGATAACCCGGTATGGAGCAGTGTACCTGCTGTCAAAGAAGGTCGTTTAATTGAAATTGATTTTGATTTTTTCTATTATTCGGATGTATATTCAATCAACAAACAGCTCGATTTTGTCGTCGAACATTTACTGGCAGCCCCCAAAGTGAAATAATGGACCAACGGGATGGCAGTTTTGTATAAGAAATGTTTGAATTTTAGCCATTGTAATTTGATAAGTTTCCCATTAGACTAGAAAAATAGTGATAATGAGAATCGATATCAAATAGTCAAGCGCTTTGGATCGAACTGATGGAGGTAACGAAATGGATCAGCATTTGGAATTATATGATGTAACAATTATCGGCGGGGGACCTGCCGGCATGTATTCTGCATTTTACAGCGGGATGCGTGATATGAAGACCAAATTGATTGAGGCGCGGGATAAATTGGGTGGTCGCATGCTCTTTTATCCAGAGAAAATGATCTGGGATGTTGGCGGTGTTACCCCCATTCTGTGTGAAAATTTAATAAAACAGCTGGAGGAACAGGCGAGAACGTTTGAGCCAACGATTGTGTTTGAACAGCAAATTGAAGGATTTGAGCGTCAGCCTGATGGCACGATTCTGCTGACATCGGCTACAGGAGAACAACACTGGACACGTACCGTCATATTGGCGATCGGGTATGGTATATATAAAATGGCCAAGCTGGAGCTTGAAGGCGCTGACCGTTATGAGGTTACCAATCTTCACTATACGGTACAAGAGCTGGAACCCTTCCGTGGCAAACGTGTACTGATTTCTGGTGGAGGTGACTCCGCTGTGGATTGGGCGAATGAGCTTGAAGCACTGGCAGAACAAGTAACGGTTGTGCATCGTCGTGACCGCTTTGGCGGATTGGAGCGCAATGTACTGCGGATGAGAGAATCCTCAGTGGATATTCGTACACCGTATGCCGTTGATACTCTGCACAGCCAAAGTGGTGAAAGCATCGAACAGGTGACAATATCCCATGTGGAGACAGGTGATAGCGAAATTCTTGATGTGGATGCGATTATCGTCAACCATGGCATGAAGAGCGATTTTGGTCCGATCCGGGATTGGGGACTTGATCTTGGTGAGTGGCATGTCAGCACAACAGAGAAGCTGCAAACGAATATTCCAGGTGTCTTCGCCGCAGGAGACTTTGTCGATTACGGAAGTAAACTGTATCTGATAGCCGGCACTTTCACGGATGCAGCACTTGCGGTAAACAGCGCCAAACTGTATATGGATCCTGAAGCGGAGAAAGTTGCTTATGTGTCTTCCCATAACAGCCGTTTTAAGGAGAAAAATAAAGCGCTTGGTGTTGTGGAAGAATAGAATCTCTTCATACTAAGTTTAACTCAAATGAAGTAGTTCCGGCTAATGCCGGAACTGCTTTTTTTAGCATCGGTTTGGGTATGAACTTCCCCTAATTGCACAACATAGAACAGGCACCGGAATTGAACACGCATCATCAACTGTCTATAATGAGAGCTATAGAAGTGAAAAAAACATCAAAAAATGTAAAACAGATTAGAGTGGAGTGCAGAATATGAAAAAAGAATTTCAACGTATATCCACATTGATTCATCGTTGGTTCAAAGATCCTGAGAAAAAACGAATCAAATGGTCTGAAATTTATCTCGCTGTTGCTGGGAAAATGCACCGACTGTTAGTCGAAGGACGTCGCACACGTTCAGCGGCGAGAAGGCTGCATCAGGATTTGCCAATTACCGCTTTGGGCCAAATGAAGCTGGAGCCGGGGGATATTGTGTATACGCCAAGTTCGGAATCGACTTATTACGCCGGACATATGGGGATTATTGGGCTCGATGGTAAAGTGTATCACGTTCACCCTTACGGACCTGTATTTGCCGATTCGATGGACTGGTACATTACCCGCTTTTATGAAGGGGATCGTTTTATTGTATTTCGCTCCAGATTGAATCAGGCGGGGGTAAAGGCTGCGGAGTGGGTACAGGAACATTACAAACAGGTGAAATACTACCGTCTGCAGACGAATCTGCATAGTATTGAACGCAATTATTGTTCCAAGTTTGTCTATCAGGCATACCAATTTACATCTGGACTTGACCTGTGGAGTCGCAAGTTTGCCAAGCTGAATCTGGGATATATCTATCCATTTCGAATTGAGCGCTCCCCTGAGCTTGAAGTTCTTGGGACGTTTTATAAATAAAGCTCCACCGATGACGCCTGCTCTATTCTTTATTAAGAAGCTGGAGCAGGTTCTGTCGGTTTTTTTTGTATGCCTAGTGATTAAAAACAGGAAAAAGGCTCAAAACGTCGAATAGATTATGAGATAGACATGCAACTTGGAATCGTATACATAACCCATTGTAGGATCAATTATTGCCCAAGCATAAGCAATTCTCCCCTTAGAAGGCAATCAAGGAAGAGAGAGAAAGAGATGAAATGGCTGAACTTCGTGCGTAGATTCAAATCAAACTCAAATGTAGTAAACCTATCCGATTATACTCCCAAGAAGGAAAGGAGGTACCATTGTTCCATTTGTAATAAAAAAGTGAAGTCCATCGTGCATTATGCGACTTCCCAGGGAAATGTTACAGGTGTATGCAGTTCTTGTAAATCATTGGCGGAACATCGAGGAATGTTACCCATTTAATAAGGAAGAGATGCGCTCAGGAAATAACATTGCTTTGATTTATGAGCGTTTTTGTAGTACATTAGCAAATGTATTCGAAGGAGGATTCTAATGTACTCAGGTAGACAAGACGATACTTTATACATCATGACCTACACCTTAAACAGCGGTATCAAGGGTACGGTTCCACTGTCAAATAAGCAGATTATTGAGTGGCTGGATTGCTACAGAAATGAGAAGCGCTTCGTGACCGAAATCGGCAAGGAGTTTTTTGGATTGAATGCAGGATTGGTAGCAGATTTTAAAGTTCAGAATCATTTATCGGATTATCAGCAGACAATTATGCCTACACAGCAGCAGGATAACATGGAACGCTTGTCCAGCGCATATAAATCAACCGAGTTATTAATGAAGATTGATTGCAAATGTGGCACGGCATATGTTACGGAATCTCCATATAAGCGCACCAAATGGTACTGCACCAAGTGCAAAGAAATTGTATTTTTGGATGCCAAAAAAGGAATGGTAGAAACGTCGCGTGGCGACGCTTACTACATGACCAACAAATATTTTGTTTCCCGGGACTAGCGGGAGATGACGGATGGGAAGCATCGCTGCGAGGCGGTGCTTTTTTGTGTTCATAAAGAATTAACAATCGAGATAAGGAGAGGTATATTAAGGGTATGCTGGTAAAATAGGAGCTATAGCAAAAAAAGCCCTCAGGGGCTTTTTTAAAATCTCAAGGAAAACTGTAGCAGCAGATACCGCTGATCAAAATCTATAGACGAACCATTGTAAGCTGAATCAGCTCAGCATTCAACTTTATGAGGAGGGATGAAGCAGCAGCGGCAGCGTGGCTCGTAAGCCTCTGAATCGCCAATCATGACAACCGGGCCAAGCGTCACAGGCTCTCCATTAACGATACGCTGGGTAAAAGCCGCATCCGGGCTTCCACATACGGCACAGAATGCCGACAGCTTCTCGATGTCATCCGCCATGGCGAGTAAACCGCCCACATATCCGAATTCCTTGCCACGGTAATCCATATTCAATCCATCCACGATGACATGTTTGCCACAGTAGGCAAGCTCGGAGACCAGTTCCATGATGGCACTGCTAAAAAATTGCACTTCATCAAATGCAACAACATCAGCATCTTTGGTCTGAGTCAGGATCATCTCAACAGATTCCGGGGTCAATTGCCGGGGAATGGAATGGGCAGGCAGACGATAGCCGATACGGCTAACAATCTCGTCTTGGGCAAATCGATCATCTTCAGCAGGTTTGTAGGCAACGACCTTTTTACGGCCAAATTGTATTAATTTTTGACAACGGCGAATGAGTTCACCGGATTTTTCACTAAACATAGGTCCTGTAATTACGGTAATTCGTCCTGTTTGCACAGTTCTGCTACTCCTCTCACATACGGGATTCAACAAAAAAAAGCGACCATTACAGAGTACCACAAAATCTTTAGTAAGAGCCAGAACTAATCTGAGCAGCTTTGTGTTACTATATGGATTGTTAAGCTGTTGGTTACGGCAGTGTAGTGCATGAACCAGGAGCGATTGAAAAGAGGTGTTAACGATGAGTGAAGCATTATCCGAATTGCAGGAGCGATATGAACGTTTGAAAGGGCAGTCGGCCCTTGATGAAGCTGCGCAGACGTTGTTTGCAGATTTATTCGCTGAAGCGGAGCGGCTGCAAGCCAGTAATCTAACGTTGCGCAGAACGATTCTGAAGTCCTCTTCCAAAGAGTCACGCATGTCCACCAAGCTGCGGGATGCATTATACGAATAACCCGGAGACTACTCCGGGTTCTCTTCTGTCTGCAATTTACGGGGAAATAGAATACCTGCTGTAATTCTGGCAATCATGGCGAAGGTAAGGCTGTTGCCTGCAAACATCTAGATGACAGCAAATGCCTTGCCGAATCCGGTCGATGGTACCAATTCCGGGTGTCCCACCGTGGTTAGAGTTACTGCGCAGAAGTAGGGGCATCCATCCAGCACAGCCCTTAAGCCAGAAAAAATGACAAAAAGCCCGGACTCAGGAAGTCGTACCGGGCGTCTCTGCTTTATCGGCTGCGGGTGCGCTTTTGGATCGAAAACGGGGTCCTACATAATTACGCTTGCGGTCACGGAACAGAATCCAGCCTCCCAGAAAGCTCATGCCTGCGGCAAACAGGACAAGTCCTCCACCGAAGGAGAGCCATTGAAAACCTGGGGAGATCTGCTCGTTCCCATGCTCGGCATAATACAGGAAAAGGGCGTCTTTCATCATTAGAAACCCTTTCATTGCCATTAACCCGGGAATGACCAGAACAAGAATCGCCATAAATCGTGCAAAGACAAGTCTAGTATTCATCACCATTAAACTCCTTCTGCCTGAAGTTGACGTAAAATAAAGGTTGCGCTTACAGGTCATACCTGATTCCATCATAGCTTGGTTTTCAGAAGCTGTCCATGCGTTTCAGGGTCAAATTTTGAGTTGACTGCTCAAGGGGAGTACAATGGAATACAGATAATGTCTATGAAACAGAGAATCATCCGAATCATCATCTTACAAATTCATCGAAATTATATTTATAGAGGAGAACATAAGAGATGCCAATTACATGTGATGTTGCCATTCTTGGAGGAGGAACCGGAGGGTACGTTGCTGCCATCCGTGCTGCACAGTTAGGGAAACAGGTCGTTATTATCGAGAAGGATAAGCTGGGGGGCACCTGTCTGCATCGTGGCTGTATTCCGAGTAAGGCATTGCTGCGAAGTGCGGAAGTGTATGCGGAGATTCAAGAGAGTGAAGCTTACGGTATTGAGACAGCTGGGGCAACACTTGTATTTCCGAAAGTGCAGGCGCGCAAGGATGCGATTGTGGAGCAGCTTCATCAAGGTGTGCAGTATTTAATGAAAAAAAATAAAATTCAGGTCGTGCACGCCAATGGGCGCGTGATCGGACCTTCCATTTTCTCTCCTCAGAGCGGTGCAGTGGCTGTCGAGTTCGAAGATGGCGAGATGGATACAGTGGTGCCAACCAATCTCATTATTGCAACCGGTTCTCGCCCGCGGGTGCTGCCAGGTCTTGAGCCAGACGGCAGGTACATCATGAGCAGTGATGAGGCTCTGCGAATGGACGAACTTCCTGCATCTCTGATCATTGTAGGTGGTGGTGTTATTGGCCTCGAATGGGCCTCCATGCTGAATGATTTTGGGGTTGAAGTTACAGTTGTTGAAGCCGCCGCTCATGTATTGCCAGCAGAGGATGAAGATGTAGCGAAGGAAATGCAGAGACTGCTTGGCAAACGCGGTGTTCGTTTCCTGACAGGGGCCAGCGTCCTGACGGAGACATATATCGTGGAGAAAGACGGTATTCAGATTGATGTCAAGCTGGGGGACGAGAAGCACGAGACCCTAAGAGCAGACAAGATGCTGGTGTCAGTTGGTCGTCAGGCCAATGTCGAAAATATCGGACTCGAAAATACGGATATCAAGCTTGAGCGTGGCTTCATTGCCGTGAACAACCATTTGCAAACCGGTGAGGGACATATTTATGCCATCGGCGATGTCATCGGCGGATTACAGCTTGCACATGCGGCGAGTCATGAAGGCATTCTGGCTGTGAATCATCTGGCGGGTGAAACGGTACATGCCGTCGAATCGCATCGAATCCCGCGTTGTGTCTATACACGTCCGGAAGCAGCAAGTATCGGATTCACGGAGCGTGAAGCCAAAGAGCGCGGTTATGAAGTCAAAACAGGCAAGTTCCCGTTCCAGGCGATTGGAAAATCCTTGGTTCATGGAAGCCGGGATGGATTCGTGAAGGTAATCGCCGATGCCAAGACGAATGATATATTGGGTGTACATATGATCGGTACCCATGTGACGGAACTGATCGCTGAGGCCTCTCTGGCTCAGATGCTGGATGCCACACCTTGGGAAGTGGGACAGACGATCCATCCTCACCCTTCTTTATCAGAAATCATGGGTGAAGCTATGTTGGCAGTTGACGGAAAAGCGATTGGAATGTAAGCTGCACAAGCTTATGAGAAAGGTCCTTTCCTTTTTTGGGTAAATGGGATTATAATAAGGTTAAGCCAAGTCTTAGTACCAGGTTATAAGATCGGGTAGTAAGGCGGGCACAGGCTCTGATTAAAAGGAGGTACCTCATATGAGTTCACAAGGTACTGCAGACGCGGTCCATCGGCATGAACAGCTGGGACTTAGCGATGGTGAAGTATTGGATATGTACAAATACATGCTGCTCGCACGCAAGTTTGACGAGCGTTGCTTGCTCTTACAGCGGGCCGGCAAAATTAACTTTCACGTATCCGGTGTAGGACAGGAAGCTGCGCAAGTAGGCGCTGCCTTCGGCCTGGACCGGGATCACGATTATTATTTACCGTATTACCGCGATTATGGCTTTGTACTGGCAGTCGGCATGACTCCACGTGAGTTAATGCTGTCTGCTTTTGCGAAGGCTGAAGATCCGAATAGTGGCGGACGGCAAATGCCGGGTCACTTCGGTCACAAAAAGCTGCGGATTGTTACGGGCTCCAGCCCGGTTACCACACAGGTTCCGCACGCTGTAGGGTTTGCACTTGCTGCCAAAATGAAGAAGAAAGAATTCGTTTCTTTTGTTACCTTTGGCGAAGGTTCAAGTAACCAGGGCGATTTCCACGAAGGTGCCAATTTTGCAGGCGTGCATAAGCTTCCTGTGATCATTATGTGTGAGAACAATCAGTATGCCATCTCGGTGCCGATCCACAAGCAGCTTAGTGGCAAAATATCGGATCGTGCACTTGGGTACGGGTTCCCTGGACTTCGTGTAGACGGAAACGATGCGCTGGAAGTATACGGTGCAGTTAAAGAAGCTCGTCGCCGCGCAATTGCTGGTGAAGGACCTACGCTTATTGAAGCGATGATGTATCGTTTGTCTCCACATTCCACTTCCGACAATGATCTGGCTTACCGGACGAAGGAAGAGGTTGAAGAGAACTGGAAGAAGGACGGTGTCCTTCGCATGAAGAACTATCTGATCGACTGCGGCATCTGGGACGAAGCCCGGGATGCTGATCTGGCTTCCCAGCTTGCATTGGAAATGAAAGAAGCGACTGAATATGCAGACAATGCGCCATATCCAAAACCTGAGGACACTCTGACGCACGTTTATGCGGACAGCGAAGAAGGGGGACGGTAATCATGGCGGTAATGGAATATATTGATGCAATCCGTCTCGCGATGAAAGAAGAGATGGAGCGGGATGAAAATGTCTTTATCCTTGGTGAGGATGTAGGGGTCAAAGGCGGCGTGTTCACTACAACCAAAGGATTGCAGGACCAGTTCGGTGAAATGCGTGTCATGGACACACCTTTATCCGAATCAGCCATTGCAGGTGTAGCTATTGGAGCAGCGATGTATGGCATGAAACCTATTGCCGAAATGCAATATTCGGATTTCATGCTGCCTGCAACGAATCAGATTATTAGTGAAGCGGCCAAAATTCGCTATCGCTCCAACAATGACTGGAGTTGTCCGATCGTTATTCGTGCGCCGATTGGCGGCGGTATTTTCGGTGGGCTGTATCACTCCCAATGTCCGGAATCGATCTTCTTTGGCACACCAGGTCTGAAAATTATAGCTCCATATTCGGCATACGATGCGAAGGGATTGCTCAAGGCAGCCATTCGCGACCCGGACCCGGTTCTCTTTTTCGAGAACAAAAAATGCTACAAGCTTATCAAGGAAGATGTGCCTGAGGATGATTATATCGTTCCGATTGGTAAAGCCAACGTGCTTCGTGAAGGAGCAGATATTACCGTTATCGGTTACAGCCAGCCACTTCATTTTGTTATGCAGGCTGCAGAGGAGCTGGAGCGTGAAGAAGGCATTACTGCTCACGTTCTGGATCTGCGCACATTACAGCCGCTTGATCGCGAAGCAATCATTGCCTCCGCTCGTCTGACAGGCAAAGTGTTGATCGTGCACGAAGATAATAAAACCGGTGGTGTAGGCGCCGAAGTAGCGGCCATTATCAGCGAAGAATGCCTGTTCGAACTGGATGCCCCGATTCAGCGTCTCTGCGGACCGGATGTACCGGCAATGCCGATTAGCCCAACATTGGAGAAATTTTATATGCTGAGCAAGGATAAAGCCAAGGAAGCGATGCGTACGCTTGCTGAGTATTAATTCGTGTAGTGAGATCGTTTAAAAGCAAAGTTTGGAGTGATAAAACCAATGAGTATGAAATGGATCGAGGTCATTATGCCGCAGCTGGCGGAATCGCTTGTCTCGGCTACCATTGCCAAATGGTTGAAAAAACCGGGTGACCCGGTTGAACAATACGAGCCAATCTGTGAAGTCATTACGGATAAAGTCAACGCAGAGATTCCATCAACTGTTGATGGAATTATGGGTGACCTGTTGGTCGAAGAAGGTACGACCATTGCTGTTGGAGAAGCGATCTGCCGTATGCAGGTTGCTGCTTCCGATGAGGAAACCTCAGAGCAGGTAACACCAACCACGCATCAGCAGAATGAGGCCCAGGGCCATGTACAACAACATACGAGTCATACACCTGCGGCAGGTGCAGCGAGTACGGGAGTTCATGATCCCAATCAGCCAATGCGTAACCGGTATTCCCCTGCGGTGCAATCACTGGCAGCCGAACACGGTCTGAACTTGCAGCATATTCAGGGTTCTGGGGCAGGTGGGCGGATTACCCGTAAGGATGTGCTGGCTTTTGTTGCACAAGGAGGCAACACAAGTGCAGTGCCTGCACAGTCTCCTGTTGCAGGGCAGCATACACCTTCAGGAGTACCTTCTTCTTCACCGTTCAGCGGAATGAACCGGAACGTCGGAGATACCCGCTTATCCACGGCGGAGTCTATTCCTGCAGCCGATGCAGGCGTTCCTGTGAGGCATTCCGGCATACATCTGACGGAAAGTCCGAAAATCCCGCCAATTGAAGTCGAGGGTGGCGGACAGGGAAGATCGGAATATTTTATCGACGTTACCCCTGTTCGTAATGCCATTGCTCGTAATATGCGTCAAAGC
Source organism: Paenibacillus vandeheii (assembly GCF_030433635.1). Lineage (NCBI taxonomy): Bacteria > Bacillati > Bacillota > Bacilli > Caryophanales > Paenibacillaceae > Paenibacillus > Paenibacillus vandeheii. The sequence goes on from NZ_JAROCD010000005.1 coordinate 109,387, forward strand.
GTATCGGAAATCCCGCATGCTTGGACGATGATTGAAGTGGACGTGACCAATTTGGTGATGCTGCGCAACAAACTCAAGGATGAGTTCAAGCGTAAGGAAGGCATCAACCTGACGTATCTGTCCTTCATGATGAAGGGGGTCGTCAACGCCATTAAAGACTATCCGATCATGAACTCCGTTTGGGCTGTCGACAAAATTATTGTCAAACGGGATATCAACCTGTCCATGGCGGTGGGTACAGAAGACTCTGTATTGACACCTGTAATCAAACACGCGGATCAGCGCAATATCGCTGGACTGGCTCGCGAAATTGATGATCTGGCACGTAAAACACGTGAAGGCACTTTGAAGCTGGACCATATGCAGGGCGGTACGTTCACGGTTAACAATACCGGATCATTTGGTTCGATTCTGTCGCAACCTATTATTAACTACCCGCAGGCAGCGATACTTACATTTGAGTCCATCGTGAAGAAACCTGTGGTTATCAATGACATGATTGCTGTCCGTTCCATGGCGAACCTTTGTCTTTCCCTGGATCATCGTATTTTGGATGGGGTCATCAGCGGACGTTTCCTGCAACGTGTAAAAGAGAATCTTGAAGGATACACGATGGAATCGAAAGTGTATTAAGAGAGAGCGTATGCATCATTTCAATGAGTTACTAATGATGCCCCGGCGCTGAATAGATGGATGATGGGAAAGTGTATGTGCCAAAGGCCGTGCACTTTTCCCGTTTTCTTCAATAATGCTCATCAGGCAATGAACATTGAAACAGAAGGGTGTGGAGAAATCATGAGCAAGCCGCTGGATGTTGTATACATACCGATGCTTGATTATGAAGAGGCTTGGAACCGCCAGAAAGCGATTGTGCAGCAACTGGATGAGGGAGAAGGAGCGGAACAGATGCTGCTGCTCCAGCATCCACCGACGTATACGATCGGTTCACAGAATCACCCGGAGCACCTGCTTCTCAGTGAAGATGAACTGCGGGAGCAAGGCATCTCCTTGTTTCAAATTGACCGCGGCGGTGATATTACTTATCATGGCCCTGGCCAATTGGTAGGTTACCCGCTACTTGTTCTTGGACGGGATGAAGCTCTGGATTTACATGGCTATTTACGCTGTCTGGAGCAGATGATTATTGATTACCTGGCTGATCAGGGTATTGAAGCGGGACGCAAAGAGGGTTACACGGGTGTATGGATCGGAGATCTGAAAATTGCCGCCATCGGCGTAAAGTTCAATCGGTGTAAACATCGGCGTGGCTTTGTGACGAGTCACGGATTTGCTTTTAATATCACCTCTGGCATTCAACACGCAGGTTTCCAGGGAATTATTCCTTGCGGCATTGAGCAGTACGGTGTGACCTCGCTCGAGGATATTACAGGCAAAACCTACACTGTGGAACAGGTTGCGCAGGATATCGTTCCATACTTCAATCGGATTTTCCCGTATGAGATTACCTGGATTACAGAAAAAGAAGCCCTTCTCCGTCTGTAAGTCAGACAGTCAAAAGGCTTCAGGTTTCTATCCGAACAATAAAGGTTCGAGTGCAATGAAAAGGGTGGACCCAATCATGGCGAGCAGCATGAGATAGATAATGATGCGAAACCATTTCTTTTTTTGCATGATGAGAGAACTCCTTTCAACAATTGAATAAACAGACCATAGTAATTGTATTGTAACGTATTGACGAAAGGTAGGAAAGTCCTATGATAAAACAGCAGCGCGTTATTGATCAGTTTATGGAACTGGTGCAGATTGATAGTGAGACAACCCATGAACAGAATATATCAAAAGTGTTAAAAGAACAATTTACCCAGCTTGGCCTCAGCGTATATGAGGACGACACGATGGAGGAAACCGGACATGGCGCGGGTAATCTTGTGATTACCTGGGAAGCCGAGGGTGTGGAAGACGTGGCTCCCATCTTTTTCACATGTCATATGGATACCGTAACGCCGGGACAGGGAATCAAACCTGAGCTCGGTGAAGACGGCTGGATTCGCAGTGATGGCACGACGATTCTGGGTGCAGATGACAAGGCGGGGATTGCGGCTTTGTTTGAAGCGATTCGAGCCATTCAAGAGAACAACATACCCCATGGTAAAATTCAATTCGTGATTACTGTCGGTGAAGAGTCGGGTCTGGTTGGTGCACGTGCAATGAATCCGAAGGATATTGAAGCCGAGTTCGGTTATGCTCTGGATTCCAATGGAGCCGTGGGTACAATTTGTGTGGCTGCTCCGGCCAGAGCAGAAATTCAAATGAACATCTATGGAAAATCCGCACATGCGGGCGTGAATCCGGAAGACGGCATCAGTGCCATTCAGGTGGCTGCCAAAGCGATTGCGGCGATGAAGCTGGGACGAATAGATGATGAAACTACAGCGAATATTGGCAAATTCCAGGGCAAATCAGCGCTGAACGTCGTTTGTGATTTTGTGCAGATCGAAGCTGAAGCTCGCAGCATTGTGCAGGAGAAAGTAGAACTGCAAGTAGCCCAGATGCGTGAAGCGCTGGAAACGACGTGCCGCAAATATGGTGCAACGGCTGAATTCCGCAGTGAGATCCTGTATCCTGCATTTGGCTTCCATGATGAACACGAGGTTGTTCAGCTTGCACAGCGTGCCATTCGAAGCCTGGGGCTGGAGACCAGCACGTTTGCATCCGGTGGGGGCAGTGATGCCAACATCTTCAATGGGTTCAACATACCTACGGTCAACCTGGCTGTAGGCTATGAAGATATTCATACGACAAAAGAACGCATTCGCGCCGAGGATATTGTGAAGCTGGCCCAAGTGGTTGTGGCCATTATTCAGGAAACGGCTGCAAGTAAAAAGTAATCCAAGGAGACTAGGGGTAACTCCCCCTTGCTCAACTGAAAAGTCCGAATCCGGTACAAACCGAGTTCGGACTTTTTGGCAAAAAAATGTTATATTCCATAGGTACAACAGACCCTGAACAGAATCATTTACGTCCAGCGAGCATATCGATTAATTTGGCATCGGGGCCCCACTCACGCACCCATTGTTTGAGTATGAGCTGGACTTGTCTGGCTTGTCCGACCACGTGTACGGATTGCGGTGTTAAATAACTGTTCATTGGTTGTCCCCCTGATTCGCTATATTTGCTTGAAACGGCTATAAGCTCACCATATGCCAAAAAACAGAGGTTTATACGTATAAAGAGAACCAAAATTTGAAGAAGTGGAGTTGAAGAACAGATGAACCCAACCAATCCTAAGCACCCGGCCAATCCAAAACTTGATGAAGAGACGATATCCACAGAGCCCATCTTCAAGGGTAAAGTCATTTCGCTTCAGGTTGACACCGTGAAGCTGCCCAACGGACAAACCGCTACCCGTGAGATTATCCGTCATCCTGGAGCAGTCGCAGTGCTAGCCCTGAATGGCGATCGCATGTTGGTGGTAGATCAGTATCGTCAAGCCATGGGACGTACCGAAGTGGAAATTCCGGCAGGCAAGCTGGACCCGGGAGAAGAGCCTGAAGTGGCAGCAGCACGCGAATTGCGTGAAGAGACTGGTTATGTAGCCAAATCACTGCGGCATTTGCGTTCATTTTATACGTCACCAGGATTTGCGGATGAGATCATCCATTTGTACATCGCCGAAGAGCTGGAAGCAGGAGACATGGCTTTGGACGAAGATGAATTTCTCGAAGTGTCCGAGATTACGATTGAAGAGGCATACGAGTTGATGGATCAGAATCGGATTAGTGATGCCAAAACGATGATGGCTGTGTATGCCTGGGATCTTTACAGAACGACAGGACGGTTTTAGCGATGAATGAGCAACGGGCAGCGTCTGCGGGTTGGGAGCCTTGTTATGCAGACCTCCATATTCACATTGGGCGAACTTCGCGCGGTGAAGCTGTCAAAATCAGCGGCAGCCGTGATCTGACATTTGAGAACATTGCCAGGGAAGCCTCGGATCGCAAAGGAATTCATCTACTCGGTGTCATTGATTGCCACTCTCCGGTTGTGCAGACGGACATCGAACAGCTGCTTGAGAACGGCACGATGTCCGAGCTTGAGGGAGGGGGCATTGCTTATCAGGACACAACGATCCTGCTGGGTACGGAATTGGAGCTGCGCGAACCAGAGATGCGGGAGTTTCATATGCTGGCCTACTTCCGTGATCTGAAAACGATGAAGTCCTTCACGGACTGGATGAAACGTTATATGAAAAATGTGAACCTGAGTTCTCAGCGGGTGTATGTGCCCGCGCTTGAGATGCAGGCCGAGATTAAGGCTCGGGGTGGGCTTGTCGTGCCCGCACATGCTTTTACCCCGCATAAAGGCATATATGGCAGCACAGCCCCTCGGATGGCTGATGTGCTGGACCCAACCCTGATCGATGCCGTCGAGCTTGGACTCAGCTCTGATTCATCCATGGCCAGTTATATTCGTGAGCTGGATCAAGTTCCTTTTCTGACCAACTCGGATGCACATTCTCTGGGCAAGATTGGACGGGAGTATAACGAGTTGCAGCTTGCAAAGCCTTCCTTCGACGAATTCACCAAGGCTCTCAAGGGACAGGGAGGCAGAAGCATAACGGCCAACTATGGCTTGGATCCGAGACTTGGCAAGTACCATCGGACTTATTGTGCAGCCTGTGGAAGCATTATGGATGAGCAGGCGATGTCAGCTGAACGCTGTCCACGTTGTGGCAGTGTGAAGCTTGTGCAGGGTGTGCTTGACCGCATATTGGCCATTGCTGATCGGGAGAGTCCGCATGTTCCTGCAAACCGGCCAGCGTACCACTATCAGGTACCGTTGGAATTCATCCCAGGTCTGGGGAAAGCCAAACTGCGCCAGCTGCTGGAGCGCTTTGGTACGGAAATGAACGTATTGCATCGTACAAGTGAGGATGAACTTACAGAGGTCGTTGGACCCGTTCTCGCAGGCCTTATCGTGGCGGCACGGAATGGTCAACTGGAATTGTCATCCGGAGGCGGGGGCACTTACGGGAAGGTCTCCAACAAAGAAAGATCAGAGTAGAGTAATTTGCAGTAGGCTCATAAAGTGAGTTAGCTAATGGGGTGTAGACACGGTATTGGTCATGAAGAAGGAAGCTGAATCTTGGACAAGAAGTCATACGTGTGCATTCCGGTTCATAAGAATGACTATGAGGATTACACTCGACATCCTTGCAGCATGATAACCGGAAAGGGGACCCGTACCTGTATGCGCTCTGCCTACTTCACATTCAAAGGCCAAACCTCGTTATATGTATTCGTGGCTGTTTTGTTTCTGGTGGGTGTCATTTTTGGCGCCCTGATGGTCAACGCCCTGTCCCTTGAACAACGCCAGGATCTGGAAGGATATCTGGGCAATTTTTTCATGACGGTACAGCATAGCGGACAAGTCGTTGAAACCGGAACCTATTGGGACATTGCCATGCTTCATCTAAAATGGGTAGGTCTGATCTTCATTCTGGGTTTATCGGTCATCGGCCTGCCGGGCATACTGGTTCTGGATTTTCTGAAAGGTGTGCTTATTGGATTTACAGTGGGTTACCTTGTCGGACAGTATTCCTGGAAAGGGTTATTGTTTGCTCTGGTTTCCGTTGCGCCTCATAATTTATTTGTGATCCCGGTACTGCTGATTTGCAGTGTGTCGGCCATGACCTTTTCCTTATATATTATTCGGAACCGTGTTCTGATGCAGCGGACGCCAGGCCGTCAGAAACCTTTTGCTTCTTACATGGTGTTGACTCTTGTTATGGCAGCGCTGCTGTTAGGGGTTGCGTCATTTGAAACATGGGTCACACCTGCAATGATGCGTTGGGTCACGCCGATGTTACTACCTGCTTAGCTTGCGCGGTGAACGTGTAAAATGTTGACTTTAATTATGTACTCCCCCTATAATGAAAGAAGTGGGTTAAGTTGCAGTGTGCAGTGATTTCCTAGGGGGAGGGAGAAAATGGAAGCACGGATCGATAAAATTAAGCAGCAACTACAGTCCCAAGGATATAAATTAACGCCCCAGCGGGAAGCCACCGTAAGAGTACTTCTTGAGAATGAAGAAGATCATCTGAGCGCAGAAGACGTATTCATGCTCGTGAAAGAAAAGGCTCCCGAAATCGGTCTGGCAACCGTGTACCGTACCCTCGAACTGCTGAGTGAGCTGCATGTTGTAGAGAAAATCAACTTCGGCGACGGTGTAGCGCGTTATGATCTACGCGGAGATACATCCAAGCATCACCATCATCACTTAATCTGTGTTCAATGCGGAAGTATGGATGAAATACGTGAAGACTGGCTTGGACCGCTTGAAGAGCGACTGGAGCGGGAATTTAACTTTTCGGTAGTAGATCACCGACTGGATTTCCATGGGATTTGTTACCGTTGCAAAGCTAAAAATGACCAGAAGGCCAAAGATGAAGAATAACATAGCATATCTTCAAGCTCTCACCGGCGGTTTTGACGGGAGAGCTTTTTTGGTCCAGCATGTGATGTAAGGTTTACCCTGAATGTCATATTCCTGTGTTTGCGGACATACCTTGATTCTAGACGAATCAGTTCGAACCAGGAGGGGGTACAACCCATGATTATATCGCTGCGGAGAGGGCTCCGTTTTATTCGATTTATCGTATTTTTTGCTGCATTAGTTTATCTGTTCTATCATGTCCTGGATTTGTTCAACGGCTGGATCTCACCTGTGGACCAATATCAGATGCCAACAGGAAATGCGGTTAAAGTATTTCAGGAAACGGTTTGGCCTAGTAACGGGGAAGGACGTCCTACGATGTCAGAGCGTCTCCGTTTATTCTATTGGTACGGAGAGTAGCTGGACAGCCAGGGATGCAAATACGGAAGCAGGTTGCCCGTGTGGTAGTCCTGTCAGATGAGGAGCGTTGTGCATGAAACAGACGATACACGCCTATGCCTTATACTTGGAAGAGGATAAAGGGATGTCGAGCAGCACGCTGGAATCGTATCTTCGGGACGTGGACAAGTTCATCGAATTTGCGGATAAAGAATACGGTATCCGGGAAGCGGAGCAGGTGCGCCGGACGCATGTTATCCTGTTTATAGGTCAGCAGAAACAGGCAGGACGTGCGAATGCAACCATTGCCCGCAGCGTCGTATCCCTGCGCTCCTATTTTCACTTTTTGATGCGGCGTGGTGAGATAGTACAGGACCCCACGTTTGACGTGGAAGCTCCAAAAGCAGACAAGACACCGCCGCAGGTGTTAACCATCCAAGAGATCGAATTGCTGCTCGCGTCCCCCGATACCCGTTCACCGCAAGGGGTGCGTGACCGGGCCATGCTGGAGCTATTGTATGCGACAGGCATTCGTGTATCCGAACTGATTGCGCTTGACGTTCGGGATGTACAGCCAGGTATGCGCTTTATCCGCTGTGGAGGTGCCGGTAAAGAACGGATTTTGCCAATAGGTGCACCTGCCGCACAGTGGGCGAGTGTATATGTGAATGAGTATCGCAACCTGCTAATCAAAAATGGGACGGACGAGCAGGCTCTCTTTGTCAACGTGTCCGGCAGAAGATTAACCCGTCAGGGCTTCTGGAAGCTGCTCAAAAAAGCAGCGGTGGATGCGGGAATCTCAGGCGAAATTACGCCACATACGCTCCGTCACTCCTTTGCCGCTCACCTGATTGCCAGTGGGGCAGATACACGTGCGGTGCAGGACATGCTCGGTCATGTCGAGCAGCCTGGGCAGCAGTATGGACATCATGGCCGCAAAACGATGAAAGAGATATATGAATCTCATCATCCGCGGGCGAAATAGTTATATATGCATACAAATATGCAAAAAAAAGCGGAACAATAATCCGATTTAGGATAAAATAAATTGAACACATTTAAACGCCGTTATACATAAGTAAATGCATCATTTCAGTGTGTATGTTTGGATTGATGCCATTTGCGGATACAGACGGATCGTTTCAACTCAAGGGGGAACATCTTATGACAGCATTAAACCAACAGATGATTTTGGAAGCGGCATCTTACATTCAAAGCAAAAGTTCCATTAAGCCGGAAGTCGGCTTGATTTTAGGTTCAGGACTTGGCATTTTGGCAGAACTGATTGAAGATGGCGTCAGCATCGCCTATCAGGATATTCCGCATTTTCCGGTGTCCACAGTAGAGGGACATGAGGGCGAATTACTGGTGGGGACGATCAAAGGCCGTCCGGTCGTCATGATGAAAGGTCGTTTCCACATGTACGAAGGGTATGGTCCTGAACTGACAGCCTTCCCGGTACGTGTCATGAAAGAACTGGGTGTGACTTCCTTGCTCGTAACGAACGCAGCAGGTGGTGTGAACACCTCATATGAAGCCGGTGACCTGATGCTGATCTCGGATCATCTGAATCTCACAGGCAAGAATCCGTTAATCGGACCGAATGACTCCGCCCTTGGCGTACGCTTCCCGGATTTGTCCGAAGCCTACAGCCGCCGCCTGCGCGCGCTCGCGAAGGATACGGCCGCTTCACAAGGTTTTGATGTACGTGAAGGTGTATACGCAGGTATGCTTGGTCCGAACTACGAGACACCAGCTGAGATCGTGATGCTGCGTACGCTGGGTGCCGATGCTGTCGGCATGTCTACCGTTTCCGAAGTCATCGTGGCACGCCATGCCGGCCTGGAAGTGCTCGGTATCTCCTGTATCAGCAACATGGCTGCCGGCATTTTGGACCAGCCGTTATCGCATGATGAGGTTATGGAGACGACAGAGCGTGTTCGTGAATCTTTCTTGGCCCTTGTTCTGGCTGTTATTCCACAAATGTAAGTTGTAATATAGAGAAGCAATCTTCCCTCGTGAGAATCATTGGGGCAGATTGCTTTTTTATTGCCTTGCTGTAACAAGCTGCTCATCAACGAAGTGAGTGAAGACGCTTTTTTTTGTGTTTCACACCGATTAGATAAAAAGTTCGGGAAATCATTCTTTACATGGAATAATTTAGTCCAAACGGGCCGACAATGATTAGCAGTACATGCATGGAACATGCAGTAAGCAAGTCATTTGAGGAGGTAACCCTAGTGAAGAAACGAATAATGGCATCGTTCATGACCCTTTGTATTCTGCTGCCCCTGATGGCATCAACAGCGCTGGCTGAAGAAACACCGAAAGCTGCGGGAGGAGCGGATCTGGCCCCGTCGGCACGCTCCGCCATTTTGATGGATGCGGATACGGGCACCGTTATTTTTGAAAAAAACAGTCATGATCAGCTGCCTCCAGCGAGCATTACGAAAATTATGACCATGCTGCTCACCATTGAAGCGGTCGACTCGGGCAAGCTAAAGATGACGGATAAAGTGAGAACGAGTGAATATGCCGCATCCATGGGTGGATCACAGATTTTTCTGGAGTCTGGAGAAGAGATGACGGTCGATGATATGTTAAAAGGCATTGCCATGGCGTCCGGTAATGATGCTTCTGTAGCGATGGCGGAGAAAATTGCTGGCTCAGAGGAAGCCTTTGTGCAGCTAATGAATGAGCGCGCGAAGGAGCTCGGCATGAAGGATACTCATTTTTCCAACTGTAACGGCTTGCCGGTAGAGAACCATTATTCTTCCGCCCATGACATTGCGGTCATGAGTCGTGAGCTGCTGAAGCATCCCGGGATCACGAAATATACAGGAGCATACCAGGACTACCTTCGTAAAGATAGTGAGAAGCCATTTTGGCTGGTAAATACCAACAAATTAGTTCGTTTCTACTCTGGTGCGGACGGATTGAAGACAGGATATACATCCGAAGCCAAGTTCTGTCTTTCGGCTACAGCGATGAAGGACGGGCTGCGTACCATCGCAGTTGTACTTGGAGAACCCAATACGAAAACACGGAACAGTGAAGTGTCCTCGATGTTTGACTATGCTTTTGGGCAATACACGATGAAAGCTCTGTACAAATCAGGGGACCTGCTGGGCAGCTTGAAAATTGAAAAAGGTGAAGTGGCCGAATTGCCGCTGAATGCAACGCAAAATTATAGTGTGCTGATGCGCAAAGGTGCGAAATCGGATGAGATTCGTCATGAATTGCTGATGGCAAAAGAATTAAAAGCTCCGGTTAAAGCAGGTCAGAGTGTAGGTAAGCTTGTCGTCTACCAGGGCAACGAGGTAATTAAGGAATTCGACATTCAGGCTCCGCAGGATGTGAACAAAGCTGGCTGGTGGAAGCTGTTTAAACGCACAACCTCCAAGTTGTTCGATTAAGTGACGATTGATGCAGGGTACGTACATCCTTTGAACATATTTTGTAGTTAAATAGGGGTTTTCTTCTAGTTTTGTCGGGGGGCAGGAAAAGCCTTCGGAAACGTAGAAATCCTTGTTCAAGACAGGGAGGAGAGTGAGCAAACATGAACTTGCATGTGGAAATGGAACATCACCGCGGGATTCTGATTGTGCGATTATCCGGGGAGCTGGATCACCATACAGCTGACATGGTACGGATGCAGATGGATGAAGCTATTCAGCGCAGACAATGCGAGCATCTGGTACTCAGCCTGAAAGATCTGCAATTCATGGACAGTTCGGGTCTGGGTGTCATTTTGGGAAGATACAAGCTCATTAAGAATAAAGGCGGCAAGATGGTTGTCTGTGATGTCAATCCGCCGGTGTATCGTTTGCTGGAAATGTCGGGATTGTTCAAGATTATGCCGATTTACGAAAATGAGGGAACTGCTCTCTCAGGTCTGGAGGTCGTCTCATGAATGAAGGAACGGGGGCAAATTTCATGAATCTGCAATTCGCGGCCAAGTCGGAGAACGAATCGTTCGCCCGGGTGACGGTTGCTGCCTTCATCTCCCAGCTTGATCCTACGATGGACGAGCTCAGTGATCTGAAGACGGTCATCTCGGAAGCCGTAACGAACAGCATCATCCACGGTTACAATAACAATCCGGATGGTGTCGTGTCCATTCAAGCCGAGATTCGCGATGACATGATTACTATTATTGTGGAAGACCGCGGTGAGGGAATCGAAGATCTTGAACTGGCCAAACAGCCGCTGTATACGTCCAAACCCGAACTTGAGCGCTCGGGCATGGGTTTCACCATTATGGAAAACTTCATGGATGAATTCGAAGTCAGCAGTGAGCCCGGCAGAGGCACCTCCATCAAGATGAAGAAGAGGATCGAATCCAAGAAAGCATTGTATAATTAGGGGTTGGTGTTCTTATGGATGCTGAAGTGAAACAGTCTTCACAGACCTATTTGGACGATGCCGAGGTCAAACGGCTGATTGCGCTCAGTCAGTCGGGTGACCATGTCGCGCGGGATACGCTGGTGAACTGCAACATCAGACTCGTCTGGTCCGTCGTACAACGTTTTATGAACAGGGGATATGAGCCGGAAGATCTGTTCCAGATTGGTTGTATCGGGCTGCTCAAATCGGTGGATAAATTCGATCTCAGTTATGATGTGAAATTCTCCACCTATGCTGTCCCGATGATTATCGGAGAAATTCAGCGTTTCCTGCGGGATGACGGCACACTTAAAGTCAGTCGTTCACTCAAGGAAATGGCGAATAAAGTCCGTAAAAAAAGGGACGAGTTGTCCAAAAATCTGGACCGTCTGCCAACAATCAAGGAAGTGGCTGAAGAGCTGGGGGTTACCCCGGAGGAAGTCGTCTTTGCACAGGAAGCGAACAAACCGCCGACCTCCATACATGAGACGGTATTTGAGAATGACGGCGATCCGATTACTTTGATGGACCAGATTGCCGACGAGTCTCAGGAACGGTGGTTTGACAAACTGGCGCTAAACGAAGCGATCGGTGGTCTCAGTGAACGGGAACGGCTGATTGTATACCTCCGGTATTATCGGGATCAGACCCAGTCCGAGGTCGCCAGCAGGCTGGGTATATCCCAGGTGCAGGTGTCACGGCTGGAGAAAAAAATACTTCAATCCATCCGCGACCAGATCGCACAGTGATTTGTGGATTACAGACAACAATATTGGTGCTAATTCACCAATATACGACAACTAACAACCTTCTATCGCACGTTAATATGCGAAGAAGGTTATTTGTCGTTGACTTGGATGGGTTTGGGTTTGGAGCGATTTGACTGCAACAGTACGATCAATCCAATGATACATGCTGTCCCCAGCCATTGAAATAAACCAAAAGGTTCATGCAACCAGATTACAGTGGTCCCAACGGCAGCAAGGGGCTCTGCGCTTCCCATTAGACTCGTTTCTTTCGCTGTCAGGCTTTTTAAACTTTCGATATAGAACCAGAATGTAATCATCGTCCCTAAAATAATGGTAAATGCCAAATATCCGTAGGTTTCCAAACGCAAGCTGGCAAACTCCATTTTCCATGGGGGGTGGATAAGGCTCAGTGCAGCCCCTCCGATAATCAAGGCCCAGCAGCCTCCATTTTACGAAGTGAATGTGGCTTCAAGCCTTTTGACAATATGGAAACTTCTGATTACAGGTGGATACGCGCTGGAACATGATCTAACATTAGAAGCAGGCGAATGAAGGACATGGTCGAATGGATTCACATGCACTTTGCTGATTCAATCAAACTGGAGGATATAGCAAGGGCGGGTCAGTTAAGCCGTTCGGAAACCTGTCGTTATTTCAAGCAAATGTTGAAGACAACACCCATGCAGTATGTCATCGATTATCGCATCCGAAAGAGCGTGGAGATGTTACAAATCCCAGATTATAGCATTACTCAGATTGCTTATGAAGTCGGTTTTAATAGCACGAGTTATTTTATCAATCAGGGATTAGACATTGAACAGAAAAATGAAGGGTTCGTTATCCATCCTGTTAGCTATTACGGGTATTGTTTTCGTGCTGACACGCTATTTCAGTTTGTTTCCCCAAGATATTGAAGTAATCCAAATTACTCCATCTTCAGATATAACATCTTCACAGGAAGTCCTGACAACGATGCGTAAGGCTTTCCCAAAGTTGCCCGATCTCCAAGTTTCTTACCAGTCTATCCATAAGATTTTCTCCTCTCAGTAAGTCCTAAGTCGCTATATTAGCGGCTTTTTTTGATCTGAAAAAAGGGGCCTGACAAAAAAATATAGCTTTAATTCCCAGCTTATAAAATCTCCTACTACCACTTCCCAGCATATTTATTGCAGACCTTTGGAAAAAGGGGAACCCGTACAACGGAGGGATGGAATCGGACAAAAGGAGCGAAGCCTCGAAGGTAGGTTCTAATACACTAGCAACGAAAGCGGCAGAATAAACCTGAAGAAGCGAAGCGTTCGCCTAAAAGCTTTCTGAAAGAAAGCTACTTCGAAAGCATACCCTGTCTCCGAATTTCTACAATAGTAGAAATTAATCAAGAAATTTGGAGACAACAGCGATCGGAAGGTTGGTCTGCAGCTGGAGTACCTGCGTGTAGTTCCCTTACTAACCGGAGAGCAACAGCGACCGATGGCCTATCCATCCCGAAGCGCCCGCAGGGCCCACACAACCTTTTTCCAACAGAATGTAATAAATTTGCACATTCTTCAAATACTAACCTAAATTACGCAGTAAAGGAGTGTTTCGGATGTCACTGACACCCACTCCAACGGTCTATGTTCGTTTGCGCAGCCGTATTCGCATCCAGAGGGGCCGAAGTGTCAAGCTTGGAGATGTCGCTCACTTGCTCACCTCTCCCGAAGAACAGGAAAGAAGGCTGCTTGAGCTCGAATTGCTGCGCCCCGGACCGGAGGACGGCAATCTAATCCTCATTGATATATTGCAGATCATTCCTCAGATCCGTCGGGTCTTGCCAGATGTCACCGTTGAATTAATCGGATCGGGGCACACACTTGTTGAAGTGATTGTGGGAAGTGGCAAGCCTTCCAAATCTCTGTTCATCTTGGTGTGGCTGCTGCTTTTCTTTGGATCAGCATTGACTATTATGAATTTTCATGCGGATGTCAACATGCAGGAAGTTCAGATTCGAATTGTAGAGATGATTACAGGCCGCCGGGATGAGCATCCGTATCTGTTTCAGGTGGCGTATTCCATCGGGATCGGGTTTGGCATGGCCGTGTTCTTCAATCATTTATTCAAGAAAAAGTGGAATGAAGAACCTACCCCTTTGGAAGTAGAAATGTTCCTATATCAGCAAAATGTAGACAAGTATGTAGTGATTGAAGAAACCGAACGTATGCATGAAGAGGAACGCAGGGAGATGAATGCGGATGAGCGTTCTTAACGGAGCAATCAGCATTGTGCTGGGAATTGCGGGGGGAATCGCCGTAGGAAGTGGTGTAATTGCGTTGATTCTCGTGCTCGATATGATCCCCAGATTGGCGCAACTTACGCGTACTTACGATAAAACCCATTGGTATGAAGGGGCCTTGATTGGAGGTTCGCTGCTCGGTACAGTTGCGGATTTTTGGCACTGGAAAGTACATGGCGTACTGCTGCTCAGCCCGATCATCGGACTATTTTGCGGTGTGTTCATTGGTCTGCTTGCTGCGGCACTCACGGAAGTGCTTAATGTACTTCCTGTACTGGCGAAACGACTGGGCATGAAATCCTATTTGTTCGGATTGCTGCTTGCCATGATTTTGGGGAAGATGACAGGCTCCCTGTTTGACTTTTTTGTATACCAGCGTTAGAACGTTAGGCCAAAGGAGGATGGGAAATGGACGTACGATCGGGCAACGACGGGCAGGACTCCAACGAGGCAGCAACCGAAGAGAAGATGCATAAATCTAATTATGAGATTCAGGAGGAAGAAGAAAAGAAGGCTCACGAAAAGAAGAAGCAAAATGAAATGTCTGATAGTATCGAGGAATCGGTGAAATATTGGCAGGAAAACGACGATATCTCCCCTCGCATGAGTGATAACAAATACACGCTTCAGCAAGTGTTGGGACTTGGAGAGTCCTTTGATGTGAATATGAGGGAAATGGTCTTGGGCGGCAAACGCGTTGGATTGTTGCTGCTGACTGGGTTTGCGAAAGATGAGATTCTACTCGAGGTATTAAAAAGGTTAACCTATCTTACACCGGAGCAAGTGTCCGGACATGCGTTAAAGTCGTATTTCGAATGTTACATTCCTCATATTCAAGTTGAGCGAGTGGAGAAAATGAGTGCCGTCATCAACAAGGTCCTCACAGGGATGAGTGCCATGTTTGTTGAAGGGGATCGTTCCGTCATCATTATGGATACGCGCAACTATCCGGTACGTTCACCAGAGGAACCTTCGCTGGAGAGAGTGGTGCGTGGTTCAAGAGACGGGTTCACGGAGACACTTCTGACCAACGTGGCGTTAGTGCGTCGAAGAATACGGGACCCTGGATTGAAATTTGAAATTATGCAGGTAGGCCGGAGATCTCAAACGGATGTCTGTGTTGTATATATTGACGATATCGTGGACAAAGTTCAGGTGGATTCCGTTCGTGAAAAGATCAAACGTGTGAATATCGACGGCATCCCTGCTGCCGATAAGCAGCTTGAAGAGGCGATTATTAACAAGGGATGGCACCCGTATCCGTTAGTTCGCTATTCGGAACGACCGGATGTGACGGCTTCCCATCTGATGGACGGACGGGTTGTTATTTTTGTAGATACATCACCCAGTGTGATGATTCTGCCGACGACTTTTTTTGACTTATGCGAGCATGCGGAAGAGAACAGACAGACAGCGTTTATGGGAACCTATCTGCGCTGGGTACGATTTGGAGGTATTCTGATTTCGCTTTTCCTGCTGCCGTTATGGTTGTTGATGGTTATTGACCCTGCCATCAAACCAACAGGAATGGAGTTCATCGGTCCTCACGAGAATGCAAAATTGCCGCTGATTTTGCAGTTCCTACTTATTGAATTCGGGGTGGATTTATTACGGATGGCAGCTGTACATACCCCTACGCCACTCGCTTCGGCAATGGGTTTGATTGCGGCCATTTTGGTCGGGGATATCGCTGTGAAAACGGGTTATTTTGTGAATGAAGTTGTACTGTATATGGCTATTGCTGCTATCGGCATGTTTGCAACACCCAGTTACGAGCTTGGTTTGGCCAATCGATTGGTCAGGTTGTTCTTGCTGGTGGCTGTGGCGATATTCAAGGTTCCCGGATTTGTTGTCGGAACGACGTTCATTATCGTAGCGCTCACTTTGCATCGCTCGTACAACTCTTCGTATCTCTGGCCGTTCATACCGTTTAATGCAAAGGCTTTGGGTAACTTTTTGTTCCGTTTACCGCTGTTGGAAAATAAAAAACGTCCTTCAATCAATAAAACGCGTGACAATACCAAAATGGACAATGATCCGGACGGGGAACTGGAAAAAAGTAAAAAACACAAATGATCAGCCGAAAAATCCATTCTTCTCATTTTCTAATTTGATATACTGGTGTAAAATCATTGGAATAACAGCTGTTCCAGTATATAAAAAAAGTGAGGAATGCAGAATATGTATTTACATGGTACAAGTAAAATAAATGCACAGGGACATCTGGAAATTGGCGGAGTCGATGCAACTGACCTGAAAGAACAATTTGGAACTCCCCTGTATGTTGTGGACGAGCAATTGGTTCGCGAGCGCTGCAGAGAGTATATGGAAGCATTCCGAGCTTCTGGCCTGGGCTTCCAGGTGGCTTATGCAAGTAAAGCATTCTGCGTAATGGCTATGTGTGCTCTTGCTGCGGAAGAAGGTCTTTCCCTGGATGTTGTATCCGATGGGGAACTGTTTACGGCATTGCAAGCTGGCTTCCCGGCTGAGCGCATTCACTTCCACGGTAACAACAAAACGCTGGAAGAGATCGAAATGGCGCTTGATGCAGAGATTGGCTGCTTTGTTGTGGATAACTTCAATGAACTGCACTTGCTGCAAGCTGTAGCCGCAGACAAAAATCGCAAGGTGAACATCTTGCTGCGTGTGACGCCTGGTGTTGAAGCGCATACGCATGAATATATCTCGACAGGACAAACGGATTCCAAATTTGGATTTGATATCGGAAACGGAACGGCATTTGAAGCGATTGAATTGGCATCCAAGCAGTCTAATCTGGTATTGCTCGGTGTGCATTCACACATCGGATCGCAAATTTTTGAGGTTGAAGGCTTCCAAATGGCCGTTCAGCGCGTTGCTGAGTTTGCAGCAGATGTGTATGAGCGCCTTAACGTTGCTTTCAAAGTGGTTAACCTGGGCGGTGGCTTCGGTATCCGTTATATCGATGGAGATACGCCACTTGAAGTTTCACAGTACGTGAAAGCCATCACGGATGCAGTGAAAAATCATTTTGCCCAAATCGGCTATGCTGTGCCTGAGATCTGGGTTGAACCAGGCCGCAGTATCGTGGGTGAAGCTGGAACAACGCTTTACACCGTTGGAACGAGCAAAGATATTCCGGGGGTTCGTAAATACGTGGCAGTGGATGGTGGGATGACCGATAATCCACGTCCAGCACTGTATGAGTCCAAATATGAAGCTGTATTGGCTAACCGTGCAAATGAGGCTGCTCAGGAGACGGTATCTATTGCTGGTAAATGCTGTGAAAGCGGCGATATGTTGATTTGGGATCTCGACCTGCCTAAAGTGCAAAGCGGCGATTTGCTCGCGGTAGCTTGCACAGGCGCGTACAACTACTCTATGGCCAGCAACTATAACCGGATCCGTCGTCCGGCAGTGGTGTTTGTCAAAGATGGTCAAGGGGATGTTGTCGTACGCCGTGAGACGTATCAGGACATCATTCAGAATGATCTGGTACCTGAGCGCATTGCCAAACAGCCAGTCATCCGTTAATCCAAAACATAGTTGAGTTTTATAAAAGAAGACCAAAAAGGATGATCCTTTTTGGTCTTCTTTTGCATCTTTAGGCAAGCATTTCAAAAAATCTTGCTGATTATTTTGCGATCAATGCAATTTCGGTGTACACTAAGAAAAGTGCTATAAAGCTTGGCCCAGGGTCAAGCGTTCTGGCACCATTAACGATGGTCAATACGAAAGGAGTCATTTACATATGGCGAAACAAGCGAAAATCAAAATGGCAAACGGCGGAGAAGTTGTAATCGATCTGTTCGATCAAGAAGCTCCAAACACAGTGGCAAACTTTGAGAAACTGGCTAACTCCGGTTTCTACAACGGTCTTGTATTCCACCGTGTTATTCCGGGCTTTGTAGCTCAAGGCGGCTGCCCTAATGGTAGCGGTGCAGGCGGTCCAGGTTACACAATCAACTGTGAAATCAACCCGAACAAACATGAGCGCGGAACATTGGCTATGGCACATGCAGGCCGTAACACAGGCGGAAGCCAGTTCTACATCTGCTACCAACCGCAACCACATTTGGATGGACAACATACGGTATTTGGTAAAGTAACCAAAGGTATGGAGTTCGTAGATGCTTTTGAAGGTAAAGACAAAATGGAGACTGTTGAAGTTGTAGAAGCTTAATCAGGATCTCTGTAAGGAAACCGTTTCGCTTTGGCGAGACGGTTTTTTTATTGCACTTAAGCTTATTAAAAGTTAGTATGTGACAAAAAGGAACAAAAAACAATTGATTTTTTGGCGTTAAAGTGCTAACATCCAATTAATAACGCAACGAATCCTTCAGGGCAGGGTGTAATTCCCTACCGGCGGTGATGCAGTATGTGAGGATATCTATCCAGCATTGATGCAAAGTCCGTGACCCGTCTGCCTGTGGCAGATGGCTGATCTGGTGTAATTCCAGAACCGACAGTATAGTCTGGATGGGAGAAGGAGAGGGTGCTGTCCTAATGGGCCGCATTCCGCAGTAGTGTTGCTGTACAGTTTGTGACGAATTCATTTCCTGTGCAGGGAGAAATCCGGTTAATTCCGGCAATCTTCATACATATGCCACATCATAGAAGCTCTTTACCTGTAATTGAAGTTCATTAAGGTATGTGTCTGCTTTCACTTGCCTGAAATGAAGCTTTGGGCGAAGTGTTGTTGGCCTGTATCCATACTACTGCTGGTGACACATGTCTCTCATCATCCCCATCGAACGGTTTGTTCGACGGGGATTTTTTATTGGATATGGAACATGCCTCTCTGTTGGAAGGGAGGTCTATAACTGAGATTTTAACCGTGGGGTGAACGGACTTGGAAATGATTAATGATGAATTTTATATGGCGTTGGCACTGGATATGGCAGAACGGGCACAAGGACAGACCGGAATCAATCCGGTAGTAGGTTGTGTCGTTGTAAAAGAAGGACGAATCGTGGGCCTCGGAAGTCATCTCAAACGGGGGACGGGCCATGCAGAGGTTCATGCATTGAACATGGCGGGCAATGATGCAGAAGGCAGTACAGTGTACGTTACACTCGAACCTTGTAGTCATTATGGCAAGACTCCACCATGCAGCGAACGCCTTATTCATGAAAAAGTAAAACGTGTCGTCGTATGCTGCGAAGATCCAAATCCGCAAGTATCCGGCAGAGGCATCAGCATGCTGCGTCAACAAGGGATTGAAGTCGAAGTTGGTGTACTGCGTGAGCGCGGCAGACGCATGAATGAGAAATTCATTAAATACATTACAACAGGTCTCCCCTTTGTGACTTTAAAAACGGCCTCTACACTGGATGGCAAAATTGCAACTCGTAGCGGGGACAGCAAATGGATCTCCAACGAGTCGGCTCGGGAGATCGTGCATGCCCTTCGTCATCGACATCAGGGCATTATGGTTGGTGTGGAAACCGTGATTGCAGACAATCCGGAGCTCACGACAAGATTGCAAGTGGAAGGCATCAGCCCGGTGCGAATCGTAGTAGATTCCAAGCTGCGTCTGCCTGTAGGCTCCAAAATGGTCAAGGATGGACTTGTACCGACATGGGTGCTTACAACGGATGAGGCAAGTCCTGAAGCGGCTGAGCGGCTGGAAGCCTACGGTGTGGAAATTATCCGCTGTGGTCCTGGACCACGTGTAGATCTACTAAATGCACTCAGCAAGCTCGGTGAGCGCGAGATCGGATCGATTCTGCTTGAAGGCGGGGGCACACTGAATGGGGCTATGCTGGAAGCACGATTGGTAGACCGACTGCTTATGTTCATTGCTCCGAAAATTGTCGGAGGATACGATACGCCAGGCAGTTTCCGCTTCGAGGGAGTTGAGCGTATGAGCCAGGCGATTCAATTACATCAGCTGGAAATTGAGCAAGTTGGAGATAATATCAGCATTGGCGGAATTCCAGTCTGGCCTGAATAAATGAGCTTACGATAATGAAATAAATAAAGGAGGCGGCAGCATGTTTACCGGTTTGGTGGAAGAAGTCGGTCAGATCCGGCGTATAGGTCGGAAAGGCGAAGCGATGGTCCTGAATATCGGAGCTTCCGCCATCATGAACGACTTGAAGATTGGCGATAGTGTAGCGGTAAACGGGGTATGCTTAACTGCGACAACCCTGGAGGGTGGTGGTTTTACTGCCGATGTGATGCCTGAAACATATCGACACACCAATCTCAGTCAATTGCAATCCGGCAGCAAAGTCAATTTGGAGAGAGCGATGCTCTCAGGTGGTCGTTTTGGCGGGCATATCGTTCAGGGCCATGTCGATGGTACCGGAGTCATTGGCAGCATTACACGTGACCAGAATGCGATTGTTTTCGAGATTAAACCTGATGATACGCAGTTGTTTAAATATTTAATACCTAAGGGGTCTGTAACCCTGGATGGAATTAGTTTAACGGTTGTGCAAACTTCACAGACTGCATTCACAGTATCCATTATTCCACATACGATTGGTGAGACCGTATTAAATGTCAAAAAGACAGGCGACACCATCAATATTGAGTGTGATATTTTGGGTAAATATGTGGATCATCTGCTCCACTATGGTAAGGGACATCAGGAGAACGGAGCAGGTAAGCCGCGAAGTATCAGTGAGGATTTCCTTGCTAATCATGGTTTTGCTTAACTTATCGAAATGGATTAAATACAAATATAAATTGAAGTGGAAACTGGAGGGGGACCTATGTCAGAGCAGTCCATTCTGAATTCTATAGAGGAAGCTATCTACGATCTCATGCGGGGAAAACCCGTCATCGTGGTGGATGATGAAGATCGGGAGAATGAAGGCGACTTTATCGCTTTGGCCGAGAAGGCTACACCTGAAGTGATCAATTTCATGATTACAGAAGGTAGAGGTCTGGTATGTGTTCCCATTACGCAGCAACGTGCCGACGAACTGAATCTGAAACCTATGGTTCAGCAAAATACAGATTTTCATGGGACGGCGTTCACCGTCTCTGTAGATCATAAAGACACCACAACGGGCATCTCGGCACATGAACGCTCCATTACCGTGAAAGGTCTGATTGATCCCGAAGCGAAAAGTGGAGATTTCCGCAAGCCGGGCCACATGTTCCCACTTATCGCCAAAGATGGCGGTGTACTGCGGCGCGCCGGACATACGGAAGCCGCTGTAGATCTCGCCATTATGTGTGGTTCCTATCCGGCAGGTGTTATTTGTGAAGTGATCAAGGAAGATGGAACGATGGCCAGACTTCCGGATCTGCAGGAAATCGCTCGCAAACATGATCTGAAGTTGATCAGCATTCAGGACATGATTCGCTATCGGAATGAAAAGGAACAGCTGGTTCAACGCGAAGTGGCTGTACGCATGCCAACGGACTTCGGTGAATTCCAGGCGGTTGCTTATACAAATGCGGTGGACAACAAAGAGCATATCGCTTTGGTTAAAGGCGAAATAGACGGTTCCAAGCCAGTTTTGGTCCGAGTACACTCCGAATGTCTCACAGGAGATGTGTTCCATTCTCATCGCTGCGACTGTGGTCCGCAATTCGATGCAGCATTGAAACAGATTCACGACGAAGGTAACGGCGTTCTACTTTATATGAGACAGGAAGGCCGCGGTATTGGACTGATCAACAAGCTCAAAGCCTACAAGCTGCAAGAGGAGGGTCTGGACACGGTGGATGCCAATCTGAAGCTTGGATTTGCCGCCGATCTTCGTGATTATGGCATTGGAGCCCAAATTCTCAAGGATCTTGGCGTTCGTCAAATTCGGTTGTTAACCAACAATCCACGCAAAATTAAAGGACTTGAAGGTTACGGACTTGAAGTGGTGGAGCGAGTTTCGATTCAGATGGAAGAGAACGAGGATAATACGGTCTACTTGCACACGAAGCAGGCGAAGCTTGGTCATATGTTGAAGTTCGACGATATCGAGCAGAATGAAGAAAAAAACTGAGCAGCTTTTCAGATGGTAAAAAAGAGTTGAAAATATTTTGCCCGAAGATCAGCAGTGTACATCATAAAAAATAATTAGGGAGATGACTTGAATGCCACACTTTTTTGAAGGACATTTGGTATCGGAAGGATTAAAATATGGAGTAGTCGTAGGACGTTTTAACGAGTTCATTACTAGCAAATTACTTAGCGGAGCGCTGGATGCGTTCAAACGTCACGGTGTTCAAGATGATGAAGTCGATGTAGCCTGGGTTCCGGGTGCCTTTGAAATCCCGTTGATTGCACAAAAAATGGCCGAAAGTGGCAAATACGATGCTGTCATTACATTGGGAACGGTAATCCGCGGTTCAACGACACATTATGATTATGTGTGCAATGAGATGGCTAAGGGTGTAGCCGCAATTAACCTGAAAACAGGTGTACCAACCATCTTCGGCTTGGTTACGACGGAGAATATCGAACAGGCCATCGAGCGTGCCGGAACAAAGGCAGGAAACAAAGGCTGGGATGCAGCTACTGCCGCTATTGAAATGGCCAACTTGACGAAACAGCTAAAATAGTGCTTATTTAATATAGTGCCCTGCT
This sequence comes from Paenibacillus vandeheii, assembly GCF_030433635.1. Classification (NCBI taxonomy): domain Bacteria; kingdom Bacillati; phylum Bacillota; class Bacilli; order Caryophanales; family Paenibacillaceae; genus Paenibacillus; species Paenibacillus vandeheii. The sequence goes on from NZ_JAROCD010000005.1 coordinate 132,113, forward strand.
CTGCGCAGACGAAAACGGGAGACCGGATTCGGCGGCTTAGCGGGGGTTTTTATTTTTCTGGCGGGAGGATTCGTCTAGTGACGGTAGTTACATACAAACTGGAGACTTTTGAAGGGCCTTTGGATCTGCTGCTTCATCTGATCGATAAGGCAGAGATTCATATCCAGGATATTCCCATCAGCGATATTACCGATCAATATATGGCGTATCTGCATTCGATGCAGGAGCTGGAGCTGGATATTACGAGTGAGTTTCTGGTAATGGCGGCGACACTTCTGTCGATCAAGAGCAAACTTTTACTGCCCAAACCACCGGTAATCGAGGACTTTGAGGATTATGCATATATGGAAGATGAAGATTATGATCCACGTGCAGAACTGATTGCACGTCTGATTGAATATCGCAAATACAAGGGAATTGCGCGTCACTTGCACGAACGGGAGTGGGAACGCAGCCTTATTTTCTCCAAAGAGCCCGAGGATTTGCGACCGTATATGCCTGTAGAAGCACAATCGAATCCGGTTGAGGGTTTGCATACCTCGGATCTGATTGCAGCCTTCCAGAAGGCGCTGCGTAAAGCGGAGAAGCGTACAACCGTAACTCGCATCCAACGGGATGAGATTTCGGTTAAGGATCGCATTCGCGATGTCATCGGTGCGTTGGAAAGTATGGGACCGGGAGGCAGGCTGTTATTCTCCAAGCTGCTGGATAACCAAATTTATCGGCATGAGATTGTCGTGACTTTTTTGGCGGTGCTGGAGCTGATGAAGATGAAGCAAATTGTCTGTTATCAGGAGCGGATGTTTGAGGATATCGTTATGGAGTGGAGAGGGGAAACAAAGAATCATGGATTTTCCGAAATTGAAATCGATTATTGAAGGCCTGCTGTTTTTGTCCGGAGAAGAAGGTCTGAGTATTAAACAAATCGCCGAAATCGTGGATCAACGTACCGAACTGGTGTCGGATGCGATCGAGGAGATGATCGCTGAATTTGCCAATCAGGGACGTGGTGTACAAATTCTTAAAATTGCAGGGGTAGTCCAACTGGGTACGTTACCGGAACATGCGACTTATTTTGAGAAATTGGCCTATTCTCCAGCACGTACCTCTTTATCCCAGGCAGCTTTGGAGACACTCGCTATTGTGGCGTATCGGCAACCTATCACGCGGGTAGAGATTGAGGAAATCCGTGGTGTGAAGTCCGAACGCGCCATCCATACGCTTGTGAACAAGGATCTCATTCAGGAAGTGGGACGAGCTGAAGCGATTGGACGCCCGATTCTATACGGCACTACCAAGTCTTTCCTGGATTACTTTGGTTTGGCTTCGCTCAAAGATCTGCCTGAGCCAGGGTTGTTTGAAGATTCCGAAAATCTGGAGGAAGAAACTCAGCTGCTCTTTGAAAAATTGGATGTGCAGCATGTAGATCTGGACCTGGACAATTCAAGCCTGGAAGACGATGCAAATACAATCGATATAACTAACGAAGATGATCCTATGGATTCTTAACGTTGGAGCTGGATCGATCCAAAACCGGTACCCTGTCGGGGTGCCGGTTTTTTTGACGTGTTATCCGAATGGATTGCAGGTGGTGGTTCAAAGATTAAATGGAATTTTTAGGTCAGACGTGAATTTTTTCCTATATAGAGTGTCATACTAGACGAGAAAAGAATTGAGGGCTTGGAGGTAAGGCCTGTGTGGATTTGGCTTGGAGGAATCGGCTTGTTGATCGCACTGCTTCTTGTCGCAGTCCTCATCTCGTATGTTCATGTGCATTTTACATTCAGGAAACATAATCATGATGATTATGCCAAGATTACGGTTCGTCTGCTATATGGCATTGTGCGTATTAACTATGAAATTCCCAGCATCGTCTTTCGTAATATGAAGGAAGGTTTTCTGGTGAAGACGGAGCAGCGAATGAGTCATTCGAGGGAAGCCCAGAGCCACGAGCGTGTTAACAAACGTAAAGTCAAAAAGTGGGCTAAGGATGTAAAAGTCATGCTCAGGGCAACGGAAGCATTGAAGCTCTGGATCAAGCAAACACTTTCTCGTATACATATGACTGATCTGTCCTGGTCTACCCGCGTTGGCATCGGCGATGCAGCGTATACGGCTGTTCTCATAGGTTGGGTGTGGAGTATCAAGTCCATCATCATTGGATACCTCTCTTATCAAATCCATTTTGAGCAAACGCCAAAGTTACAGGTTGTGCCTGTGTGGGAAGATGAAATGGAGTTCCAAACCGAGCTGGATTGGAAGCTGAAAATCCGGATTACAGCAGTCCTAATCGCAGGAATTACGTTGTTAACCCGGGTGCTCCAGGTTGAGGGAGGATGGCGTATGTGGTTCAAACTTTTAAAAGAGCAGCGGCGCAGACGCAAGCTAAAGCTCAAGAGACAACACAGCAAAGCGCACACATAAGTGTGTGAATTAGCGGATATTTTCCACAGTTTGTTCCAACTGGCGGGTTTTATTTTAACGAGTCAGCAGCTTCAAGTTTAAAGGTTTTGTTAAATGGCTGGCTTACATAAGTCCCTTCAACTTTGGGGATGATATGTTTAGATCAAACCTAGCTTAAATTGAAACTGGAGGGAATTTAAATGTCAGATCATCCAATTCAAGGCTTAATGGAAACCGCAATGGAAAATATCAAGGCCATGGTGGATGTCAATACAATCGTGGGCGATGCGGTTGAAACACCTGACGGTACCGTAATCCTGCCAATTAGTAAAGTGGGATTTGGATTTGCTGCCGGTGGCAGTGATTTTCATGTAAATGAAGGAAGCAGCAAAGGGGGAAGCGGGGGAAGCAGTACGACTGAACATGCCAGCTCCGCTTCGGTGGCCTCACCATTTGGAGGCGGAAGCGGGGGCGGTGTATCCATTCGTCCTATCGCGTTCCTGGTGGTTGGCAAACAGGGCGTTCACATCGTTCCGCTTGACAATTCAACTCACCTGTTCGAGAAACTGATCGATTCCACTCCATATGTGATGGATAGAATTCAGGACATGTTCCGCAGTCGGAATACAGCACAAACTCCAGAGTCAGGCATTCATGTCACACCTGATCCTTCTACGTTCAGCTAATGATTCAGCGAAGATCCCTTCCGCAGTGCATATGCGAAAGGGATTTTTGCTGTTCACTTAGTAGAATGCTGAGGAGAATAAACAAAGGCAACAACATCTCATGAGACTTATCCCCTTGTTCCGCCTAACCTAAACATGAAAAAGATTTTGAAGGGGGAAGGCGATTTGCAAAGAGATACGATCTTTACGGTTTTATGTGGATGGCTGTTGTCTGCCATGGTGTACTTGGTTGGAGGGATGGATCACCTGTTTATTGCAGTAACGATTTTTGTGGGGTTGGATTACATGACAGGTGTGTTATCTGCTTGGTACAAAAAGGAACTTTCCAGTAGGGTCGGATGGTGGGGACTTGCTCGCAAGTCACTGACATTTGTATTCGTCATTATTGCTCATCAACTGGATATAGTTTCGGGCAATTCCAACGACTTTATGAGAGATGCCATGCTGATGTTCATCATCGGTACTGAAGGAATAAGTATTCTCGAGAACATGGGAAAATTAGGACTTCCTGTACCGAAATTTATCACTTCTGCTCTTTTCAAGCTTCGGGGTGAGGAAGATCAATCAGAAGGGAAGGAGAAGATGTAATGCTTTCGATTACCAAGGACTACATACCTGTTAATAAATATAGTCGAGCGGGAATGAAACTGAAGGCTAAACGAGGAATTGTTATGCATTATACGGCTTCTCCAGGAGCATCGGCAAGAAACATTAGTACATATTTTGCGAGCTTAGCACAGCAAATTGGGAAAGGTCGTTATGCAAGTGCACATTACTCTGTAGATCGAACTTCCATCTATAATAGCCTTCCAGATGATGAACTTGCATACCATTGCGGGAGTGAGACGTATACAAAGGAAGCTTTATCCCATCTTGGAACATATCCAAACAATAGCACAGTGGGAATTGAAATGTGTATTGAGAAGGACGGCAGCATTCATGAGGATACATTTAATAACGTTGTAGACCTTGCAGTATATTTGATTAGTGAACGTGGCTTTCCCAATGTGTTCTTTACACATAAAGAAGTTGTTGGGTGGAAGGAATGTCCATTACCTTGGATCAAAAAACCTGAGGAATATGAAAGATTTAAGCAAGCAGTCAATTCTAAATTAAGTCCACTTAAGGAAGAAGTGGCTACGGAGGATGATGATATGAATAAAGTGCTGGATTATGCTCAATGGACATGGAATGAACTTGATAAATACGTAGGAGATGCCTATAACGACAAAATCATTGACGAATGGGCATGGGTGGAGAAAGTACGCAAGAAGAAGCTCACCTACGGGGAATTGCTCATGTTGAAGGTTCTGATTGATGAACGCAGACGCAAAAAAGCTTGAGAGGACGATAAGGTAAAGAGAGGATTATCCGCAACGTTCTTTTAACCAATCATTAAAATGAGCTGCGTCTTTCAAAAAATAATAATTTTGTATGATCACAATTTTGGTAGGATGTTCATGCTCATATTGAGAGTGAAACAAGGTTGAATCCACCACTCCAATTACAGAGTGATTTAAATGGTCTATAACATGTTCTAAATCTGCTTGGTTCATATAACCATCCTTTCGTTAAATAGGTCATGTTGAAGAAGGAGATATCCGTGATGTCTCCTACATGTTCTATACGAGTTCAGAGGAAGGATGTTAAGCCGTCTGATGTAAAACAGAAAGAAGTAGAGCCCCAAGTCCAATGACTTGAGGCTCTACTTTTTTGGCTTCGTTTTGCAAAAAAACATATATCCGGTCAATTCTAAATACTGAAACTGTTATCTACTCTTGTAAAAAAGCGGAAAGGGCTTCATCTGCAAAATCGAGTTCTGCAAAGGCTCTGCACACTTTCTGGAAGGATCTAATGGTATTGGTTTCGTATAAAATGTTAATGGGATCGAAACCTAGCATAACTAGCGAATCAACAAGTTCTGTCTGGTCCACTTCGATATGGTGCAGTGCTTCAAGCATGGTTTCAATGACTGCTAAAAATAGAATTGCTTTATTTACTTGATCCATATGTGTTGCTCCCTTCGTTAATTCCTTTTCTCCTGTCATTCTGCCAAGGTCTATTCTTAGAATAAGCAGGGTGAGATGGAAAATAACGCGAAGCACATAAGCAAGCCAATATAAACTAAATAAATCTGAAATGAGGGGGAGAACAAAAAAAACAAAATAAAAGGTCAGATGGATTTCAATGAATCTCCCCTAATATGTAAGATTAGGCGTTCTCGTTGACCTCATTGATGATTGAATCAATTAACTCATCATCAACCAATGTACTGGCTTTTTCAAGTGCTGATAAAATGCCTTGCGGATTATCAAAAAAAACATTAAACAGAATGGGAGCGACGTCGTCTATGTTAATTTTCTGAGCTTTAACCATACTAATCAGAGCAACAACGATTTCGTGCCCCTCTACATTGCCTTCCATGAATCTATTTCTTAAGTGAGTTGCCACTGCTTCGGTCTTTGACTGCGAGTACGCCATTACATTCCCTCCAACGATTGAGTAGTCTAAGTAGTGCTCCTCTTTTATGCAAGTCTAAACCAGGTTAGATTAGGAGTTATCTTAACAATAATAAGTCAGTTAGTTCAATTTATCAATAACTACTACAGCAATGAAATTTCACATGAATCCTGTCTATATACAACAAAAAAGACCCTAGAAGGGTCTTTTTTTTGGTCTTCCTTCCCAATAATCGGGAAATCCTTCGTAGTCCCAAGCGTACAGATTTTCGCTGTCTGCCTGAATGGCAACATCTGCTCCTGAACCGAAATCAACACCTACAGAGCCAAGTTCTTTTGCTTTAATGGCTAATACTTTGCCAGGTGCCCCTGCACATACAAGAGCCAGTTTCCAAGGTGTTTTTTTATGGATGTTTTCCATTTCTTTAGAGGCTGCGCTCACATGAGACCAAGAGGGACAGTCCACTGTTGCAACGATGCCTGTCCAACCGTAACGGCGTTCCAGAACTTCTTTGTATTGTTCGGCCTTGGCTCCACAGATCAGTATGGGCATGGTTTTGAACGTTTCATAGAACAGCTTAAACCGGGCGATGTAATTATTTTCAAATGCATAAAATGTCTTCTTGGGCTTAATCTTGTAATACGCTAGACACATATCAAACAAGGGTCTGAAATACCAGTGATCCGTCTGAGTCAAGTGACCAACATAATCGGCTTCTCTCAGGCAGTGTACAATGATCTCTCTCGCTCCTGCATTGGGTAGCGTAATGCCACAGTATGTGGGATCATTCACCCACCCGTAATGGGATTGGATGAAATCCATGGTTAGGACAATTCCATGGGCCAGAATGGTATTGGAAGCATCCCCGAATCGAACGGAAGCATGAGGTTCTCCATCCGAAGCCTTTTGGAACCAGATAATGAGGAGATTGTCACAATGGAGATGACCACGGAGAAGGACGATCTTAGTTGGTGCAACGGAAGAGGCATTCGATGTGATTGAGAGGGAGTATGGTGCCAATGTGGTTTTGAATCTGGTAGCGTTCAGTCTGCTCAAAGTTGATGCACCCAATGAACAACAAAGTTAAAAATAGCTAATTAAAAGAAACTGTTTAGTTCTACGCGTACTGTTCTGCTTTATTTGCATAATTGTAAACCATAGTAAAACAAGTGATATACCCCAAGCCTACTTCTGGGGTCTATTCCTTTTTCTGAAAAGATACCGGGAACTTTAGTCCATAAACGCATTGAAACTTGTCTTGCATAAGGAGTTTTGATTAAATTAGGTTTGATTATTGTATTCAGGGCAATAGGAGGAAAAAGGATGATTGTAGGGAGGGATGTGAACATTGAGATAAAAGACTTGGAAAGAGAACTCGCGAAAATGGCATCAAGAATAAGAAAAGATTTTACTGAACGCGGGCCAGTAGATACCAGAGTCGTCATCATGAATCATTTTATCATCCTGAAGTTTACAGCAAAATTCACCAAACCTGAAGCGTTCATGCTTGAACACATGCAATCGCATTCCAGTCAGATCTTTGCCGAATACAAGCTGAAGCTTGCACAAATGATGAGAGAAGATTTCAGTCCTGTTTTCTCCTATATTCACCTGGGTTTAAAAATTGAAGATATTGAAACCATGTTCTTTGGTACTAATTTTGCTGAACAGGTGACCGTCTTTAAAATGAACAAGGATATTGAGGGGCTGCTGAAAAATGATACTATAAACATGCCTTAAGACCTAATAAATTTCGTTTTGTTATTGGATAGGTTCTTCGGAACTAATTTTAATGTTGACAATATCCTACATATTTCCTTATACTACCCTTATGGCGATCAGATAGAATTAATAATCTTGACGAAGCCTGTGACAGTATTTGAGAGCTTCAAGACCATATCTTCGGTAATTGGAACGAAATAGATGTCAGACCAAGACCGACACATTCCACCATTTTGGTATTTTCCTAGTGGTGCGCTCTGTGTTGGTCTTTTTGTTTGCAAAAAACGGGCTTTACGTTTCCTAGTTGGCTTCGTATATAGTGGGTAAAAGGTGTATAGACGAAGCTGATAAAAATATGTTGCGAACATTAGTTCGTATTTGTTATTCTGAATGTAATAGGTTGGAAAAGTGGCACTGAACTGAACAAATTTTCATTGCTGTATTTTGAAAGTTAGGATCTTGTTGTTGTGGATATCAGAATGGGGAGGTGGATCATTTACGAATTTTTTTTGCAATGCAAAACTTATCCAGCTTTAAGTTTGGCCTAAAGAAGATGTTTTCATATTTACGAAGAAGTGATAACACTACATATTAGACATGGTTTTTTTGGACATCGGCAAGTCATTTATAAAGTTTGGTTACGGTGAGAGATACTAGATTGCTGAGTGAAAGAATTGATGATAATTATAACTATAGAAATACAAGTTAAAGTTTAACTAACAACTAAATAATCATTGGGGGAAAATGATAATGTCTGCTACGACTGCTATGGGGTTTGATGATTTATTTGAAATTGGGGATATAGATACGTTTTTGAACAAAGCACAGGAAAAATGTCGCCATAAGCTTAGAGGCAAAACGTTTGCAGGGATGGAAAAAGAGGATGTAACGCAGGAGATCATGATTAAGTTATATAACGCGCTGGACAAGTATGATGCTGAAAAAGCAAAAATGTCGACGTTTGTTGATCACTTGATCGAGAATAAAATCAAGGATATGTATCGCAAATGCATGTCTGAGAAAAACCTCAGTGTCGTTAACGCTGTCCAGCTTGTGTGTACTGATCTTGGCTCCAGTGATGAAAGTGAGGGAACAGATACAGCGCTAACACTTGGGCACGCCGGGTTTGCTTTTGAGAATTTTGAATTCGTGACCGACATCATGGAGAATATGAAGCTTAATGAGCGGGAGAAAGAGATTTTTAAACTTCGAACCTCGGGGTACGAGTTTGTAGAAATTGCAGCAATGTTAGGTGTATCCAAGGCACGCATATCACAGTTGTGGAAAGCGATTCGTGAGAAATACGAAGCTCTGTAGTATCAAATTAAATGGCAATTAATAGCCGAAGCTTGTTGCAGATTGATCATCAAAACGATACATATCATTAAAAGCACTCTTAACGGGGTGCCTTTTTATGTCGTATAGGGTAATTGATCGATTGAATAATGGAGGGTGGAAGAAAAATATGCTCAGTGTTGTTGTGTTGGGATTTACGTTGGAAAGTCTGTCGGCATTTCCTGATATTGCTTGGGCCCACCATGATTCGTCTACCGCTTCCGACCTAAGTAACCGGGAGTATGCGTTGATTATTGAGAAGGTTGTCTTACAAGCAGATGCGTTGCTAGTTAATCTCGATGTGGAAAAGCTGACTCCTACTGAGGTAGTGATCTTACATCATGCGTATATGCAAAACAAACCGATTATGGGTGTAGGACTTAGGGTATGGGAGCCGGTGATTGAGGAAATGTTGTCCAAGCGAATGAATGACCTAAATCGGGCAGTTGCTCATATTCGAACGTATTATACGCTCTTTAGTGGTGCCCCAGATATTTCTCCTGTATTAAAACGTTAACTGTCAATGATACAACGCGTATAGAGCAATTGAAGAGCTGAAAAGCCAGACTCAAGGTATTTTGAATCTATGGAGGAATGACCGTATGACACAAATGATAAAAGCAAAAGACGATACATTAACCGAAGAGTTGGTTGCAAGTCTAGTTGGAAAATGCGTTCACGCACCAACAAATGTGCATGAGATTCAAACGCCCACAGGCGCAACAACAAAAGCCAATGTTTGGTTTGCGGGTACTGTAGCTGGCTATGAAAAAGCAGTTATTGGATTCAACTATGAAGCGGACGAATTTCACGAGAAACCGCAAACCTACTACAACGTCCATTTAACGGATGGTATGGGATATATTCTAACAAGTGCATTTGAACTGGAGATATATGAGTTGACTCAAGAGGAATTTGCTCAGTTGATCGAGGAGAAAAAGAAAGAAGAGAACACCGAGAATATCAACCAATCCCTTTCCGATGTGCTAACCAATAAAGAAACAAACGAAGAATTAAATCCCGAGCTTCTTATCGGTAATGAATAAATGAACATGAAAAATTATGCTGTAGATATTGCTGTAAAGATGTTTTTATCCCCATCACCTCTGGATCTCGAGGAACAGATCAACACCTGGATGAATGTCAAACCAAATGTACTGGTTATTGGGTTGGATGTTACTTCCGCCTACGATCCAGCAAACAGCAGGTTAGAATATACAGCAATCTTGGCATATCAAACCAGTGAGCGAGATGAGCCTTAATAGGAAAAAGGAGACCTATAAAGTTGACAACAACAGACCTTTAAATTATTGAGGTACAAGTTCGTGCAAGCAGGCATAAACTACGGTTTCTTTCTATTATATAAGGTTCAACCTAAGGAGGTGAGCAATCCCGTTGGTTATATTTGAAAAAATCGGGATGATCATTACGGTGGTACTAGCATCTATAACGTTATATGGCGGGCTGATTGCACCAACTGCTTCTAATTCAATTGGAGAACAACATACAAAACAAGCTCTCAAAGTGAAATCAAGTCCGGATTCTACGTCCCATAAAGAAATAGTAGATATGTTGGAGCATTATATTGATTCTTATCAAGAGAAGATGGTAAGCCAGGCTAAATTGTTGAAGTATGTGAAGTGGGTTGATCAATATATTGAAGGCTCCAATATAGACTCTCTGTGGATATTCGCCATGATGTGGCAGGAGAGCCGCTTAATAGAGGATAGCACATCAAATCATGGAGCCATCGGGCTCCTTCAAATACTGCCGAGTACGGCCAAAACGTTTGGTGTTACAGGCAGTGACTTATACAAGCCTGAAGTTAACATCAAAACCAGCATTAAATATATGGAATATCTGTTGGAAAAGTATGATGGAAACCTTCGTACAGCAACGATTGCGTACAATCAAGGGGAAGGAAATGTCGACAAGGGTAAGGCTCGCCCCTGGTATTACAACCAAGTGAAGAAACACCATAGCAAGATGACTCAGATGTTAAAGAAAAATTAAGTAAGAACGTTAGATTGTTGGTGAACTTCCACAACATTTACATAGGGAGATCTAGATGGATAAATTTTCAGAACATATTAACATGAATTTGAAGTTGGACAAGAAATTTTACTCTATGGACCTTGTAGGAAATATTGAACGATGTCAAGTCGATGAACATTTTCTAGGAGATAGCATTTTGGTAAACGAGAACTTGATTTGGCACTCCGTACATAAATACATTGGAAAACCGGAAGTCATTATCAAAAATCATTGTGTGGAAAAAGACGATATTCTTCAATTGGGTCGCCTTGGTTTCATTAAAGCGGTCAATGCATTTGACACGGGGCGTGGTGTGAAATTTAGTTCGTTTGCGGTTACTGCCATAGTAAGGGAAATCCGATGTTTTCTGAGAGATAGCGCAAGCATCATTCGACCCACTCGTACAGCTACTGAATTAATTAACCGAATCAATCGGTTGGAGCATGATATGGGGTATCTCCCGACAGCTCATGAAATCGCCTTGTTGATCGACGAAGAAGAGGAGAAAATCAACAAGGCGCTCCAAGTGGGCAAGGGAGTTAAATATCTGGATGAGCCTGTCGGAGCAGATGATCAGCAAGCTCAAGCAGTTACGTTGATGGATACCATCTATAGTGGGGAAAACATTGAGGATGGAGTGGTAGACCAAATTTATGTTGACGCCGTTATTGACTCAGTGAAGCGCAAGTTAAGCGAGAAGGAAGTCACTGTCCTGAAACATCGAGTAGACGGCTTTAATCAAACACAAACAGCGGAGATGGAAGACATTAGCCAGATGAGAGTCTCCAGAATTATGCGAAAAGTGGCCAAGATGCTGGATAATAACTAATTTTAATCAAGCCTGGCAACTCCTCTTTAAGACTACAAAATCCCTTCCGCAGCGCATATGCGAAAGGGATTTTTGCTGTTTTCTAACACTGGGACATACTTCGGGTTGTCCAGACATAAGCTAGTACAAGATTCCAAGTGACCCGGAGGAATGAATCGATGCGAAAAATAATGAAATTTATGGCATGTATGCTGGTACCCTTGTTCCTGTTCCCCTCATTTGGGCTTGCTGAAGCCCAGGGAACAATACCCGGCCCTTCAACCCATGCGCAAAGCGCTGCTCTCATTGACGTGACATCGGGCCGAATATTGTATAGCAAAGATGGGGATAAGGAACTCCGAATTGCCAGCTTGACCAAAATCATGACGGCAATTGTAGCGATTGAACACAGTAAACTGGATGACAAAGTAAAAGTGACTTCCTCGGCGTTTGCCAAAGAAGGATCATCCATCTATCTCAAGCTGGGTGAAGAAATGACGCTGGAAAACATGCTGTATGGGCTAATGCTGCGATCAGGCAACGATGCGGCTTCGGCAATTGCTGAACATGTCGGTGGATCTGAAGAAGGATTTGTCCTGTTAATGAACAAAAAGGCAGAGCAAATTGGGTTGACCCATTCTCATTTTATGAATCCTCACGGACTTGACGCCGATGGACATTATTCCACCGCCAATGATCTGGCACGTTTAACCGGGTATGCGCTCAAGAATCCGGTATTCAAACGTATTGTAGCGACAGAGAACAAGTCTGCCCCCAATCCAAATGAGAGCTGGGATTACTCCTGGCAAAATAAAAATAAAATGCTGCGACTGTACGAGGGAGCCGATGGCGTAAAAACAGGGTATACCAAGAAGGCATTTCGCTGTCTGGTCAGCTCTGCTACTCGTAATGGTCAACAACTTGCTGCGGTAACCCTGAACGACGGCGATGACTGGAATGATCATGCACGTATGCTAGATTTCGGCTTTGAAAATTTCCCTTTGGTGGAAATTGCAAAAAAAGAACAGCCTGTACAGAACACGGATGTGGTCACAGGCCGCGGGTTCACTTATCCTCTGGCGAAGAGTGAGACATCCTCATTGACGAAAAAGCTGATTTTACGCGAAAGCCGTGTCCAGGAGAGTACAGAGGGTGATGCAAAATCAACAGATCCTTCTTTTGGCTTGGCAGGCCGAATTGATATGCAACTTGATGGGAAGCTGGTGGGTTCAATTCCTGTGTATCGCAAAGGTAGTTATATTCCACCGGAGCCGAAAACCGAGGATGCCACTCTGGGGGGAATCGGTGAAATTTCTACCTGGGCTTCCGCATGGCGTGCAGTGTTAAGCCATCTGTTATCTCCATAATGAGGGGAGGGTTATTCTTTGATCAATTTAATCTGGCTTCTCATGATTGTAACCGGCTTTGCTTTTGCAGCAGCGCAGGGCAAAATTGAAGTCGTAACCCAGGCAGCTTTTGATGGAGCAGCAACGGGTGTAACGGTATGTTTTGGACTGATCAGTGTTCTCGTATTCTGGATGGGCATGATGAAAATGGCTGAGGATGCCGGGCTGCTGGGCCGGATTGCGAAGCTCCTGGGTCCGGTTGTCGGCTTTTTGTTTCCTGATGTTCCACGGAACCATCCTGCTATGGGCTACATTTTATCCAACATGAGTGCCAATCTGCTTGGCCTCGGGAATGCGGCTACCCCAATGGGGATCAAAGCCATGCAGCAGCTGCAAGAGCTGAATCCGGATAAACAGACAGCGTCCCCTGCAATGTGTACCTTGCTGGCTCTGAATACGGCGAGCATCACCATTATTCCGACAACCCTGATAGCCATTCGTCTTAATTATCATTCTGCGAATGCCACGGAAATTGTAGGTACAACGCTAATGGCAACCATTGTTGCGACATTTGCAGCTATCGCAGCGGACCGCTGGTACCGAAACAGGGCGCTTCACAGGCCGCCGCGTGTACATAAAAGTGACAATCCCGGTATGAAAGGATGAGTAGCGTTGTTAACCTTCATCAACTGGATTTCCGCCTGGGCCATTCCGGTTATTATCGCGTTTGTTCCATTATATGCGTTTACCAAAAAGGTCCCGGTCTACGAATCCTTTGTTGATGGGGCCAAAGATGGATTCTCTACGGCAATCAGCATTATTCCCCATCTGGTAGGCATGATGGTAGCGATCAGTGTTTTCCGGGCTTCAGGTGCACTGGATTATGTGATTAGTCTGATCGCCCCACTCGTGTCATGGATGGGAGTTCCGGGAGAAGTATTGCCGCTTGGCATTTTGCGTCCTTTGACCGGGACAGGCTCGCTCGCCTTTACGACAGATCTGATCAAAACCTATGGTCCCGACTCTATGATTGGCCGCATGGCTTCTACGATTCAAGGGAGTACGGATACAACTCTGTATGTTTTGACTGTTTATTTTGGAGCCGTAGGTATACGTAATGGCCGCTATGCGCTCAAAGTCGGTTTGTTTTCCGATGTGGTAGGTTTTATTGCTGCCTTGGTCATTTGTTTAATCGTTTTTGGATGAAAAATAAGTCCTCTCCTTCCGATATACTAGTTATGCTAGAATAATAGCGGAGGAGAGTGAGGATCATGCAGAAGAGTTGGAAACGAATGCTCCGCATTGGAATGTTAAGTGTGATTGCCATTGCGTTGATTACAGGACAAACAGGTTTTGCGGCGGCTCAAGCCGTCAATACGATTCAATTTACGGGTTACTTTGATAAACAGTTGCGTGCTCAGCTGGCCGTTTTAGCGGATTCTTTTCCAGTTGTGAACGTACGTTTGGTCAAAAAGGCTGAACCCGATACGGTATATTATGATGTGGGTACCTCAATACTGATCTCCAAGGATGAAGTGCTTACCAACTATCATGTCGTTCAGGATTTTGCTGAATTGTCTGATGGGGATAAAGGCACATTGACCGTAGCGAGCCCAGGTCAGCTGGACAAGCCAGTGAAAGCCAAAATCATCAAAACAGATCCGGTGACGGATATGGCATTGCTGAAGCTGGACAAAGAAATCGATGCACAACCAGTGACGTTTGCTAATGCGAGAGATAATCAAATTGTGTATACTATCGGATTTCCTAAAAATTCAGCTGGGGAACTTGTACTCTTGGACGAGGATTTTCCTTCAACTTACAATACGATAGCCAAGAGCCGAGTATTTAATTCACAGGATACGGACGTTCCAGGCAAGAAGGGTATTGGCAGTATCTTAAAATCAGTGGCACAAGGCAATTCAGGTGGCCCTGTTCTGGATCAGAATAATCGGGTTATTGGCATGATGACCTTTGTATACGGTGGACGCACTTATTTTATTACTTCAAAAACGCTGCAATCCTTCATTAAAGACAGTGCAACCCCTGCCAAAAAACCGGTTGCTGTTGACGGTAAAGTAGCGAGTTAACCTCATTAAATGTTCAGTGGTTACATACGGTTCAAATTGAACGGCTCACCTTAATGCTCCTGTTGCAAACAGGCAGTAAGAGGGTGAGCTTTTTTGGCATAAATTCATAGCTAAAAACTGCTCAAAAGGTGATTTCAACTCCCGCGTTTACAAAATCGATGGATTATCCTTGTGATTTCCGGCCCTGATGGGTATCATTAGTGTGAGGTGACATGACAAACATGGAAAGATTACAAAAAATTATCGCACAGGCAGGCATTGCATCCCGCCGCAAGAGCGAGGAACTGATCCTGTCCGGCAAAGTTGAAGTTAACGGGGAGGTCGTAACCGAACTGGGTACGAAAGCAAACCCCGAAGAGGATATGATTACGGTTAATGGTAAACCGATCCGCAGTGAAAAGAAAGTGTACATGATGTTAAACAAACCGAAAGGTGTTATCACAAGTGCTTCAGACCCGGAAGGTCGGAAAATTGTATCCGACTATCTTAAAGGTGTCAAAGAACGTGTGTATCCTGTTGGTCGTTTGGATTATGACACAGAAGGCTTGCTGATTCTGACCAATGATGGGGAATTTGCTCATTTGTTGACCCATCCAAAGCATCACGTACCGAAGACGTACCTGGCGACTGTTAAAGGGGTCCCACATGGTACTGCTCTGGAAAAATTAAAGACAGGCATTATGCTGGATGACGGTATGACAGCTCCTGCAGAGGTTGAGTACAAGGATGTTGACACCGCAGGAAATGAAGCTGTAATCTCCATCACAATTTACGAAGGGCGTAACCGTCAGGTTAGACGTATGTTCGAGGCGATTAACCATCCGGTAACACGTCTGAAGCGGATCTCGTTTGGTGGTATTTTGCTGCAAAACCTGAAACGGGGGCTGACACGCAATTTGACCAAAGAAGAAGTCAACAACCTGATTACGCTCGCAAAATCAGAACCCGCCAAAAAAATGAAAAAAAGGTAATGTGAGGACACATAATTTTCATAAAAGCGCCGCAGATTTGTGACGAAATTCGCTATAATTGTTCATAGGATGTTCACAGTTGTCCGAGACCGTAATATGCGAATGCTAGTCACTTAAAAGGGGAGCAGCACATGGGCAAATCAAGAAGAGCGGTGCAAATCGTCATTTTGTTATTGATCCTGGTGTTGGGCGGATACGCGATTACTACATCCGTATCCGGCTCGAATGGCAAGCCAAAAGAAGGGGACAAGGCTCCTTCTTTTGAACTGCTGGGCCTGGATGGACAAGTTCATACGTCTGAGGAATACAAAGGCAAAGCCATGGTAATCAATTTCTGGGGAACATGGTGTGAGCCTTGTGTCAAAGAGATGCCTGCACTTCAAGCGCAAGCGGACAAATGGAAGGACCAGGGTGTTCAATTTGTTGGTATCAATGTTGGGGAAGACCAGATGACCGTGGAAAATTTTGTACAGCAGGTGGGCGTTACGTTTCCGATTATGCTCGACCGTGACAAAAACTCGATCCGGGATTTTGGCATATCACCGATGCCAACGACATTTTTTGTCTCCGACACGGGTAAAATCTCCACCATTCATATCGGTCAACTAGACTTGGACACACTTGACGCTCAAATTTCACAACTGGCGAAACAGCCCTGACAGGAGGTCTAGTCGTGTTCCAAAATACGAAGTGTGAGTGCGGACACCAGAATCCGGTGGGCACTGTATTATGTGAAGCATGCGGCAAGCCGCTGCTGGAGGCCGAGGTCAAATCGGATGAAGTATTGGAAATGCGTTATGATGGCATGGCACGCCGTTCGCAACGTATGAATCCTAAAATTATTGACCGCATATGGAACTTTTTCTCCTCGGTCAAAATTGCGGTTTACATGATTGTGTTTACGCTTGTAGGTTCCATGCTGGGCACGATCTATCCACAAGAAAGTACGTTTCTGAATATTGATCCATCCGTATATTACAAGGACACATACGGTCAGTTGGGTCATATCTATTATCTACTGGGTCTGTCCCATACATACGAATCCTGGTGGTTTATTTTGCTACTGGTGCTGATCGGTGCCTCACTGGTCATATGCAGTCTTGACCGGGTACTTCCACTATACAAAGCGCTGAACAAACAGAAAATACGTAAACACATGCAGTTTCTTACACGCCAGCGTCTGGTATACCAAGGCTCCGTAGATGAGGCATCAGAAGACTGGATTAAGAAAGCGGTTACCCCGCTTAAAAAGAAAGGTTATCGTGTGCACACCGAAGGTACGGCATTACTGGCTGAGAAACAGCGATTCAGCCGCTGGGGGCCTTATGTCCTTCATATCGGATTGATTATCTTTCTGTTGGCTGTTCTTGTTCGGGGACTTCCTGGCCTGAATCTGGATGAGCATGTTGCTTTTCCCGAAGGGGAGATCAAAAAAATCCCGAACACGTCTATGTATTTGAAGAATGAACAGTTTAATGTTGAATTTTACAGTGAAGATGAAGTCCCGGAACAATTTCGGAATCTGAATAAAACCGTTCCAAAACTGTTTGTAACCAAAGTGGTATTGTATAAATGTACAGCAGATTGTTCGGATCCTTCAAAGAAACCTCAGTTATCCGAGGTGGCCCGACATGATGTTCGAGTGAACCATCCACTGAATTACAACGGATTGAAAGCGTATCAGTTTGATTATGATCTGACGCCAACGATTCGTTCGGTAACGCCTGATCTGGTCAATACCCAGACGGGTGAGAAGTACGGAGCAATCCAAATTTCCATGATGGATACGCAGCGAACGTTTGAAGCAGGCCCCTATAGTCTGACTGTAAAAGAGAAATATATGGATTTTGGATTGGATGAAAATGGAGAGCCCAAATCAAAGTCCCCTTCGCCTAATGCGCCTGCCTTTCTATTTAACATCAAGGGGCCCGTTTTACCCGAAGAGGGAATGCAGTACTTGTATTTTGCGAAGCAGGTGGATAAGCAGCGTTTTCAACAGGATGCAATTAACAAACAGCTAAATGGAGGAGAAATTCCTTTGCAGCTGGAGGTCGACAGTATGGACAAGGTTGATATCATTCAATCCGTAAGTTACCTCAATATACGTATTGATAAGGCTATGCCTTTCGTATGGGTTGGGGCAGGAATCGTCATGTTGGGTCTGGTTATGGGCTTTTACTGGCATCACCGTCGTATTTGGATTCGGATTGATGATAGACAGCTTACCCTAGGCGGCCATACCAACAAAAACTGGTTTGGCTTCAGGCGTGAAGTTGCAGCTGTGTTAAAACAGTTGAATGTGGAAGTGGATGAGAAGTCGTTGGATAACGGGGGGAACCAAACATGAGTTTATTGGATTTCAGCAGCGACGCATTTATCGTATCTTTTTTTCTATATTGTGCTGCATTTATGTTATATGGCGTTGCCGTCATGGGCAAGAAATGGAGTAATCGCGACCCGCAAGTTCATGTAGATCGATGGGGAAAGCGAGCCTTTATTGCATCAACTGTAGCACTAGCTGCACATCTTATCTTTTTTGGTACACGCTGGGCTGGGGCAGGACATATCCCGGTAAGTAATATGTATGAATTTATGAGTTTTCTATCCATGATGATTATGGTGGCATTTATCGTAGTCTATGCAATCTATCGTAAGTCATTGTTGGGACTGTTCGCATTGCCCCTAACCATCCTTATTATGGCCTATGCAGCCGTATTTCCTCAGGAAGTACAGCCGCTAATTCCTGCTTTGCAGTCGATATGGCTCAAGATTCACGTGACGTTGGCAGCGCTTGGAGAGGCATTCTTCGCCGTTGGCTTTGCGGCAGGATTCATGTACTTGTTACGTACGGTCGATTTCAGTGGCAAGGACAAGTCCTCCAGACGCCAGCGTGGGTGGGTTGAGTTTACATTAATTACGATCGTCGTTGTGGTTGGGTTTATCGGCTCTGTATTTGCTTTCCGTGCTTCTGGATATGAGGCGGTTTTTGTTAAGCAAACCACTAGCATTGACACAGAGGTACAGGAAAATAGTACAATAGAGAAAGTGATTTATCGCATGCCTCCTATATTTGCACCTTATAATAGTGAAGTGGAGAGCATAAAACCGTTTCTTGGCATGAAGGAACCTTTGCTTGAGACGCCTTCCTGGATGAACGGGGTAAACGCTGGACGTAAACTGAACACGGTAGTCTGGTCGTTAATCGTAGGGCTTATCCTGTATGGACTCATTCGTTTAATTGTAAGAAGACCGCTTGGACAAGCTCTGCAACCGATGCTGGACGGCATTGATTCCGATGATCTGGATGAGATTAGTTATCGTGCAATTGCTATCGGTTTCCCTATATTTACATTGGGAGCATTAATTTTCGCCATGATTTGGGCCCAGATTGCCTGGAGCCGCTTCTGGGGATGGGACCCCAAAGAGGTGTGGGCACTGATAACATGGTTATATTATAGTGTGTACCTGCATTTGCGTTTGTCCAGAGGCTGGCAGGGCCGCAAGTCTGCCTGGCTTGCAGTACTTGGATTTTTGGTCGTTATGTTTACGCTCGTTGGTGTGAATTTGATCATTGCCGGGTTGCATTCCTACGCAGGGGCAGACTAGGATAGGTCGTTTCGTTTTGTAAAGTTCCGGAGAGAAGTCCATGAAACATATATGTAAGCCCCTGCTTCAATAGGGGCTTTCAAATATTGTTCGCCAGATCGAACATAATAGAAGTGATGAGGAGTTATTGTAAAGGGGCTGGAGTGGAATGGCTGAACATGAGAACCGTATACTGGTCGTGGATGACGAGGAGAGAATCCGCCGACTTTTGAAAATGTATCTCGAAAAAGAAGGTTATGAAATTGATGAAGCAGAAGACGGGGAAACTGCGCTGCGTAAAGCAACTGCGGGTGACTATGGTCTGATTTTGCTTGATGTGATGTTGCCGGGTATGGACGGCGTTGAAGTATGTACTCGTCTGCGTCAGGTGAAATCAACCCCGGTGTTGATGCTTACTGCAAAAGGCGAAGAAATTAATCGTGTTCAGGGCTTCGAAGTGGGAGCTGATGACTATGTTGTTAAACCATTCAGTCCACGTGAAGTGATTTATCGGGTTAAGGCGATTCTACGTCGTTCTTCTGCGACAGCTTATCTGTCCAAAGAGAGTAATTCAAGCAACAATATTGTGTTTCCTCATTTGGTCATCGAACATGATGCTCACCGCGTAACCGCAGGTGGGGAAGAGATCAGTTTAACACCGAAAGAATATGAACTGTTGCATTATCTCGCGACATCTCCAGATAAAGTTTTCTCCAGAGAAGAGCTGCTGAAGGATGTATGGAACTATGAATTCTTTGGTGATCTTCGTACGGTGGATACACATGTGAAGCGACTTCGCGAGAAGTTAAACAAGGTGTCGCCAGAATCAGCGGCGATGATTACGACGGTGTGGGGTGTGGGTTATAAACTGGAAGTACCGAAGTAGTTTTAGTTTCTGGAGATCGCTGGTCGGGAAGTTATGGATTACGATTATTTGCCTCGTTGGCTGTGTACTCATAGCATTGGGTCTTTTTTTGCTGCCGTATATTGATACGAATTTTGCGGAGTCTGAGTCGAGAGATATCAAACGTTTGTTCACGTATGTTTGTATTATCGGCTTTAGCTTGACGACCTTTTTTGCGCTGTTTCTTTTTACGAAAATTACGCAGCCGATGCAGCAGTTAATTCAGGCAGCCAATGCGAT
The DNA here is from genome assembly GCF_030433635.1 of Paenibacillus vandeheii. Taxonomy (NCBI): domain Bacteria; kingdom Bacillati; phylum Bacillota; class Bacilli; order Caryophanales; family Paenibacillaceae; genus Paenibacillus; species Paenibacillus vandeheii. Next base: position 152,697 of record NZ_JAROCD010000005.1, read on the forward strand.
TCGGAAAGGAAACTACGGTACGCGTCTCTCTCTTGTAACGAGCGATGAGATTGGAGAATTAGGTAATACATTTAACCATATGGCTGCACAGCTGGAAGATAACATTCGCAACCTTAACCATGAGAAAGAACATTTGGCAAGCGTGCTCCGAAGCATGACCGATGCGGTAGTTACTTTCGACGGGGAGGGAAAGGTTATTTTGACGAACCCTCCTGGAGAGAAAATCATGCAGGCTTGGTGTGATTTGGACTGGGCTCAGATGGGCGAGGGACAAGATTCGGAGAATTCTGTAAGTTCTTCTCGAGAGGTGCCGGAACCACTCGTTCCTTTGTTCAAAATGGTGATGGAGCAAGGTGGCGATCAGAACTCTAACGTGCATGTTCAACAGGGAGTCTGGTCTGTTCAGATGGCACCTTTGTACGCAGATAGTGTCGTACGGGGTGCTGTAGCTGTGCTTCGTGATGTAACAGAAGAAGTACGACTAGAGAAGATGCGCCGTGATTTTGTCGCAAACGTATCTCACGAGATACGTACTCCGCTATCCATGATGCAAGGGTATAGTGAAGCTCTTTTGGATGGGATGGCGGCTTCTCCGGAAGAAAGTGAAGAGTTGATTCAAGTAATTCATGATGAGTCCTTGCGTATGGGCCGATTGGTTAAAGATCTGCTTGATCTTGCTCGAATGGAAGCGGGTCATACGGATATGGCCGTGAAGGAAGTGGATCTGGTTGAACTACTGGAACGAGTGTACAGAAAGTTCTCGGTACGTTCCAAAGAACAGGGGATCCATCTTCGGTTTGAGTGCAGACAGACTTTCATTGAACTTCATCAGGCCGATGAGGATCGTCTTGAACAGGTATTTACCAATTTACTGGATAATGCGTTTCGTCACACCCCATCAGGCAAAAATGTTCTTATCTCGGCAGAACTGTTAACGGATACTCGAACACCTGTAGCTAAAGTGATTGTAAAAGATGAGGGCGTAGGCATACCGTCTTCTGATTTACCATTCATCTTTGAACGTTTTTACAAAGCAGATAAGGCTCGGGTCCGGGGTGAAAGTGTCGGTACGGGACTTGGGCTCGCAATTGTAAAAAATATTGTGGATGCCCATCACGGCACCATTATCGTTAATAGTGTACTTGGCGAAGGTACAGAGTTTATTTTACAATTTCCTGTGGATTCTTCGAAATAGCCCGATTTCATACAAAAAGTGCGAAAGCATCCTCATGCTGAGGGTGCTTTTTTTGTTGAACACTACCGTTTAATCTTGTTCAACGTGGAACAGTATGTTCACTTTTTTTATAGCAAAAAATGTGTCCAAGATAAATTTGCCTCTTATTAAACATAAGCTTGAAAAGCGAAGTAGTTAAAGGAGGAGTGGATTAAGCATGTCTGATGAGAGGAAAAGGGTGAATATAAAAGCTTTTCTAGAAGGAAGATCATTTCGAGCAGGATCGCCGTTTATTCCCATAACATCGAGTGAAGTGGAGCAGTTTGAATCCATATTGAAAGCACTGGCAGTGACTATTCCTGCAGCTGTCAGTCAGCCTACAGCGTCAAATATTCTCGCATTGCAAAACAGTTTACGGAGCTTGCTGACCTTTGTTAATACCTCTGGTTTTCGAGCTGGTGTGAAAGCGGAGTTGCAATCCGTACTGGAGCTAACAATAGCAGGCTCTGAAGTTGTGCCTGTAGCCGTCATCAATCTGGCTGGCAACTTGCAAAATTTGCTTGATGATTTATTAAGTGTGACGTTGCTGCTGGAAGTTCCGCCTGCAGAAAAAGATAAACTGGTTGGGGTGATTCGGTCCATATCCGTATCATTGAGTCGTGCCACCAGTTCGTTTGGAACCCCTGGCACCCCCGGCCCACCAGGTCCCCCCGGAGTTCCAGGGGTTCCGGGCGTACCGGGCGTGCCAGGTCCTGCCGGGCCAGGAGGAGCAGCAGGACCTGTAGGTCCAGTAGGTCCAGTAGGTCCCCAAGGCGTACCAGGTCCACAGGGGTTACCGGGAGTTGGACTGAATGATATTTTCTTTTTTGATCCAGCTCAGGCACCTAGCTTTGTGGAAGGTCAAGTGGTGTCATATAGTGGCAGTCTTTATGTTGTTAATGCGAATGGGCCCACGGGTATACCCGGAAGTTCTCCGGACTACACGTTGTTTTTGTCAGGCGGAACCACTGGAGCTACCGGGGCAACTGGTGTGGGACTCAGTGGCTCTGTGCCGTTTGACCCAGCAGTGGCCCCAACGTACCCGGCCGGTCAAGTTGTAACTCTTGATGGCAGTACCTATATTACAAATGTGGCATCGCCGACGGGAACGCCGGGAACATCACCGGATTATACTTTAATTGCAGGTGCAGGTCCTACTGGACCTACGGGTGTAACGGGGGCGACTGGAGTAGGGCTGAGCGGGATCGTTCCATTCGATCCGGCAGTAGCGCCAACGTATACAGCGGGTCAAGTGGTAACGTTTGATGGCAGTACGTATATTGCAAACGTGGCATCGCCAGCAGGTACGCCGGGAACATCCCCGGATTACACGTTGCTAGCCGGCGCAGGAGCCACCGGTGCGACAGGTGCAACTGGATTAGGTGTGACGGGCGGAACAGGGGATACAGGTGTAACGGGTGCGACAGGCGCAGGTCTGACTGGCGTGGTACCATTCGATCCCGCAGTAGCGCCAACGTATCGGGCGGGTCAAGTGGTAACGTTCGATGGCAGTACGTATATTGCGAATGTGGCATCGCCAACAGGTACGCCGGAAACATCCCCGGATTACACGTTGCTGGCTGGCGCAGGAGCCACAGGTACGACAGGCGCAACGGGAGTAGGAGTAACGGGTAGTACTGGTGATACGGGGGTAACCGGGTCGACTGGAGTTACCGGAGCTACTGGCATTAGTGTAACGGGAAGCACAGGGGCAACAGGCGATCCCGGAGTCACCGGAGTCACTGGAGCAACTGGGATAACCGGAGATACGGGAGCAACAGGAGTCACAGGCGTAACCGGAGATACGGGAGCAACAGGAGTCACGGGCGTAACCGGAGATACGGGAGCAACGGGAGTCACTGGTGTGAGTGTAACGGGAAGCACGGGAGTCACTGGGGATACCGGAGCAACTGGGATAACCGGGGATACAGGAGCAACGGGAGTCGCAGGCGTAACCGGAGATACAGGAGCAACGGGAGTCGCAGGCGTAACCGGAGATACAGGAGCAACAGGAATTACGGGAGCTACTGGCATAAGTGTAACGGGAAGCACGGGAGTCACAGGGGATACCGGAGTCACCGGAGCGACTGGGGTAACTGGCGATACAGGAGCAATGGGAGTCACGGGGGCTACTGGTGTGAGTGTAACGGGAAGCACGGGAGTCACAGGAGCTACTGGTGTGAGTGTAACGGGAAGTACAGGAGCAACAGGAGTTACAGGAGCTACTGGAGAAAGTGTCACCGGAGCAACAGGAGCTACTGGAGGTACAGGTGCAACCGGAGCAACCGGAACTTCTGTAACTTCGAATTCGGCATTTGCTGAGAACACAAGTGGTACCATTATTGTAATTTTGGGTGGAACATTGATTACATTGCCGAATAACCAAAATATAGGCACTGGCATAACCGTCAATGGAACGAATGATACCTTCACTCTTGCCAATGCAGGGCGCTACTATATCTCTTATAAAATAAATCTGACAGCGGCACTTGCTATTCAATCCCGGATTTTACTTAACGGGACAGCAATTCCAGCGAGTGTTGTATCCCCAGTACTCTCTCTCAGTCAGTTGCAATCAGACTTTATTGTGACGGTTACAGCCGGATCTACTATCCAGTTCCAATTATTTGGGCTTGTTGCTACAGCTATCCTTTCTCCACCAGGGGCTACTATAAACATTATTCAATTAGCTTAATGCATGAATTACGCTCTTAAAAAGAATTTTTGAGTTATAAAGAAGAGACGAACCCGATAAGGTTCGCCTCTTCTTTTTGTCTTAAAAGTGTATAATCCGGCAATTAATTCAAAACGATTTCAACGGCTGTATTGATTTCTGGAAGGGCTGCAAGTTGCACAAGCACGTCTTTTGGAACTTCCTTGTCAACAGTCAAAATCATGATAGCAGCTCCACCAATGATTTTACGTCCAACCTGCATGGAGGCGATGTTAACTTCATTTTCTCCAAGCAATGTCCCAACACGTCCGATGATACCCGGTTTATCATTATGCGAAATCAAAATTTGATGACTTTCCGGAGCAATATCCACTGGGAATTTGTCCAGACGAACGATTCGCTCTCCGTAACCGGCAAGAAGGGTGCCGGCAACACGACGCTCTTCAGCATCCTGAGTCGTTACAAGTGTGACGGTAATGAGATTGGTAAACCCTTTAGTGGTCGATGTTTGGCTAACCACTACGTTGAGATCCCGCACTTTAGCCAAATGCATGGAGTTGACAATATTGGCTTCCCCGCCTAAATGTCTTGCCAGAATGCCTTTTACAATGTAACGAGTCAAAGGAGAAGTATCCACTTCAGACAGATCTCCAGCATAGTCGATCCGAATTTCCTGAACCGCATTTTGAGTGATCTGAGCTGCAAAGCTACCCAGTGTTTCGCCCAGTTTAAAATACGGCTGCAGTTTGTTCATTACGGTTGGGGCTACTGCAGGCATATTGACCGCGTTTTTGAACGGTTCATTGCGAAGGATATGCAGGACTTGCTCGGATACGTCGATCGCTACATTTTCTTGTGCTTCTACTGTGGATGCACCAAGATGAGGCGTGACAATAATGCTAGGATGATTCAGGAACGGGTGATCAGCAGCTGGTGGCTCGCTCTCGAATACGTCGAACGCTGCACCAGCAACGATACCTTCATTAATGGCTTCAACAAGTGCCATTTCGTCAACAACTCCACCGCGGGCACAGTTGATAATACGCATGCCTTTTTTCATCACTTCGAATTGTGGGCGGGAAATCATATGGCGTGTCTCAGGTGTTAATGGTGTGTGAACGGTCATGAAATCAGCATTGCGAATGATATCATCCACACTAGCTAACTTAACTTGAAGTTTCTCCGCACGGTCTTGAGTGAGGAACGGGTCATAAGCCAGAATATCCATTCCGAATGCTTTGGCACGTTTAGCTACTTCGCTACCGATTCGTCCCATACCGAGCACACCCAGGGTTTTATTTCTTAACTCCACACCCAGGAAGGTTTTACGATCCCAAGTACCTTGAATGGTTTTGGCATATGCCTGAGGAATATGTCGTGCCAGTGCCATCATCATGGCAAATGTATGTTCACATGTCGTAATCGTATTACCGTCAGGAGCGTTAATAACAATGATACCGCGTTGGGTAGCAGCTTCCAAATCAATGTTATCTACACCTACTCCGGCACGTCCGATGACTTTGAGGTTTGTACCTGCAGTCATAATACGATCCGTTACACGAGTCTGACTTCGAACCAGAAGGGCATCATAATCGCCGATAATTGCAACAAGTTCATCTTCGCTAAGACCTGTTTTCTTCTCAACTACAACATCATTTGCATCCACCAGTTGCTGAATTCCCAGATCACTAATGGGGTCCGACACTAACACTTTGTACATGGTTTCTTCCTCCTTAGGTATGTGTATCTATATCGTCAAGGTTTCACCTCACGAAAGAGGCATTCCTTAAAACCGTTGGAACTCTTCCTCTCAACAACGCGGTGTCGCAGCAGAGGAGGAGGGTGTAGCAAATAGGGCAATTCCACGTCTGTACTTTAAAATAAATCAAAAAACTCTCAATCCACATACTGCTTGCGCAATAAGGGACGAGAGTTGTCGTGGTACCACCCTAATTCACCGCCGTTTCGCAACGACAGTCTTAGCGGTCAATGAAGACCGAAGAGGATAACGGGTCTAAACCGATTGCACCTACTCCAATTTCAATGCAATAACTCAGGAGCGCTCAAGATCATCTGCCTGCCACCGATTTGCACCATCCATCGGCTCTCTGTAAGACAAAGCAACGTCTTTTTTCCGTCATCGTGTTTAACGTGACTAATTTTTTCATAATGTATCATGGCTGACATGAGCATGTCAATAGGCTTAAATGTTTTAATTCGATTTACTATTGTTCTTTTCTTCAGTGGCAAAGGAAGCATACAAATATTAAGAATTGACTTCCCTAATGGATATAAATAGCTCGATTACAAGCTGTTTTATGAATTGAATTTTAATGCATTAATGAAATAACGCATTCGATACAGCTTCGCTTAAAAAACGGGACTTGGGGCAGGCCTTGAACCAATTTGGTTTTTTGGCTATCATTTAGTATACTATCCGATTGGACAACGAACTTGTTATCCATCAAATATAAGTCAAGAGGACAGACACAGGCGATGAAAAAATTAAAGTTTCCCAAGTTCAAGATTCAGAAGGCTGAACCACAGCAACTTACCGAGCGTTTGCTTCTGATCAATCTATACTTTACACAAGGGTTAACTTTGATCATTGGGGTTGTATGGATTTTATTGCAGAAGAGAAATCTGTTTGATGTGCTTGCTTGGCCTGACAGTTACCATTTTATTTGGTGGGGCCTTGGTCTGGCTGGCATTATGCTTGTTATGGACCTGGTTCTTTCTTATGTTATTCCTCAAGAAAGTATGGACGATGGGGGAATTAACGAGATGCTGTTCCGTCAGCGTCCGATCTGGCATATTGTATGCATAGCAGCCATCGTTGCTGTTTGTGAAGAATTGTTATTTCGCGGAGCCATACAGTATGCGTTAGGTCCTTACTGGACAAGTATTTTATTTGCGGTCATCCATATTCGCTATCTGCGGCATTGGATTCCGACGGGTTGGGTATTTGTCTCAAGCTATGGATTGGGTTGGATTTATATGCAATCCGGCACATTATGGGCGCCTATTTTATGTCATTTCATTATTGATTTGGTGTCTGGATTAGCGATACGTTTTCGGAGGGGATCATGAATCAGCAATTAAGTAGAATGAAAACTTACGGCAGTCAGCGCCATCGTAACTCAGATAAGACAGAGACATCTGAGCGTCCTGAAGCTTCTCAAACAAATCTGGTCGTTGAATCAGCTGCCGCCGCAGAGGTAGGAGAACTTACACCGATTACCTCTGTTTCTATACCAAGATCACAACGCAAGTCTTATACATCATCGCTGGAAAGTCCGGTACTTCCCCGGCGGGCACCAGCACGTGCCAATAAAGAACAAAAGCCATCAGAAGAATCCGTTTCCGAAGCGGGCACACTTCCTACACGGACGGAGCTTCATCCTTCTCGCCGTTTACGGCTCAGTAAACGATTTGTGAATTCACTCATTTTAATATTTGTTTTGCTCACAATCAGTCTGGTTTGGTGGGGAATAAAAGGAGCGCCTCCTCTGAATACTTTTCTTCCATGGCCATGGTAATGCTGGCCTGGGTCGTTGCTGTTATATTGGCAGGGATTGCATTGCTCGTTCATATGTGGAGGGAGGCCCACCTTCACCACATTGTTACAGAAGAGGTTGAAGTGCCGAATTTACCGTCTTCTTTTGATGGAAGCAAAATACTGTATATATCTGATATTCATAAACGCAAGCTGAAAAACAATGATCTGGAACACCTTCGAAATCAGGTGGATTGGGTTATCATTGGGGGAGATGTGGCGGAAAAGGGAATCTCATGGCCCATCGTCAGACATAATATGAGCTTGTTATCATATATTGCACCTGCGTATACTGTGTATGGAAACCATGATAAAAGAGCAGGAATTGCGCAGCTCGAACGTATATTCCGAGATACACGCGTTCAACTTCTACAAGATTCAACTGCCTATCTTCATAAAGGCAAAAGCAAACTGTGCCTGGTCGGAGTTGATTATCGTTCACGGCGAGGGGATTCGCTTCTTGCTGAATTGGATACAAAAGAGTGCAAGATTGCCATCGTGCACGACCCCTTACAGGCTCTTCACTTGAATGAACCTGTGGATCTGATATTGAGTGGTCACACCCACGGTGGACAATTGGTAATTCCGGGCGTTGGCCCCGTGTTTCTTAACAAAGCGTACCGCTCCGTGTCTAGCGGGTGGTTCTCTTTGAAACGTGATGATAAGGATAATGGGCTAGAAGGCAAAATGCTTGTTAGCAAAGGATATGGAACAAATCATTTGCCGCTCAGACTTTGTTGTCCAGCAGAAATGCATATCATTACATTGAGAATGCTCTCAAATAAACAGCCTTGATCCGTATAGGATCAAGGCTGTTTATTTGAGTTAACTTTGTATGTTGCTTCGGGCCAATTCCAAATGGATCACTGAGACTACACCGATTGTAATTGAAACTCAGCGTGCTTCCAGTTCAATGGAGCGAGGGTCGACGAATGTGTAGCCTTTCTGTTCGAGTTTGGTTAACAACTCATCCAATGCTTCAACCGTCCAGGGCAACTCATGCATCAAAATATTACTGCCGGGATTTAATTGATCCAGCACATTCTGAATGACTTTCTCCGGTTTGTTTTTGGTGCTCTTATCCCAATCCAGTGAGCCATTGGACCATGTCATATATAACATGCTGTTATTTTTGACTGTAGCCTTCAGTGCATCATTTCCGGATCCGAACGGCGGGCGGAAGAACTGAGGCTCCACGCCAATCGTTTCTTTTACAATTTTTTGCACATCGGTTACCTGTTTGGCGGCTGCCGTAGTGGACATCTTTTTCAGATCTTCATGATCCCAGGCATGATTTCCTACAATCTGACCACGTTTATGAATGATCTCCAGCAACTCGGGATGACTTTTCACTCGGTATCCGTTAACAAAAAATATTGCTTTCGCGCCATGTTTATCCAATGTGTCGATTAATCCGTTAATCATTTTTTCTTCTTTAGGTCCGTCATCAAATGTCAACAATACAACCTTGCTTTCGCTCGCTTTGTCGTTTGGTTTGATGTAATAATTGGCGTTCATGTGATACGTTTTTTCAATATTATCTTCGGTTGTTTGTCCGGAAGTGTTGTCATTTTCTTCCTTTTCTATTGTGGACGTTTCGTCACGCCTAGGTGATTCATGATCAGATGTTGAGTCCGTAGTGGACTGGGAATCATTGGTTTGTGTTTCTTCTGTGCCAGTGGCAGTTGGCTCGTTTGGTTGCTCCTGCGTCGAAGTAACCGAGCCATTGCTGGACATCGTCGTTTCAGGCGTTGTTTCGTCCTTGGCTCCACACGCTGACAACAGCATGCAAACGATCATAATTAAGGCGGTGGTGTGTCTAATCATGACTTCAACTCGCTTTCCTGTATTTATGCGGAATGAGATGACGCGCTCCCGCAAACACTAGTTGTGATTTTAACATTAAAAGGAGGTTGGTGTAATGAAGGCGTCATCCTTTTTCTGGGGTGTTGTAATTGGTGTAGCAGCCACTTCTTGGCTGTCCAAAGGTAAAATGTCTATGCTGTCTTCCGGTTCATCCCGCAACATGATGAATCAGGCCAAACACAAAATGATGGAGATGACGTTCCCTGGTATGGACGGGTTCAGCTCTAAGTCAAACGAACAAAGCGGAGATTCCCACAAAAGTACGCATAAAAAAACGGCCAAACCGATTACTCCGCAGGAAAAAGAAGAGAACATGAACATGCTCAAAGATTTTATTCGCACCAATCCGGATGTTAAACATGAAGTTGAGCAAATCTTAACTCAAACAAACACAACAGTACCGGGTTTATAAACACAAACTTCCCATTAGAATCATCCACAGTCTTGTTTTGATGTGGAATGATTCTTTTTTTGTCGATTTTACTTCGTGCATTTGGAGGTATAAAATGATAACATAACTACATAGATTTATTTTCAGCACATATTGTTTTGTGCTTCATAATCTGTTATAAGACTTGCTTATAAAGGGGAGATCCTGTATGAAAATAGAACGATTAAGTCACGATAAGATACGGATTTTCCTGACCTTTGACGATCTGAGCGAGCGCGGAATACAAAAGGAAGATATGTGGCAGGAAATACCTAGAGTTCATGAACTGTTCACTGAAATGATGGACCAGGCTTATTCCGAACTTGGATTTGATGCTACAGGTCCGCTTGCTGTCGAAGTATTCGCACTTCCCGCTCAAGGGATGGTTGTCATTGTTACCCGGGGGAAATATGATCCGCAACAATATGGTTCAGGTAACGAGGATGATCTGCCTGAAGAAGTATATGAGATGGAAGTTACACTTGAGCAAAGCGATTCCATCGTCTATGCATTCAAAGATTTTGAAGTGCTAATTGAGGCTGCACATATGTTGCGTCAGCACGTAACGGATGCTGGAAGACTCTATTCCTATAAAGACAAGTGGTTTTTGCATCTGGAACCGGATGACGTGGATTCCACCAAACATGCAGCGCTGATTGCACTGCTTGCTGAATTTGGTGAAGGGTCTTCAGTTACTCCAGCAGTCATGGAAGAGTATGGAAAGGTTGTTATGCCTGAGCAAGCGATTGAGGTTATTTGCACCCACTTCAAACGTCAGGATTAAGCTCTAGTTGTAATTGCGTTCTTAGTCAGAGGGGGAATTTCGGTGCTTTTGTTTTCGGTTTTAGCGGCAGCAGTAGCTCCGGGTCTCGCCTTGTTAACATACTTTTATCTGAAAGACCGTTATGACTCTGAACCTCTTCACATGGTATTTCGAGTCTTTCTCATGGGAATTCTAATGGTATTACCTGTGATGATTATTCAGCGTGGCATGATGATCTGGCTTGGAGATAATCCTTATGTTGAAGCCATCCTCATTTCAGGTTGGGTTGAAGAGTTCGTCAAATGGTTTGTGATATACCATATTATCTATAACCATACTGAATTTGACGAGCCTTATGATGGGATTCTTTACTCCGTTGCTGTTTCACTCGGGTTTGCTACGGTTGAGAATGTGTTGTATGCCTTTGCGGGGAATGCTTCCGTCTCTGCCATGTTTATTCGTGCTTTGCTTCCTGTATCGGGTCACGCCATGTTTGCAGTAATTATGGGTTATTACATGGGGCGGGCCAAGTTCACGGATGGCAAGAAAAAACGTTGGTTTCTTATGCTTTCACTCGTTTTGCCGTTCTTCTGGCACGCACTTTACGATGTCATTATGAATACCATGGTGAATCATTGGTTGTGGTTCATTGCGCCATTGATGGCGGGATTATGGTACGGAGCAATCGGCAAGATTACAAGGGCCAATAATCGTTCTCCTTTTCGTTTTGTGAAGCGTGAGGAAGAGATTAAATTATAAAAATACGGACACACTGGTGGACATGGAGCGCAACCTGCGCCTGATGCCCTGGTGTGTTTTTTTTGCTGCAACAATAAAAATTCCCGGGGAAAGACAAATAGAAACGGGGATAAGCGTGATGAGAATCAAAATTAAAATCAGATGCAAACAATGTGGAGAACGTTTTACACTGCGAGGCAAGAAGGAACGCGGAAGAATCGAGACCGGTTTTAAACAGTGTTTGTGTGACAATCGGGATCAGTTCGAAATTGAGGAAGATGGCGGTACAACCTGGGTTCAATTGAATTAAACTAACGTCTTGGAACCATTCGTAATAAGCCCGTCATTGGACAGACTGGAAATCGCATGCATAAGAGGTCTTTCTTCGATCCACAATAGAGGTAGTGGCTTAGAAGAAAGGAGACTCTATCGATGTATAAACGTTTAAGTTCAGTTATGTTTCCGATATTTGCAGTTCTGTTAATCGGTGCTCTCGTATGGGGATACCAAGAGAACCAGGAGAAAAATGCAATTCTGATCAAGGCAGAGAATCAATACCAGCGTGCTTTTCACGATTTATCATTTCATATGGACAAATTGCACTCGGAGATTGGGAATACACTGGCGGTTCATGCCACGTCCCAAGGGATGCATCGTAAAGGTCTGATGAATGTATGGCGACTTACCAGTGAAGCGCAAAATGAAATTAACCAATTGCCGCTCACGATGCTGCCATTCAGTGAAACGGAGGAGTTTCTCTCCCGCATCTCCAACTTTGCTTATCAAGCGTCCATGCGTGATCTGACCAATGAACCTTTAAGTGAAAAGGAAATGGGTAACCTGAAAAAGCTGTATGCGAATTCATCCGAGATTACCAAAAATCTGCAGAATGTTCAGCAGAAAGTCCTTTCGGACCGTTTGCGCTGGATGGATGCGGAGTCGGCTATGGCGACGGAACAGCAAACAATGGATAATACCATCGTGGATGGATTCCGGACGGTCAACAAAAAGGTACAGGAGTACCCTGAACTTGACTGGGGTCCTTCAGTCTCAAGCATTTATGCCAAACGTTCGGTGAAAAAGCTGGATGGCTTACCGATGACCAAAGAGCAGATCCAAACGAAAGCTGCCAAGTTTTCTGACGCCGAGCACAGTAAGATTCAAGTACAGGAAAATGGGAAAGGCACAGATTGGGAATCGTACACAGCCACGATTAATCAGTCCAAAGACAGTAAATTGATGATGGACTTTACACGTAATGGTGGTCTGCTCATCTCATACAGTGACACTCGTCCGATCGGGACAAAGAAAGTAACACGTAAAGATGCCATGTCAAAAGCGGATCAATTCCTTTCCAATAAGGGTTACAAAGATATGAAGGCGGTCAATTACGATGAGTTTGGCAATCTCGGTAACCTGACCTATGTGCGCAAACAAGGCGATACATTGATTTATCCGGAAAAAATGTCTGTTCGAGTAGGTCTCGATAACGGGGATGTTACCGGCTTCCAGGCAAGTGACTTTGTGTATGAGCATCAGAAGAAACGGGAGATTCCAAAAGCTGCACTCACAGTTGAACAAGCCCGCAAAAAGCTGAATCCGGAATTCGAGGAGAGCTACGTTCGTAAGTCACTCATTAAGAATGATTACAGCAAAGAAGTTCTTTGTTACGAATTCGGCGGACGCATTAACGGCACGAAATATAGAATTTACATCAACGCCGATACAGGTATGGAAGAAGCTGTTGAGGAAATCAAACCGGTGAATGAGACCACATAACCTCCAGAAGTCAGCAGCTTGTTAAAAGGCAATTAGATTACGAAACAGACCACTAGATGGTCTGTTTTTTGTTGTCCACTATGAGAAAGGTCATGGTATAATAGTCCTTGTACATATGATGCCAAGATAAAAAGCTAAGGTGGCGGTGAACAGCTTGTTTCCCAAAATAAATGAAGTTTTATACATCCAGATTGCCTCTGCAGATGAAAAAGAGGAAAGCAAAGAATATAAATCACGCATAGCGGATGTGGATGAGCATAGTTTCCTGATCGAAGTTCCGATGCAGCAGGGAAGCAGTCGGTTGAAAAGGTTGTTTTTTGGTGAGGAATTGTCCATTTCTTATATTACGGAAGACGGGGTTCGTCATTATTTCAACACGTACGTTACCGGATTTGAAGAAGATGTGGTCCGTCTTGTACGAATTCGCAAACCTTTGCCGGATGACATTACCAAAATTCAACGTCGCAGTTTTCTGCGTGTTCATGCAAACCTTGAAATGGCTATACAGGGTGAAGATCTGACCCGAGCCGTGGGCTTGACTGAAGATATTGGCGGCGGTGGGTTGTCCATTTACGGTGAACCCAGTTTTCCTATTGCGGAAGGGCAAAAGCTGAAATGCTGGCTGCTTATTCCTTATCGTAATGCAGTGATTGAACATGCGAATTTTGAAGCCGAAGTGGTACGGATCAAAACACTGGAAACGGGCAGACAGTTGTGTATGTTAAAGTTTGTGCAGATTTCGGATTCGGAGCGGCAGAAGATCATCAAGTTTTGTTTTGAACGGCAATTGGATTATCGAACGAAATAAGAATCGTGATTATATGGATAAAAAGAGACAGTGGCGGGCACTGTAATGGAAAAACGGAGGTTCGGGTTGTGAACAATCGTCGCCATGCGTCCCGCAGATACGAGCGCCTATATTATGTATTGTCCAAGCGAATGGAGAGAAGGGCTCTGATGCTGATTACAGCTCTTCTCATTCTGCTTGTGATCTACCAGTTAATACTTCTTGTGCCTGATATGAAAAAAAATATGACCTCCATTGATCGTCTGGAAGGAACACCAATACAGATACAAACGGTGCACGAATAATAGCATCACTGATTTGTCTGTTTTTGCATCCATGTGTATAGTGTGGTATAATTTTGACGATGCAGGCAATGCCTGTTTTTTTATTGAGGCTTATCGTTTGAGGAGGAATGCCCCGTTGGCAAGCCAGAACACATCAGAGAACGGGAAGATGAACGTTGCAATTGACGGACCTGCCGGTGCCGGGAAAAGCACGGTGGCCCGATTGGTTGCAGAGGCGCTCGCGTATATATACGTTGATACTGGCGCAATGTACCGTGCGGTAACCCTGCATATGCTTCGGAAAGGTATTTCACCGGAAGATGTGCCAGAGGTGCTTCAGGAAACCCAGAAGCTGGTCATTGATTTACAACCGGATCCCGACGGACAGAAAGTGTTCTGTAATGGGGAAGATGTAACCTCGGAAATCCGCTCCCGTGAAGTGACGGGAATCGTGTCCCGATATGCGCAAATCGAGGGGCTGCGTACGCAATTGGTGGATACACAGCGGCAAATGGCTTTGCGCAAGGGCGTCGTCATGGATGGACGCGATATCGGAACGACAGTATTGCCCGACGCGGAAGTGAAAATCTTCATGACTGCCAGTGTGGAAGAGCGTGCACTTCGCCGCTTCAAAGAACTGGACCCCTCAGAAGGACTGACGTTGCAGCAACTTGAGCGAGACATTGCCACCCGTGACCAATTGGATGAAAGTCGGGAAGTATCCCCGCTTCGTTGTGCTGAGGACGCTACCGTGCTCGATACAACTGAGATGAGCATCCATGAAGTGGTTGACAAAATCGTGTCTTATTGCACAATGGTCAGAGGAGAGATCGGTCTATGATTTACACATTTTGCAGCACATTACTGCGGATCATTTACACCATTCTTTTCCGCCTGGAGGCAGTTGGACGGGAGAACATCCCGAAAGAAGGCGGCGTACTTTTATGTTCCAATCATATCAGTAACTTTGATCCTCCAACGGTAGGTATCAAGATTAGCCGTCAGGTGCGCTTCATGGCTAAAAGCGAATTGTTTGATGTTCCGGTCTTCGGCCGAATTATCAAAGCCGTAGGCGCTTTCCCCGTTAAACGTGGAGGCGTCAGCAAGGAATCCATCAAGACCTCACTCAACATTTTGCGTGATGGTGAAGTGCTTGGCATTTTTCCTTCGGGAAGTCGACACAATGATGGAGGCATCGGCAAAAAAGGGGCAGCGAGCTTCGCTCTCCGAAGTGGTGCTACAGTTATTCCTGCCGCTATTATCGGTAACTACAAGGTTT
The DNA here is from genome assembly GCF_030433635.1 of Paenibacillus vandeheii. Taxonomy (NCBI): domain Bacteria; kingdom Bacillati; phylum Bacillota; class Bacilli; order Caryophanales; family Paenibacillaceae; genus Paenibacillus; species Paenibacillus vandeheii. The sequence continues at coordinate 168,066 of NZ_JAROCD010000005.1, forward strand.
TTCGTAAGATGAAAGTGGTCTATGGAGCACCAGTGAATTTGGACGAGTTCAAGGAAGATCCATCCGGCGATGCGCTGGAGAGAGCGACGGAGAAGATTATGTCCAAGATTAATGAAATGGTGCAGACAGGCGTGCCAAGCAAATAATGGCGTCGTCGTCAGACAGCTGAGTGCATGTTTCCATATTTTTGAGGGAAGCTAAAGATGTTCATTCAGTGATGAAAGTGTTTTGAACTCTGCTACAGGCAGGTTTGAATATAATGGGGTTTTTGAATTGAGGAGGGTATTTGACATGTCGGAAGAAATGAAAAATCAAGAAGCAACCCAAGATGAGTTGGATCAATTCGTTTCCTTGAAAAAAGGAGATACCGTAAAAGGAACCATCGTCAAATTGGAAGATAACCAAGCCTATGTGAGCATTGGATATAAATATGACGGTGTAATTCCAATTCGTGAACTGTCTTCTCTGCACGTAGACAGCGCGTCTGATGCAGTTGAAGTTGGACAAGAAGTTGAAGCTAAAGTACTTAGCATCGACGACGAGAAAGAAAAACTCGTTCTGTCCAAACGTGCAATCGACAGCGAAAACGCTTGGGATCAATTGCAAAAGCACTTTGAAGACCAAGACGTATTCGAAGTTGTTGTAGCTGACGTTGTTAAAGGCGGTCTGGTAGCAGACGTGGGCGTACGCGGATTTATCCCGGCTTCCATGGTTGAACGCCATTTCGTTGAAGATTTCAGCGATTACAAAGGACGCACATTGCGTGTTAAAGTGAAAGAGATCGATCGTGAGAACAACAAAGTGATCCTTTCCCAAAAAGACGTACTTGAGCAAGAATTCGAAGCAAACAAAGTTAACGTTATGGCTGGTTTGCAAGAAGGCCAAGTGATCGAAGGTACGGTACAACGCTTGACTCAATTCGGTGCTTTCGTTGATGTAGGCGGAGTAGACGGATTGGTTCACGTATCCGAGCTGGCTTGGACACACGTTGACAAACCATCGGACGTTCTGTCTGAAGGCGATAAAGTAAACGTAAAAGTGCTGAAAGTTGATCCTGAAAAAGGTAAAATCAGCCTGAGCATGAAAGCTGTTCAACCAGGTCCTTGGGAAACAGCTGGCGACAAATTCAACTCTAGCGATATCGTAACAGGTGTTGTAAAACGTCTGGTTGACTTCGGTGCTTTTGTTGAAATCGCTCCTGGTGTTGAGGGACTTGTGCATATCTCGCAAATCTCCCACAAACATATTGGCACTCCGCACGAAGTGTTGAAAGAAGGACAAGAAGTTCAAGTTAAAATCTTGGACATGAACCCTTCTGAGCAACGTGTAAGCCTGAGCATTAAGGAAACTGAAGAAGCTCCTGCTCAAGCACAAAAATCAGAAAGACCAGCAAGAAACAATGCTCCACGTGAAGAAATCAACAACCCGAACGTTTCCATGAGCAATCAAGGTCTGAGCATCACGCTCGGCGAGCGCTTCGGTGACAAACTCAGCAAATTCAAATAAGTTACACATGCTTGGTTCTTAGTTATATACTGCATATTTTGCTGAACAATAAAAGCAAGATCGGCGAGCCCCAGCGGGTTCGCCGATTGTTGTTATTGCGAGTATAACGGCATGAAACGTTAGCCAAGACAGGTGTTTTTTGCTATGATGAGTATCGTAAGTATGGACAGGAGGAGTGGAATGTATGGCAAGACCCGTTGTGGCAATTGTCGGGCGACCGAATGTGGGTAAATCCACCATTTTTAATCGGATCATCGGCGACAGATTGGCCATTGTGGAAGACAAGCCGGGCATTACCCGTGACCGTATCTACGGAATCGGCGAATGGAACGGTAAACCATTTAGCATTATCGATACAGGTGGTATCGAAATCGACGGCGAGGACGTCATTTTAAAATCAATCCGGATGCAGGCAGAGCTCGCCATTGAAGAAGCGGATGTTATTGTATTCATGTGTGATGCAAAAGCAGGGATTACGCAATCTGATGAAGAAGTCGCAGAGATGTTGTACCGCTCGGGCAAGCCTATCGTTGTAGCCGTTAACAAAGTGGATAATATCGGGCGCAGTGAGCTCATTTATGAGTTTTATGGATTTGGATTTGGTGATCCAATTGGAGTATCAGGAAGTCATGGTACAGGTGTAGGAGATTTGCTCGACGCCATCGTAGAGAAATTACCTGAACTTGAGGAAGAGACTTACGATGACGATGTCATTCGTGTAGCTCTGATCGGACGTCCTAACGTGGGTAAATCTTCATTGGTGAACGCTATTTTGGGTGAAGAACGTGTTATTGTCAGTGATGTTGCTGGAACGACGCGGGACGCTATTGATACACCGTTTGAAAAAGACGGCCAGCGTTATGTGCTGATCGACACAGCAGGTATGCGTAAACGTGGTAAAGTCTATGAAACCACGGAGAAATACAGCGTAATGCGTGCGATGCGTGCCATTGAGCGTGCAGATGTTGTTCTGATTGTTATTAATGGCGAAGAAGGCATTATTGAGCAGGACAAGCACATTGCGGGTTACGCATTCGAAGCAGGTAAAGCTTCTATGTTTGTTGTGAACAAATGGGACGTTGTCGAGAAGTCTGATAAAACAATGAATGAGTTTGAGAAGAAAATTCGGGATCATTTCCTGTTTATGACTTACGCTCCGGTTGTATTTTTGTCAGCCAAGACAAAACAACGCTTACAAAAATTGTTGCCTGTTGTGCAGCGTGTAGCACAGCAGCATTCTATGCGTGTTCAGACGCATCTGCTTAACGATGTCGTGTCTGATGCAGTGGCGATTAATCCGCCGCCAACAGATAAAGGACGCAGAATGAGAATTAACTATGTGACGCAGGTTGCCGTTAAACCTCCGACCATGGTTATCTTTGTAAACGATCCGGAATTGATGCACTTTTCTTATGAACGTTACCTGGAGAATAAAATTCGTGCAGCGTTTGATTTTGAAGGGACACCAATTCGCATATTTACTCGGAGGAAGTCCGACGAAGGTTAGGGGAGAAGTTTGTGATTTTACAAATCGCAGCGATTGTCCTGAGTTATCTGCTCGGTTCAATCAGCTTTAGTGTCCTCCTTGCAAAAGCACTACGGGGGATCGATATCCGTCAGCACGGAAGCGGAAATGCAGGAGCCACCAATACTTTGCGGATATTGGGAAAAGGGCCGGCAATTCTGGTACTGCTGCTGGATGTACTCAAAGGTATTGCGGCCGTTTGGATTGGGGTTTGGTTCAGCAACGGTTCCGATTGGATTCCTGCACTAAGTGGTATAGCTGCCATTGCAGGACATAACTGGCCGCTGTACTTCCGTTTCCGTGGAGGAAAAGGAATCGCGACAGCAATCGGTGTGCTCGTGACTCTTGCACTTATTCCTGCGCTGTGCGCCGGGGTATTTGCCATCCTGTCCATCGTATTGACACGATATGTTTCACTGGGTTCCCTTATTTTTGTAGCTTTGACACCGCTCTTCATCCTTGTGTTGCCCGGATACTCAATGAGTATCTTCTGGGGAAGTCTGATTATTTGTCTGTTTGCGTTCTGGAGACATCGTACCAATATTGCGAAGCTCGCCAAAGGACAGGAAAATAAATTGGGATCGAAAAACCCTGGAGGGGGAAAACGAGTTGTCTAAAAAAGTTGCTGTTCTGGTTGCGGGTAGTTGGGGTACTGCACTCGCCAGTGTATTGGCTGCCAATCAGCTGGATGTGATCATGTGGACACGTGGTGAAGACCAGGCCGCAGAGATCAATAATAAACATACTAACCAACGCTTCCTTCCCGATGCAGAGCTGTCGCCCCTTATTCAGGCAACAACAGATATGGCAAAGGCAGTTGAAGGAGCTTCAGCTGTGTTAATTGTTGCTCCTTCATCGGCGATGCGTTCGGTTGCTCATCAGCTTAAGGCCTATTACAAACCGGAAATGTTAATCATTCATGCAACCAAGGGGTTTGAGACAGAAAGCCTCAAACGCATGTCCACGGTCATTTCGGAAGAACTTGAATGTGAAGAAGGACGTGTCGTTGTGCTTTCTGGTCCAAGCCATGCGGAAGAAGTGGTTAAGCGTTGCCCAACAACGGTTGTTGTGGCATCACTGGACAAAGCTTCTGCCGAGGCAGCCCAAGGTTTATTTATGAATGCTTATTTCCGTGTGTACACTAATCGAGATATGATTGGTGTAGAGCTGGCGGGAGCGTTCAAAAATATTATCGCGCTGGGAGCAGGTATGTCAGATGGCCTTAACTTTGGTGACAATGCCAAAGCAGCGTTGCTAACACGCGGGCTGGCCGAGATCACACGCATCGGTGTGGAGATGGGAGCGAATCCGCTCACGTTCTCCGGACTTGCAGGGATCGGCGATTTGGTCGTGACCGCGACTAGTCAGCACAGCCGTAACTGGAGAGCAGGTTCCTTGCTGGGCAAAGGACAGAAGCTGGACGATGTTTTGAGTTCCATGGGCATGGTTGTGGAAGGCATTCGGACCACGCAGGCCGCCCACTTTATTTCTCAGAAATACGGTGTGCAAATGCCGATTGCAGATCAGCTTTATCACGTTCTTTTTCAAGAGAGACAGCCGCGGGATGCGGTTGAAGCATTGATGGGACGTGATCCGAAGACCGAAATGGAAGTCATGACGCTTGAAACCTGGGAGCAGTGGCATTCCTGATGGTAGCGTAGGCGGCTTTCCCGAAATGAGAAAGCTTATTCACCTTTTTTACGGTGCACTCATACTATACACATGAGTATTGCCGGAGGAGGGGAGACGAATGGCTAACAACATTTCCAAGGAAGCGCTGAAAGCGATCAACAAAAAAGCAGGGAAATCGATTACGGAAGGTGCCGTCAAAAAATTGGCGAGTACAGTAAAACCGTCCACCATGCAGAATGAAGCTCAGTTGCGCCAACTGATCAAGCAAGTATCCGCCATGGCAAAAGTGCCGGTATCTGAGGATACAGTTCAGGATATCGTGAGTGCCGTCAAAAAAAGCGGATTAAACCCAAACAGTATGGAATCATTAATGAAAATGATGATGAAAAAATAATAGATCGCGCCTGCTCTGCAGGCGATCGAGCAAGACAAAGAGACGAGTCGGCATCTGCCGGCTTGCTTTTTGTCTTTTTTTTGGAAAGTGGAGCTATGTTTCGTGTTATAATAGTTGCAATTGTCACAGTGTCAGTGATGAATAACGGACTGAAGGGGAGAACTCTGGAATATGAACGCAATGGACAAGATGTGGCTTTCATTGGTCGCAATCCTCATTATGGGACTATCTGTATTCCTGATTACGTTTGCTCGTGCCAAAACGAAAGGAATTGTACGGGGAATTCTTTCGTTAATTGCTTTTCTCATTATGCTGATTGGCTTTTTCGGCGGAATAGCTTCTCTAACCTGATCTTTCTCGCCTGAGAGATAACATCCGCATAAACACATCATAAGAGCTGACACAACGAAAACGGATGAAGGGAAGGTGAGCCGATGAGGCCGCATGAAACGGAGGATCGGACAGAGCGCTATCCGGAATTACACGCGGCTTTGCTGGAGACGGCGAAAGCCTGGGATACAGAGCCTCATACGTGGTTGCTTGGGGGCAGCTGTGGATTATTGCTCCAACAGGTGGAGTTACAGCAGGCTCCCAGAGATATTGACATTTACGCTGATATCACTGCGGCTAAGGTGCTGCATAAATCTGCGCCTGGATTGGTGCTGGACGAGCCTGTGGTAGATAAGACTGGACCTTATGCCTCGCTGCTTAGTCATTATCAGGTAGGGACTTGTGCGATGGAGCTGGTTGGTGGTTTTGAAGTGTGGGCACGTAAAAGTTGGTACCGTATTGAAATTGAACATGTATTAGCCGCGTATGCACCTGAGGCGAAAGTGGGTTCGTACACATTGCGACTAATGCCGCTTGCGCATGAGCTGTTGTTCAATCTGATGAGAGGCCGAGCCGATCGGTATGAACCCATTGCAAGAGAGATTCGGAAGATGCCCGAATTACATCAACCTCTAATGACTTTATTGGGGCAGCAAAATATATGGACAAGTCGATTCAGAGCAGAAGTTGAAGAGCTTGTTGGCTTTCAATGGCCTCAGTAGGTTGAGGGAGGAAGAGTTATGGATTACAATATTACTTTTTTACCACAAAATAAAACGATTCGGCTAAAGCCAGGGGTAACGCTGCTAAATGCTGCACGCCGTGCAGGAGTGAAGATAGCAACTCGTTGTGATGGAAAGGCAGCCTGCCTGATGTGTAAGGTGAAAGTAGATACGGAATATCTTGCTGCGCTGCATCCACCAACAGATGCGGAGAAGCATAAGCTGGGTTCGCTGCTGGATGCAGGCACCCGGCTATCTTGTCAGGCGAAAGTGCGGGGATCCGTAACGGTTCATGTTCCGGAGGATCCCTTGAAGGCGGCGATTCGTAAACAACTGGAGCGTCAGCAGCAGGAAGAGGACGATTGGTTCTAAGAATACGTAGTGGAACGATTCAAGGAGGATACGGATGAGCGTGAATATGACGAAGAACGTGAAGCCACGTGGGCCGAGGCGTCAGATGCAGAAGACGTCCTGTCTAATCGTATTCCTGTTGTTTGCTATGACAGCAACGGGGTGTATGTATCAATCTCAGAGTAATCCCGATCCCAAAGTAGCTTATAAGGAAAGTGTAAGCCGTATTCAAACTGCGGTAGAAGCGTTCCAACAGGATCAGGGGATTTTGCCCATAATCAATGCAGATATGGAAACACCTAAATATGAAAAATTCAGAGTCGATCTGTCCAAGCTGAAACAGCAGGGATATCTGGATGAAATACCCGGAACGGCGTTTGAAAGTGGTGGTAGCGCTTACTTTCTCATACAGGATGAAGAAGTGAAGCCAACGATTAAAGTCATGGATCTTCAAACCGTGCAGAAAGTAAACGACGTTCAACGAATGGTCAATCAGTATAAGTCCGTACATAACAATCAACTGCCACGCGGGGAAGAACTGTATCCGGATATATACGCTGTAGATATGGAACAAGCTGCACAGGCTGGTGCCCCAGCGGTTACGTTGAATAGTGTCTATTCAGGTCAGGAGCTGCCATTCATGATGGATGACGAAGGCAATGTCTATGTAGATTATGCTTTTGACATTATGCAGGCTGTAGAGAAGTCGGATAGTCCTCCAACGAAAGTGGAAGATATGCGTGATTTCTTGCTGGAGCACTCTTACTTTGTCCCGGTAAAATCGGTCGCCTACACCTGGCAGAATAACACTCCGGTTGCAAAAAAGTAATCATGAGGTATTCATTCGATTCGAATGCATGCGATCCGATGATTGGCCCTAAAAAAGAGATATTCCGCATCACGGGATATCTCTTTTTTGTATGTCGGTTTAAAGTCACATCATATGGTCCGTAAGTTTTACTTAGATGATTGGTTCAGACCTCAACTTTATAACTCAAGTTAAGTTCATCGCCAGGCAATCCTCGAATACCCCAATGACTGCGTGGTGTTTCAAATATGGTATTTCAAATCCGCTGTGTCCATGGGAAAGTAACGATGAAACTTCTTGTTCTCAGGCAATCCTACAACCTCCACCATAACAGAGTGTATGACTTGTGAAAGCTGCTCTTTCAGAGGGTTTAGGTACGCACCTATTCCATAAATTTTGATCTGTGCCATGCTCATCTCACCTTTCTCAGCAACGAACCGGCATAAATGCTTTGGTACGCTCATAAAGTAGATTGAAATAAAGACGCGCAGTCCGAGAGCGGGGCGATTCTCTTAAGGTCACTACCTTAAGAAAAAAACAAAAATACGCGTCATAATGCTGCATACGGATACATAAGATGATACTAGTCCAATTGCATGTACGAGTTAACGCCGCTTTCGCCGGTTTCATCAGAATGCAACGTTCGGCGGCGGACGACTTCCGGGCACTCACAAAGGCGGCTCTACCGTTGCAGGGATTTCAGTCTTCTGATTGAAAAAACGAAGCGGATGCTCTTTAGCATTTTTCCTTCGGAGTAATTTAGGGAGGGGATTTCATTGGAGAAAGTGGACATTTTTAAGGACATTGCCGAGCGGACCGGAGGGGATATTTATCTCGGGGTTGTCGGCGCAGTCCGGACAGGTAAATCAACATTTATCAAACGTTTCATGGAAACGATTGTGCTGCCAAACATCACAAACGAGGCAGACCGTGCCAGGGCAGTAGATGAACTGCCTCAGAGCGCAGCTGGCAAAACCATCATGACGACGGAGCCAAAATTCGTACCGAATAACGCGGTTCAAATCAAGGTCGCAGAGGGACTTGATGTCAATGTGCGCCTTGTGGATTGTGTAGGTTACGCAGTGGAAGGAGCCAAGGGATACGAGGACGAGAATGGGCCACGCATGATCTCCACGCCTTGGTTTGAAGAACCGATTCCGTTCCAGGAAGCTGCCGAAATTGGCACGCGCAAGGTCATTCAGGAGCATTCGACACTGGGTGTTGTGGTCACAACAGATGGCACGATTGCGGAGATTGCCCGGAGCTCCTATGTGGAATCTGAGGAACGTGTCATTGCTGAACTGAAGGAAGTGGGTAAACCATTCGTGTTGGTGATCAACTCGACTCGCCCTCGCAGTGAAGAAGCGCTGCAATTGCGAAGTGAGCTTGCTGCTAAGTATGACATTCCGGTCATGACCCTCAGTGCAGCTACAATGACAGAAGACGATGTGACTGGTGTGCTTCGCGAAGTGCTGTATGAGTTCCCTGTACATGAAGTGAATGTGAATCTGCCGAGCTGGGTAATGGTTCTGAACGAAAATCACTGGCTGCGCAGCAACTACGAAAATTCCGTGCGCGACACGGTTAAGGATATTCGCAGGCTGCGTGATGTGGATCGGGTTGTTGCTCAGTTCATGGAATATGAATTCATCGACCGTGCCGGTCTGAGCGGCATGAACATGGGGCAGGGTGTGGCAGAAATTGATCTGTATGCACCGGATGAATTATACGATCAGATCCTCGTGGAAGTCGTTGGTATTGAAATTCGAGGCAAGGACCATCTGCTGCAGTTGATGCAGGAATTCTCCCATGCGAAGAGGGAGTACGATCGCTTCGCTGAAGCGCTGGAGATGGTCAAAACGACCGGCTACGGCATCGCAGCTCCATCCCTCGCCGAGATGGCACTGGATGAACCAGAGCTCATCCGGCAGGGTACGAAGTTCGGCGTCCGCCTGAAAGCAACCGCACCATCCATTCACATGATCCGGGTTGATGTGGAATCGGAGTTTGCACCGATTATCGGAACGGAGAAACAGAGTGAGGAACTGGTGAGGTACTTGATGCAGGACTTCGAGAACGATCCAATCAAGGTATGGGATTCAGATATGTTCGGTCGTTCGCTGCATTCCATCGTGAGAGAAGGCATTCAGGGTAAAATTGCAATGATGCCAGATAACGCACGATACAAGCTGCAAGAGACGCTGGGACGCATCATTAACGAAGGTTCAGGTGGATTAATCGCCATTATCCTGTAAGGCCAAAAGACCGTAAAGGCCCCCCTTTACGGTCTTTTTCTTGTTTTATTTTCATGATTTTGGATGAACTGGATAAGATGATTTAGTTCCTAAAAAAACTTAGCGAGTTTTAGCTTTAAATTACTAAAACCCATTTACATACTAGGGATTAGCCGTTATATTAATATTCAACGATTGTGATCGAGATCACAGAGAGTGTGAACAGGGGGAGAAAGAGATGAGAAGGAAAGATTCAAAATGGGTATGGTTGAGTGTGCTGCTTGTATTTACATTGGCGCTGTCCGCTTGCGGAATTAAAAAAGAGCCTGCTTCAACTACAGCTTCTGGCACGACAGAGGACAAGCCTCAAACCGAAGCAGTAACAGGTCCACTCAGTGGAAAACGCATTGCATTGATTATGGAATTTAACACAGGTACGTTCTCGCAGCAATATGTGCAAGGGGTTAAAGAAGAAATTGAAAAATTCGGTGGAGAACTGACTACGTTTGTCGCCGATAATGATAAAGCCAAAATGGTATCGTTGCTCGATAGTGCAATTAACCAGAAGTTCGATGCAATTCTGACGGATCACGGGGATTCCTTGCTGGAGCCTGGGGTGAAAAAAGCAGTAGAACAAAACATTCCGGTTGTTGTGTTCGATGCAGACATTAGTGTTCCGGGAGCAACAGTGTTGTCCCAGGATGATCAGAAGATGGCTGAGCTTACGCTGGAGCAAATGAAAAAAGATATTAATGGACAAGGCAACATTGTAAAAGTATGGGTGGCTGGCTTTGCGCCAATGGAACGTCGTCAGGTTGCTTATGGCAAGTTCTTGAAAGAGAACCCAGACATCAAGGAGATTGCAACATTTGGTTCAGCACAGAATCCGGCGCTGGATACACAAGCCAAAATGGAAGCGATTCTGAAACAATATCCAAAAGGTGAAATTACAGCGGTATGGACTGCATGGGATGAGTTCGCCAAAGGTGCAGCGCGTGCTATTCAGCAAGCAGGACGTGAGGAGATTAAGGTATACGGTATTGACATGAGTGATGAAGATTTGCAGATGATCCAGGATCCGAAAAACCCTTGGGTGGCTTCTGCTGCCGTTGATCCTACAGACATTGGGCGTGTTCAGGTTCGTTATGCGTACCAGAAGCTGAATGGGGATGAGACAGAGGATCAAGTGGTTCTTAATCCGGTGTATGTACAGCGTGATGCGCTGCCTGACAAACAAATCTCCACTTCAGAGCTTTCCGAGTACGTTGAGGGCTGGGGAGGAAGTACACAGGGAATCAAGGATTGGATGTCAGAATACGGAGTTACTGCTAAATAAAGCAGCGTAACGAGGCGCGCCGCAAGGCGCGTTTTTTCTAACCATGATGAAAATAAAACGACTTGAGAAAAGTGATACTCCCAGAGGGGAGCGATTGGAGGTTTGTCTCATGAGTACTGCACCGATTCTGCTTCAAATGGAACATGTCCACAAGCAGTTCGCAGGCATTCCGGCACTGAAAGATGTTAAGTTCTCTGTAAAAGGTGGGGAAATTCATGCGCTGCTTGGTGCGAATGGTGCCGGTAAGAGCACTTTGATGAAAATTCTGTCTGGTGCCTATCAATTGGATCAGGGTACCATCCGGTTAAGTGGGCAAACTCTTCATCTGAATTCACCAGGAGATGCCAAAGCAAGTGGTATTCACTGTGTCTACCAGGAGGTGGATGCTGCACTGGTACCCCAATTGACAGCTGCCGAGAACATTATGCTGGATCAATTGGCATCGCCTGCCGGAGGTTGGTGGAAAAGTCCGCGGAAACTGCAACAGCGTGCAGCTGAAGCTCTGCAGCAGTTGGGAGCGAGCATATCCGTGCACAAAAAAGTAGCTGACCTGACCCTCGCGGAGAAGCAGATGATACTACTTGCGCGTATCCTGATTCAGGATGCCAAGGTCATTATTTTTGACGAACCGACTGCGCCGCTGAGCCAGGAAGAAACGGATGCTTTTTTCCGAATTGTACATTTGTTGAAAGAACGCGGAGTGGCATGTATTTTCATTACTCACCGTCTTCCGGAAGTTACAAGTCACTGTGACCGCGTTACCGTTATGAGAGATGGACAACATGTGTTTACGGGTGAGGCACAGGAGCTTACGATCAATGATCTGGTGACGCAGATGCTCGGAAAACCGTTTGAGGAAGAGTTCCCCAAGACAGAAGCACCGGTAGGTGAAGTGCTGCTGGAAGCACGGGGACTTCGGCGTGGAGTCCGGGTCAAGGGTGTGGATCTGTCTGTTCGTCGTGGGGAAGTGCTTGCTGTGGTGGGACTTGTAGGTGCGGGGAAAACGGAATGCTCCCGCTTGTTGATAGGTGCAGATCGGCTAGAGAGTGGAGAGATTCGACTTAATAATCGTGAACTTCACCTTTCCCAACCTGCTGACGCCGCGGCTCTGGGCATTGTCTCAGTGCCTGAGGAACGGCGGAAACAGGGGATTCTGATTGAGGAAAATGTGGAGCGGAATTTGAGCCTTCCCTTGCTTGGACGTCTCAGCAAATTAGGCTTTGTAAGCCGAAAGCGCGAGCGGGAGAATGCGGAATCTTTGGTGCAGCAGCTGGGTATTAAGACATCGTCAGTGCGTCAGGAAGTGAAGTATTTAAGCGGCGGCAACCAGCAAAAGGTAGCCATCGGTAAATGGCTGAATGCGGACGCAGACGTCTTTATCTTTGATGAGCCGACAAAAGGAGTCGATATCGGCGCCAAAAGTGACATTTTTCGCATCATTAACGAACTGGCTTTGGCTGGCAAAGCCGTGATCTATTTTACATGTGAATTGGATGAAGGATTGGGTATCGGTGACCGGATCGCAATTATGTGTGAAGGGACTATCGTAAAAGAATTTAAACGAGGCGAGACTAACCAAGAACAGCTGCTATACTACGCAAGCGGTGGACAAGAGGTGGAAGCATGAAGGATAAATCATTAGATTTTGCGTTCCGTTATGGTGCGATTATCGTTATTATTGGTGTTATTGCATTTTTCGGTATTAAATTGCCTTATTTCTTTACGTACAGTAACTTGACTGATATTTTGGGTTCTATCTCCATCGTGACATTTGTGGCTATCGGTGTTACCTTATCTCTCATTGTAGATGGATTTGACCTCTCGGTGGGGGCAACTGTCTCGTTAACCACTGTCGTTACTGCTTCGTTAATGATTTGGTACCAGCAGCCGCTGGCCGTTGTCATTATTGTCCCTCTAATCATTGGGGCTTTAATTGGTTGGCTCAATGCCTTGCTGATCGTGAAACTCCGTATCCCGGATCTGCTGGCTACACTTGCCACGATGTACATCATTGGTGGAATTCACAAAACGTATGCTCAAGGCTACACGATCTATAACCATATGCAATTCCCTGACGGAAGCAAGGCAGCCGGAGAGATGGACCCCACATTCCTGCAGCTTGGGCAGGGAAAATGGCTGGGAATGCCGATTTCGGTTATTCTGCTGCTCATTGCGGTGATCGGTGTGCATATCTTTTTGACCTATACGAAGTATGGGCGCCAGATGTACGTTACTGGAGGTAATGAGGAAGCTGCACGTCTATCCGGCATCAAGGTAAAAAAGGTGCGTACACTCGCCTATGTAGCTGCTGGAGTGTTTGCTGCAATCGGTGGTATTATCTACGCCTCCAAAGTAGGATCAGGACAAATTGATGCGGGTTCTCCGTTGTTAATGGAATCCGTAGCTGCTGTGTTTGTCGGTTTCTCCGTATTTGGTGCAGGCAAGCCGAACGTCATTGGAACATTCATTGGCTCCGTTCTAATTGGTGTACTGGTGAACGGTTTAACGATGATGAATGTTCAATATTTCACGCATGATATTGTAAAAGGTGGGGTGCTCGTGCTTGCCCTGGCGGTTACATTTTACGTGTTAAACCGCAACCGCACTTGAAATTGTGTGCTGTCTGTATTAGTATAAAATTTGTTCGGCGTCTGGAACACCCTTGGTTTCAGGCGGCATTATGCCAGAAATGACTGTTGACCGCAGGCGGAGATTTGTGTTCATCACGCTCAAGATGTACGTAGATTTTTTGTGTATGAACGTATATTTCCCTATAAAACGGAAACACAGTATAACATTCAGGACATTGATTCAGGAGGTGAAAAAACAAATGAACAAATCAGACTTGATTACACACGTGTCCGAAGCGACTGAATTGTCCAAAAAGGATGTAACGAAAGCGGTTGATGCCGTATTCGAAGCAATCTCTGAGGCTCTTCAAAGCGGAGACAAAGTACAATTGGTTGGTTTTGGGAACTTCGAAGTTCGCGAGCGCTCTGCACGTAAAGGACGCAACCCGCAAACAGGTGAAGAAATCGAAATTCCTGCGAGCAAAATCCCTGCATTCAAACCAGGTAAAGCGCTCAAAGACGGAATTAAATAAGATTTCTACATATTCCATATGTCGACAAAAAGACCGTGACTCGTTCACGGCCTTTTCTTTTGTCCTTTAATCATCTTTCTTCCTGCTGTCCAAAGGCTCTGGCTCATCCGGCTGCTGTGCATAGGCAATCAGAATGAGTTCTTCTCCGGCAGCTGAAGACAGATGCTGTTCAATTTCTTTTAACTGGTGAATGTGCTCGTCTGTCAGGTCTGCGGGGGTGTACTTCAATGTGACTCTCCTTTCTGGGGCTCGATAACTTGTAGTATGACCAGGCGGTAACAGATTATTGCGCACTATTCATATAAGGGCTGGTTGACAAATGAAACAATCTTTATCATCATTAACGCTATTGAACAAGGAGAGGGGATGTGCGTGATGGATCATCCAACCGGCAGTGATTATATCGTCATTAAGGCGGAAGAAAATGGTGTCCAAGTCATTGGCTTAACCCGAGGTCAGGATACCCGTTTCCACCATACGGAGAAGCTGGATAAGGGAGAAGTCATGTTTGCCCAATTTACCAATCATACTTCCGCCATTAAAATCCGTGGAAAAGCCACGCTGATCACCAAGCATGGACAGATTCAATCGGAATAATGAAAATTGCAGGCATAGCCTGCTTTTTTTCATTGTACAATGAGGTATGAGCCTTTACCGGACAGACTACACTAACAGGTAAGGGCAGGGAGGCATTTATGAAACCGCGGATGATCGTGACTGCTTCACTGCTGGCAACGGTTGCGGCGGTCCTTCTGCTTGTTGCCATACAAACCTTACATATGCGTACCTTGGGCGCTGAAAACGTACAACCCGTTTCTGCCGCGAGGCATCCAGTCCAGCTAACGGAAGACAATCTGGTGGACGTGCTGAGCACCTTGAAACTTTCCACACCGATTGCCAGAGTGGAATGGAAACGATCCATTTTGACGCTTGACCTAAAGGTTACCGGAACCGACACAAGTTACACCGAAATCTATGGTAATATGGCTGCTGTGGCTGATCTTGGCTTTCGAAGCCTGGATAACGTGGATCAGGTGATGCTGCGTGTAATGGCTGAGGACGAATGGCTTCATAAAAGGCATTTGCTGCTCGCTGCCGATATTCGGCGTGGGGAGTGGCCGATGTATGCGATCGAAACGCTTCGAGACTGGAATAGCCCGATCCTCTCCGATGAATTGAAGGACTGGTTTCACATGATGGAGACCGAACTTTGGAAGAAGCAATTCGAAATGTCAAGTCAGGGGTAATAGAATAGCAGGATTCAGTGCGTGCCCGATAAACATATGCTATAATATATAAGATTGTAGTGCAGAAAAGGTTTAACAATGCAAATGCTCGGAGGCTGAGAATGAATTCATATCGCGTACCCCAACTAGCAAAGAAATATACGGATTACGACATGATTCGACAACATACGGAAATCCCATCATTTCCGGATAGCCGGGCTCGTCTGCTGCAGGTATTTGTGGGCCGCACAGATGAAAAGGTGCATGATGAGCTATACGCTCTCGCAACCTCGCTCGTTCAGTTGGCCATGGATACGCATGATCGAATCGATACGATCTCTGGAGAGCGTAGAGAACTGGAGATGCGTTCACGCCAGCTGAACGTGCTTGCCGGAGATTATTTCAGTAGCCGTTTCTATCAGTTGCTTGCCCATGCAGGCAAAATTGAAATGATCGGCAAACTTAGTGGTGCTGTATCCGAAGTGAATGCACGCAAAATGACGCTGTATGAACGGATGAAAAAGCTTCTCGTTTCGGCTGAAGAATACTTGCGTGAAACAATACAGCTGAAGATGCAGCTGTTTCTTTCTTTTACAGGCATGATCAACGATAACGAAGCGTCGTTATGGAACAACCTGCTGGCCGAATTCAGCTGCTGCGAAGCGATTATGGAAGAGCTGCGGCGGATGAATGACGAACAGAACTTTTATCACAGTTATGCCTTCTGGCATATATACGAGTATGGCAATGACGACGAGCGAAATTTGCTGCGTCAGCCTGAGCCGGATACAAGAGCATGGAGCGGCATGGTGCTGAAGTATCGGATTGGCGATTTGTTGCTGGACAAGCTTCGTGAGTGTACACGCCGTATACAACTGTTGCTGCAAGACGAGGAAGATCAACTGGGCCTGAATGAGTTCGATGCAATCCTGGAGCCTTACCTGACGTATTTGCAGCCTTCACATGCGGCAGTTAGGGAAGATTGAGGGGGAGACAGACGAATGGGGAGCGGAGAGACCAAACCGAAAGAAGAATTTGTCCATTCGGTTTTTCAGAGTATAGCCGGGAAATATGATGTTATGAATGACATTCTGAGTTTCCGCAGGCACAAAGCTTGGCGTAAATTCACCATGAAGAAGATGAATATGTCCAAAGGCGATACCGGGCTCGATTTGTGCTGCGGCACTTGTGACTGGACGCTCGCGATGGCAGAAGCAAGTGAAACGGGTCACATGCACGGACTCGATTTCAGCAGCAATATGCTGGAGGTTGGACAAACCAAGGTTAACGCTGTAAATCGACAAAAACAAATCACGCTGGTACAGGGCAATGCGATGTCACTTCCATTTGAAGACAATTCATTTGATTATGTCACCATTGGATTTGGACTGCGTAATGTACCGGATCTAAGACAGGTTCTGTCGGAGATGAAGCGTGTAGTGAAACCGGGCGGCATGGTGGTGTGTCTGGAATTATCCAAACCAACATGGCAACCGTTTAAAGGCATTTATTATTTTTATTTTGAACAAGTGTTACCGAACCTTGCCAAATTGTTTGCCAAACGTTACGAGCAGTATAAATGGCTGCCTGACTCACTGGCACTTTTTCCAGGAAGGAAGGAACTGGCCGACATTTTCGCAGAAACCGGATTGCAGCAAGTGCAGGCCTATCCTCTAACCGGAGGCATCGCGGCACTGCATATTGGAACCAAGGAGAATCAGCATGTTTAGGAAAATTCGCATCTTTTTAGAAATGATCAAGATTGAACATACGCTTTTTGCTTTACCTTTTGCATTTATGGGAGCCATCCTCGGTTCCATGGTAGTAAATGATACATTCCCGACCTGGATGCAGATTGTATGGGTACTACTGGCCATGATTGGTGCACGGAGCGCAGCTTTTGGCTTGAACCGTATGATTGACCAGGCGATAGACAAGAAAAATCCACGTACCGCGATGAGAGCAATTCCCGCTGGTTTGTTGAAAAACGGTGAGGTTGTTATCTTTATCGTATTGTCATTTGTACTCTTGTTCTGGGCCTCATCCAACCTTAATGTGTTATCCATGCAGCTGTTGCCAATAGCTGTATTTATGCTGGTATTATATTCATATACCAAACGTTTCACTTGGCTATGCCACATCGTTCTTGGGATGACTATCGGTCTGGCTCCGCTGGGAGGTTGGGTAGCTGTAACGGGTACGATGGATTGGACAGCAGTTGTGCTGTACGTTACGATTGTGTTCTGGACTGCAGGCTTTGATATCATCTATGCATGTCAGGATCTGGAGTTCGATCAGGGAGAGGGCCTTCATTCTATACCTTCCCGTTTCGGTCTTAACAAATCATTGCAGATTGCCAAGGTTTTTCACGTGATTACAGCGGTTGGTTTTCTAGCATTGTTATTGATGACAGATCTGAGCTGGTGGTATGGTGCAGGGATGCTGATTACTTATGGTATTCTTTTCTATGAGCACTATATCGTATCACCAAATGACATGAGCCGAGTACAAACTGCGTTCTTCACGATGAACAGTGTGCTGAGCCTAGTTGTATTTACGTTTACTTTAATTGATCTGGCGGTGAAATAAACATGCAGCAACCGGACAATAAACGACTTGTTGTCGGAATTACCGGGGCCAGTGGAAGTATATATGGCATCAGATTAATAGAAACGCTGCTTGACCTAGAATACACCGTGCATTTGGTCATATCCAATGCTGGCTGGCGTGTATTGAAAGAAGAAATGGACTGGGATGTTACGAACCGGGACCGTGTACTGGAAGAAAAATTCAGCGGTCGGGCGGGTTCCTTGATCTATCATCCCGTTAGTGATATTGGTGCCTCCATCGCAAGTGGTTCTTTCCTGGCCGAAGGTATGATTATCATGCCATGCTCCATGGGTACTCTTTCATCCATCGCACAAGGGACGTCGGACAATCTGATGTCCCGGGCTGCCGATGTCATGATGAAAGAGGCAAGAACACTGATTCTGGTGCCGCGCGAGACGCCGCTGCATGCGATTCATCTGGAGAATATGCTGAAGCTCTCCAGGCTCGGTGTCCGAATGATACCGGCCATGCCCGCTTTTTATTACAAACCCCAGACGATGGACGAGTTGATTCTATTCCTGGTGGGTAAAGTGCTCGATAGCCTGCGCATCCCACATCAACTGTTTAGAAGGTGGGGAGAACCGGATGAACGGGGATAGGTGGAGTTCCTTACACATTGATCTGCTGATGAAGTGTAGGGATTTCTTGACCATCCCTGAATCCCGGGGTATTGGTGAGCGCTGATGGTGATGTTTGGATGTGACCACAGCCTTGACCCATGCTCCGGCAGCTTCTGTAATTATGTTTCAGAACAAGTCGCAGAGTTTAATTCCCGGATGTCGGCCTTGACATTCGAAGAAGAGCAGCACGTCTTAGAAGAATACAAGCAGGAAAGGCAAGCCCTGGTTTTTCGTTATGCCTGCAGGCCCGACTTGCTGGAGGGGAAGGTAAGCATGGATTTATGGACTGACAATACGCTGACACGGGTGAACGAATGAAACTATTGGATATTTTCGGGTTGTTAAAAAAAGACATGGACTACATTGAAAAAGAGCTCTATCGCAGTGTTCAGGGAGAACAGAAGCTGCTGAGCGAAACGTCACTTCACCTGCTCAAGGCAGGAGGTAAGCGGTTGCGGCCGGTATTTGTGTTACTCGGTGGGAAATTCGGTACATACGACATTGAACGTCTGAAGCTTGTAGCGGTTCCGTTGGAACTGATTCATTCGGCTTCTCTGGTTCACGATGATGTTATTGACAATGCCGCGACACGGCGAGGTAAACCAACCGTGAAGTCCAAATGGGATAATCGGATTGCCATGTACACCGGAGATTATATTTACGGCAAGGCACTTGAAATGACTGCGGGTCTGTCCGATCCGGCGATACACCGTATTTTGGCCAAAGCGATGGTGCAGATGTCCATCGGTGAGATGGAACAAATTCGTGACTTTTTCAATACAGGACAAAGTGTACGTAACTATCTCTTGCGAATTCGTCGCAAAACGGCTCTTCTAATTGCAGTGAGTTGCCAGTTGGGGGCTTTGGCTACGCGTGCACCGGAACATGAATCTTCGTTGCTGTACACCTACGGTTACAATGTGGGTATGGCGTTCCAGATTCAGGACGATGTACTTGATCTGGTTGGTACCGAGAAACAACTGGGCAAACCTCCAGGCAGTGATATGAAGCAGGGAAATATTACGCTGCCTGTACTGTATGCATTGCAGGAGCCCGATTTGCGTGAACCTTTGTTGGAGGAGATAACCCGCATCCAACACGAGGAGGGACGGGCGAGTGCATCGGATGCCATAGGAATGATTCGCCAAAGTCAAGGAATTGCTAAAGCAGAAGCCCTGGCTGACCGATATATGAAGAAAGCGCTCGATGCTCTGGATCAACTGCCTAACATCAAGACCACCAAAAACCTGCGGGATATCGCTCATTTTGTGGTCAAACGTACGCATTAATATGTTTGATTACACTATAATATGGACGGGGCATCTTTTATGAATGAAGGTCCTTGTGTATATGTTCTCACAAAAAATTAACGTTCGTGTGATATTCCTCATTGGGAGGATTTGGACATGTATGTTACAATCAAAGAGATTACGTTTACATAATGAAATAACTTTGAACCGTGAGTGAGGAGTGAGCCGATGGATCGTACATTTTTGATGGTGAAGCCGGATGGTGTGCAGCGTGGTTTGATAGGGCGTATCGTTAGCCGTCTGGAAGACAAAGGATTTAAGTTGGTGGCAGGCAAGCTGGTGCAGATGTCTGAAGATCAGGCCAAACGCCATTATGCTGAACATGAGGGGAAACCGTTCTTCGATGATTTGGTTCGTTTTATCACATCTGGACCTGTATTTGCTATGGTGTGGGAAGGCGACGATATCGTGGCGCTTGCGCGCATCGTCATCGGGAAAACCAATGTGAAGGAAGCGGCTCCGGGTACGATTCGCGGAGATTTCGCCAGCCACACACCGCATAATCTGATTCATGGGGCAGATTCACCGGAAAGTGCCTCTCGTGAAGCAGCAAACTTCTTTGCTCCGGATGAGCTGGTAACGTACGACAAGAGCATCGCAGCCTGGTTGTAATTTTTTAGCCAGAAGGGTGATACGATGCTGGAGCAGGAACAATTACTAGACCCGGATTATTCCGGATTTATTCGGAAAATTAAAGAGAGCACAGGCATTGATCTTGCTCAATACAAGGAAGGCCAGATGAAAAGAAGGCTGACCACACTTCGTAACAAAAACGGATTTCATACGTTTTCTAACTTTTTTGATGCCATGCAGAAGGACAAGTCCCTGTTCTTTGAGTTTCTGGATCGCATGACCATTAACGTCTCGGAATTTTGGCGTAACCCGAATCGCTGGGAGGTGCTGCGTGATGAAATCCTGCCCGAATTGCTGGGTTCGAAACGGGGCGTTAAAGTGTGGAGTGCCGCTTGTTCCACAGGCGAAGAACCATACACTTTGGCGATGATCCTGGATACGATGGGCATTCTCAAGGGAAGCTCCATTACGGCAAGTGACCTGGATGAAGGTGCTCTCGCCAAAGCTAAGGAAGGGCGTTATATGGAACGCTCGCTCAAAGATGTACCGAAGGAAACGGCTAACCGTTACTTCAAGCAGGATGGCTTGGTGTATCGTATTGATGAACAATTGAAAAGCTCGGTCAAATTCATGAAGCAAAATCTGTTGTTGGATCGTTTTGACGAGGGGTATGATCTGATTGTGTGCCGAAATGTCATGATCTATTTTACCGAGGAAGCCAAAAACCTGTTGTATCAAAAGTTTGCAACCAGTTTGCGTCCAGGTGGTATTTTGTTTGTAGGCAGTACGGAACAGATTTTTTCCCCTGGACAATATGGCCTCGAGACAGCGGAAACATTCTTTTATCGCAAAAAATAAGTTCAATTGATTTCATAACCGTCTGGTGCGCACATGTATATGTGTCCAGACGGTTATTTTCATAATGGATGAATGGATATTTCTCTGACACGTCGGAATCTCAATCAATCCCCAATCGAGTTCAATCCATTTTAGGACAACAAACGACTGGCTTTCTTGTCAAAGCCGGTCAGCTATACTATAATAAGCAAAGAAATTATGGGATTTTAGCAATGTGAAGTTTAACAGTTTAAAGGGGGAACGTATTATGAGTTTACGCTATTTAACCGCAGGGGAGACGCACGGACCCCAATTAACCGCAATTATTGAAGGCCTGCCAAGCAATCTGAATATTGACTTTGAAGAGCTGAATTTTCAGCTTCACCGCCGCCAGAAGGGCTATGGTCGTGGACGTCGCATGCAAATTGAGAAGGATCAAGCCAATTTCGTTGGTGGTATCCGTCACGGATATACAACGGGTGCTCCCGTAGCACTGGTTGTACAAAATAATGACTGGAAACACTGGCAGAATATTATGAATATTGAGCCGATTGAAGGCAGTGACGAAGAGAAACGCCGCGTTCATCGTCCGCGTCCAGGCCATGCCGATCTGAATGGCGGACTCAAATATAACCTGAAAGATTTGCGTAATGTACTGGAACGTTCCAGTGCCCGTGAAACTACGGTGCGTGTAGCTTGTGGTGCTATTGCACGTCAATTCCTGGCTGAATTCGGAATCAAAGTCGCTGGACGTGTATTGCGTATCGGAGAAATTGAAGCTCCTTATCAAGATCTGCCGATCGATGAACTGATCGCAGTGACAGAAGCCTCCTCCGTACGTGTGACCGATGCAGAAACCGAGAAGAAGATGGAAGCCTACATCGACCAGATCAAGCAGGAAGGCGACTCCATCGGTGGAATCGTGGAATGTATCGTTGAAGGTGTGCCTGTAGGTCTCGGGAGCCACGTACAATATGACCGCAAACTGGATGCACGAATTGCACAGGGTGTCATGTCCATTAACGCATTCAAGGGTGTGGAAATTGGAATCGGGTTCGAAGCCGGAACGATTCGTGGTTCTCAGGTGCATGATGAGATCGTTCATAGTGAAGAGCGTGGTTACCACCGAGCTACCAACCGTCTGGGCGGATTCGAGGGTGGAATGACGAACGGCATGCCCGTCGTAGTGCGTGGGGTTATGAAACCTATTCCTACGTTGTACAAACCGCTCCAAAGTGTGGATATCGATACCAAAGAAGCATTTACAGCTCAGGTTGAGCGTTCTGATGCATGTGCTGTTCCGGCAGCTAGTGTCGTTATGGAGCATGTAGTAGCCTGGGAAATTGCAAAAGCTTTCCTTGAGAAATTTGGCGGAGACTCCATGGAGGAAATCCGCGCGAACTTTGCCAACTACAATAATCAACTGGAGAATTACTAAGATGCGCCAGCTGACAGTGCAGTTGGAGGAGCGCTCTTATCCAATTCTGATTGGCAGCGGCCTGTTGGCTCAAGCGCCTCAATATTTTGAGCAATATGGCTTAACCAAAAAAAGCCCGCTACTCATTATTACTGATGAGCATGTAGCCCCCAAATACTTGTCCGATCTGGAGCAAACGCTGCGTACGGCTGGTTTTACAGTCGTCTCCGCAGTTGTTCCATCTGGTGAAACATCGAAATCCCTTTCGGTATATCAGGATATGATGACTATCGCCATTGAAGGCAAACTGGATCGCAGCTCGGCTATTGTTGCTCTAGGCGGCGGTGTAGTGGGGGATCTGGCTGGCTTTGTCGCTGCTACATATATGCGTGGAATCAAGTTTGTACAAGTGCCTACGACGATCCTCGCGCATGACAGCAGTGTTGGCGGCAAGGTGGCTGTCAATCATCCACTGGCTAAAAATATGATCGGTGCATTCCATCAGCCAGAGCTGGTGCTCTATGATGTGGATACGCTCCAATCTTTGCCGCCCCGCGATGTCTCGGCTGGTTTGTCAGAGATGCTGAAGCATGGACTGATTCGGGACGGAGCTTTTGCATATTGGTGTGAGGAGCATGCGGAGGATCTGCTTGCTCTTGATCCTGAAGCTCTGGAATATGGTTTGGAACGAGGATGTAGCATCAAGGCAGAGATTGTATCTCGAGACGAACGTGAGAATGGTGAACGTGCATTGTTAAACCTGGGTCATACCATTGGTCATGCTATTGAAGCGATTGCCGGTTACGGCGAATTTCTGCATGGTGAAGCCATCTCGATTGGTATGGCGGGCTCCGCATTACTTGGCGAGAAATTGGGAGCCCCAGCAGGGCTATATGACGATACGGTTCGCATGCTGCGTTCACTGCGACTACCGGTGACGATGCCCGAACATCTGGATACGGATGCATTAATGGATGCGATGATGCACGACAAAAAGTTTCGTGAGGGTCATATGGTCTTCATTATTCCTGACCGGATCGGTGCTGCCAGAATTGTGAAGGATGTACCGGTAACGGCAGTGCGTGACGTCATTGAATTACTTAAGAAGGGAGATTAAAAGCATGGTTACTCGGGGAATTCGCGGGGCCACAACGGTCACGCATAACAACGAAGAGCATATTTTGAAAGAAACGGCTGTACTATTGCAGGAAATCGTGGATCGTAACGAGATCACACCCGAAGATATTTGCAGTGTGTGGATTACGATGACTGGAGATCTGGATGCAGCTTTCCCGGCAAAGGCCATCCGCCAGTTGGATGGCTGGGAGCTTGTTCCCTTGATGTGTGCGCTGGAAGTTCCAGTTGAAGGTGCCTTGCCACAGTGCATTCGTTTTATGGTACACGTTAATACAGCAAAAGGTCAGAATGAAATCAACCATGTGTATCTTAACGGTGCACAGTCTCTACGGCCCGATTTGGCGGCACCTTCCAATTCGTAAGATTAGAGTGGTTGTCAAACCATTCGGAATGTTGTATAGTGAGAACCAGTTGAGTAGAGAAGAGATTGAGCTGAGAGCAGCTGAGCTGAGTGGAGTATATAGCAGAGTCCAGCGGGTGGTAACCGGAGCAACAGAAGCCGGTCAACTGATTCGCGGTACGTCGTGCTACGGGATTATTTGATACAGGATGAAGGAAAGCAAGCGTGTTTAGCGACATCGTTTTGTTTTGGTATAACACGACCGATATCCTCATGGTTTTATGAAAGTATGAATGCCATGGATGAGATTCGTGTATGCCGATACATTTCCTTTGTATTTGATGGATGTATGATGCATCTATACAACAACCTGTGTGATAATTCGGTAAGGATGAATGTATAGGGACTTGTTATTTATGAAGCAACAACTTGTTGAAACAGCTTATAACCAAACCTCTACCTGATGGTAGAGGTTTTTTTGTTGTATATATTACTTTTTCTTCTACCTAATCTGAAAGGACGTGATCTAATGATAACGCCAAACGTTAATCAAGTACTGAAAATGTCGAATGAATATAATCTGATTCCGGTAGTCAAACGGATTCTAGCTGATATGGAGACCCCGATTCGGATTTTTCGCCGTTATGCTGACAACGACCGGGCATTTCTGCTGGAAAGTGTGGAGGGTGGTATTCAATGGGCGAGATATTCCTTCATCGGTACAGATCCGTTCCTGATGATCTCGGCCAAAAAAGGCCGGATTGTGGTAGAAGAAGCGGGACAGATTCGAGAGCTTCCAGGCAAACCGATTGAAGAACTCAAAGCGCTGTTGCGTAAGTATCGTAGTCCGAAGGATGATGAACTGCCGCCATTTACAGGTGGGGCGATTGGTTTCTTTGGATACGATCTGCTGCAATATTATGAAAAGCTCCCGGCCCACGCGCTGGATGATCTGAAAATGGATGATATTCGCTTCATGTTCTGTGACCAGATTATCGTGTTTGACCATGTGAAGCAGCAGATGCTGCTCGTGGGCAATGTGCACGTGAAAGATGGTGCAACGGATGACGATATCCGCCAAGCATATGCTTTAACTTCTGAGAAGCTGGAACAAGCCGCTGAACGCTTGCAGCAGCAAGGACCTGGGGAGAATCTGAACCCGCGTTCCATTCCAGGAGACGTGGAACTGGGGGATATTCGATCCAATCTGACGAAGGAACAGTTTATCGGGAATGTAGAGCAGGCCAAAGAGTACATTCGGGCAGGAGATATTTTTCAAGTGGTATTATCCCAGCGTTTCCATATTGATACCGAAGTTTCTCCGCTGCACGTATATCGCGTGCTTCGGACGTTGAATCCATCACCCTACATGTATTATCTGAAAATGGACGATGAGATTATTGTTGGGACATCACCGGAAGCGTTGGTAAAAGTGGATGGAAACCGCGTAGAGACACGACCAATTGCGGGAACTCGCCCAAGAGGAGCTACGGAAGCAGAAGATCGTGCCTTGGCCGCAGATCTATTGCAGGATGAGAAGGAACGTGCAGAACATCTGATGCTTGTCGATCTGGGACGTAATGATCTGGGACGTGTATCTACCTTCGGAAGTGTGAAATGTGACATGTTCATGGAAATTGAACGATATTCTCACGTCATGCACATGGTGTCTAACGTTACAGGTGAGCTTAGAGATGACAAGGATTTCTTTGATGCATTTCTTTCATGCTTGCCAGCGGGCACGGTATCCGGTGCGCCGAAGCTGCGTGCGATGGAGATCATCGCAGAACTGGAAAAAGAAGCACGGGGTGCTTACGCAGGTGCTATCGGTTATCTTGGATTCTCGGGAAACATGGACTCTTGTATTACGATCCGAACGATTATTTTCAAAAAAGGAAAAGCGTATGTGCAGGCCGGAGCCGGAATCGTATGGGATTCGGTGCCTGAGAATGAATATGAAGAAACCGTAAATAAAGCCAAAGCGTTGCTGAAGGCGATTCGTACAGCAGAAGCGATGTTTCCAGCCAAAGAGAAGGATCACACGTTGAAACTTGCCAACGCCGATTATTTTGTTACCCCAGCCACGGCTGCACAAAACTGAGAGAGGAGAGACCGGAAATGAATATGAACCCAGTCATGAATGAAGAATTCGAGCGATTTGCAACTGAAGTTAGTCATGCGGAAGGCATGAAGAATGGCCTTGCCAAAATTTTGGAGGGCAGCCATCTGGATCAAGCGGAAGCACGCGATTTGATGTACTCCATCATGAGAGGTGAAGCCACTCCGGCTCAAATCGGAGGTTTGCTTATGGGCTTGCGGATGAAGGGGGAAACGGTGGATGAAATCACTGGGTTTGCCGAAGCCATGCGTGGGCAGGGCGGAAGGATTCTGACTGACGGCAATGGACTGCTGGACACCTGTGGAACAGGGGGTTCAGGTATTCATAAGTTCAACATCTCAACGGCATCGGCTATCATTGCTTCTGCAGTGTCTGTCCGGGTCGCGAAACATGGCAATCGCTCTGCCTCAGGTAAGGCGGGCAGTGCGGATGTACTTGAAGCTTTGGGCGTGAATATTCATCTGGACGGAGAGCAGGCGAGACAATGTCTCGATGAGATCGGAATCTGTTTCTGTTTTGCTCAGGTGTATCATCCTTCCATGAAACATGCAGCTGCACCAAGAAAAGAGCTGGGTGTACGTACAATCTTTAATATGCTTGGACCGTTAACTAACCCTGCCGGTGCGGATCGC
The DNA here is from genome assembly GCF_030433635.1 of Paenibacillus vandeheii. Classification (NCBI taxonomy): domain Bacteria; kingdom Bacillati; phylum Bacillota; class Bacilli; order Caryophanales; family Paenibacillaceae; genus Paenibacillus; species Paenibacillus vandeheii. Next base: position 194,828 of record NZ_JAROCD010000005.1, read on the forward strand.
CAATTGCTTGGCCTGTATGACCGCAGCCGGACACCGATGATTGCAGAAGTGCTGAATCGTCTGGGACTGAAAAGAGCTTTGGTCGTAGCCAGCCATGATGGTTTGGATGAAATCAGCATCTCCGCACCGACCCAGGTATCCGAGCTGCGCAATGGTGAAGTGCATACGTATGACATTGATCCACGTGATATGGGATTATCGTTACATCCACTGGAATCGGTTCTTGGAGGAGATGCGGCTCAGAATGCCGAAATTATTAAAAGGATCTTCCAGGGAGAACGAAGCGCATACCGCGATGTCGTGCTGTTAAATGCCGGGGCATGCATCTATGTATCCGGTCTAGCAAATACCATTGCAGAAGGTGTGTTGATGGCGACAGAAGCTGTAGACTCTGGCAAGGCTGCCAAGAAGTTGGAACAGTTAATTCATACAACGGAGGCGTACAGTCATGTATCTTGATCGAATCGTAGCAACCAAACATAAAGAAGTTGAAGTTCTCGCACAAACATTTCAGATGGACGATGCGCTGAAAAAGATAGAGGCATTACCTCATACGCGTGGATTCGAGCGTGCCTTATCCGAGAGACGTAACCGTAAGCTGGGGCTAATTGCTGAAGTGAAGAAGGCATCTCCATCCAAAGGACTGATTCGTTCTGATTTTCATCCGGTAGAAATTGCTTCCGCATACGAACGGGCTGGAGCGGATTGTATATCGGTATTGACTGATGTTTCTTATTTCCAGGGAAATAGCGAATACTTGCAGGCCATTCATCAGGCTGTGAACATCCCGCTGCTGCGTAAGGATTTTATTATAGATGAACGACAGATTGCCGAGGCAAGGCTGCTTGGAGCGGACGCGGTTTTGCTAATTGCAAGCATTCTGACACCTGAACAGATGCGTCAATATCTGACGTTTGCCAAAAGTTTGGGGCTTGATGCCTTAATTGAAGTTCATGACCGTGCCGAACTGGAGCAAGTACTCGATATTCCGCAGGCAACACTTGTAGGCATCAACAACCGCAATCTGAAAACGTTCGAAACCAGTCTGAACACTACGCTGGATTTGATGGACCTGATACCGGATGGTGTGACATTAATCAGCGAAAGTGGAATTGACGGCCCTCAGCCATTGGAATCTCTTATTGAGGCAGGTGTACACGGTATTCTTGTTGGGGAGCATCTGATGCGTAAGGACGATGTTGAGGCTGCGGTATACGAACTGATGGGACCAAAAGCATGAATGCATTCAATCATGACGGCGCAAGCAGCAGAGAGGTAGATCTGCGAAACCGGCCGGCAGCGGCTGTAAAAATATGTGGACTTCAGGACGTTGAAGTGCTAAAATCGATGATAAACTTGCCTGTGGATTACATTGGTGTTGTCTTTGCCCCATCCCGTCGTCGTATTACGCCTGAACAGGGTGCCGAGCTGAGAACGGTTCTCTTGGACTGGACGAAGTTCGATCGGCCGAAGCTGGCAGGTGTTTTTGTGAATCCCACGCTCGAAGAGCTGGAGAGCATCATGAAGATTTCACTCCTGGATGTCATTCAACTGCATGGACAGGAATCGCCGGAATTTTGTGAACAGGTGAAGAAACGCTTCGGGACCGAAGTGTTCAAGGCCTTCTCTTTTCCCAAGGATGAAACAGGTTCATTAGCTGACGATACTGCCTTGATGGCACTTGATCCATATAAAAATCTGGTGGACGCCATATTGCTCGATACGTTTGATCCTCTCTACGGTGGGGGCTCCGGTAAAACCTTTGCATGGGAACGAATTCCTTTCTATGCCGAATGGGCAAGAAAACATGGAATCGCGTTGTTCGTGGCAGGGGGGTTACAACCGGATAATGTGCAACAACTGATACAGACATATGCACCGGACGGCGTCGATGTATCCAGCGGCGTAGAGTCCGAAGGTGTGAAAGACATTGCGAAAATAACAGCATTTGTAGAAAGGGTGAAGCAGGCATGACACATCAATTGCCGGATCAACACGGGCGTTTCGGTCCCTTCGGAGGCCGCTTTGTACCTGAGACACTAATGAACGCTCTGATCGAACTGGAGGAAGCGTACAGCCACTTCTCCGAAGACGAGGAATTCAATAAGGAACTGAATTATCTGCTAAGCGAGTATTCTGGACGGGAAACGCCTCTATACCATGCAGAGCAACTGTCCCGCCGCTTGGGAGGACCCAAAATTTATCTAAAACGTGAAGACCTGAACCATACAGGAGCGCACAAGATCAATAACGCTATTGGACAGGGATTGCTGGCTAAACGGATGGGGAAAAAGAAAGTCATTGCCGAAACCGGTGCAGGTCAGCATGGCGTTGCCACGGCAACAGTTGCTGCTTTGCTGGGTCTTGATTGCAAAGTGTTTATGGGCGAAGAAGATACACAGCGACAACAATTGAACGTATTTCGCATGAAGCTGCTAGGAGCAGAAGTCATTCCGGTGACATCTGGAACACGGACATTGAAAGATGCAGGTAACGAGGCGCTTCGCTACTGGGTTAGTCATGTGGAGGATACCTTTTACGTGCTTGGATCGGTAGTAGGCCCTCATCCGTATCCAATGATGGTGCGTAACTTCCAGCGAGTGATTGGTGATGAGACGCGTCGTCAGATTCAGGAGATTGAAGGACGTCTGCCAGATGTGATTGTTGCAGCTGTAGGCGGCGGAAGTAATGCCATCGGCATGTTCTATCCTTTTATTGGCGATCAGGATGTGAAGCTTGTAGGCGTTGAAGCAGCAGGTAAAGGGGTGGACACCGAGTTCCATGCGGCTACGATGAGTAAAGGGACACATGGTGTATTCCAGGGCTCAATGAGTTATCTGCTGCAAGATGAATATGGACAGGTTCAGCCAGCCCATTCCATTTCGGCGGGACTTGATTATCCGGGTGTTGGTCCTGAGCATTCTTATCTTAAAGATATTGAACGGGCAAAATACGTCCCGATTACGGATCAGGAGGCATTGGATGCTCTGCAGTTGCTAAGCCGAACAGAAGGCATTATCCCCGCCTTGGAGTCAGCCCATGCTGTTGCGCAGGTCGTCAAGCTTGCGCCTGAACTCAGCGCTGATGATATCGTTGTGATCTGTCTTTCCGGTCGTGGTGACAAAGACGTTGAATCGATTATGAAATATACAGGAGGGGACTTGGCATGAACCTGATGGACCAAACCTTCCGGCAACTGAAAGAACAGAACCGTACAGCACTTATTCCATTCCTTACGGTTGGAGATCCGGATGTGGATACGACGGTGGAAATCATTAAGGAATTGGAACAGGCCGGGGCGGACATTTTGGAACTCGGAGTCCCCTATTCTGATCCTCTAGCGGATGGACCGGTAATCCAGCGTGCTTCTGAGCGTGCATTGAAAAGTCAGATCACGATTCGGACTTGTATGGAAACCGCAGCAAGAGCTCGTGCCGCGGGTGTGAAACTTCCTTTTGTGCTGTTTACCTACTATAATCCGGTGTTACAGACGGGACTGGATGTGTTTTTTGACGAGTTGGTCAAACATGAGATCAGCGGCATGATCATCCCGGATCTTCCGATTGAGGAAGCAGAGGATATGCGACGCCGTGCGGATGCTGCAGGTGTGCATCTGGTTCCGCTCGTAGCCCCTACGTCCAACGCAAGAATCGAGCGTATTGTCACGGGAGCGCGTGGTTTTATCTATTGTGTCTCTTCTCTGGGTGTTACGGGAGAGAGAGCTTCCTTTTTCGATGGGGTAGAGAGCTTCATTGAAACTGTAAAGAGTCTGACAGATCTTCCGGTCGCTGTTGGCTTCGGCATTTCCAGTCACGAGCAGGTAGCTCGTTTTTCCCGGATTTGTGACGGCGTTGTCGTAGGCAGTGCTATCGTTCGCCAGGTGGAGGAAGCCATCCCTCTTCTTGGAAACCCGGCTACTCGTCAGGCAGGACTGTTGCAAATTCGCAACTTTGTGGCACAATTAAAAGGATAGGGATTAAATGATGTTACATCCCCGGGGCATGCTCAGTTCATACTGATGCATGTCCATAACTATTTTAAAAACAGGAGGCGGTCGGGTTGAAACCGAAGTCCCAGATTGTCAATCTGCCTGTATATAAACCGGGCAAACCGATTGAAGAAGTAAAACGTGAACTGGGTTTGGAGCAAGTGATCAAGCTGGCCTCCAACGAAAATCCATATGGAAGCTCTCCTGCTGCACTTGAAGCGATCACCAGAGAATTGGTCAATGTCAGCATATATCCGGATGGCAGTTCAACCGAACTGACTGAAGTGCTGGCAAATCATCTCGGTGTGGAGCCGAGTAATCTGATTTTTGGTTGTGGATCGGATGAGATCATTGCGCTGATCACTCGTGCATTTTTCCTCCCGGGAGATGAGAACATCATGGCTGACCAGACGTTCTCTGTATACAAAAGCAATGCTGATATCGAGGGTGCTGTGAGCATTGAAGTACCCCTTAAAGATGGAACTCATGACCTGACTTCCATGCTGGCACAAATCAATGACAAGACCAAAGCGGTCTGGGTTTGTAACCCCAATAATCCAACGGGTACAATCATCTCTGAGCAGGAATTGACTGCATTTATGGACCGTGTACCATCCCATGTTATGGTTGTGCTGGATGAAGCTTATTATGAATTTGTAACGGATGAGGCGTACCCACAAAGTGTCCCTATGATTGAGCGTTATCCTAACCTAGTCATTTTGCGGACATTCTCCAAAATCTATGGCCTGGCTTCACTGCGTATTGGATACGGTATTGCACGCCCGGAAGTGATCGATCTGATCAACCGTGTGCGTGAACCGTTCAACACATCACGTTTCGGTCAGGCTGCGGCGAAGGCTGCGCTTGAGGATCAGGCTTTTGTCCAAGTGTGCGCGGAAAAAAATGCGATAGAGCGTGATTACCTGCAGAATGAATTCACGCGGCTAAAGCTGCCGTTTTTCCCATCGCAGGGGAACTTCATCATGGTTGATCTGGACATGCCTTCCGCAACGGCGTTCCAGTCCCTGTTGAAACAAGGCATCATTGTTCGTCCTGGATTCCATGTATATCCAACATATATTCGTGTGTCCGTTGGAACAACAGAACAGAACCGTGCTTTTGTCACGGCACTGGAGAACACGCTGGCTGAGAAGGCGGTAGCACGCCCTTAAATCTGGCGATGAAAAGAGTGAGGACCCATGAAATTAAAAATTGCAATGATCGGTGTAGGGCTCATCGGCGGATCACTGGCGCTTTGCTTCAAAGACAAGCCTGGTGTTACGGTAATGGGCTACGCTCACCTACCTGAACTGAAGGACAAGTACATAGCGAGTGGTGTAGTGGATGATGCTACGCTCTCTCTGGAGGAAGCGGTGCAGGATGCCGACTTTATTTTTTTGTGCGTACCTGTTGGGATGCTTGAATCCTATCTTGAACAATTGGTTAAGCTTCCTCTGAAACCAGGATGTATTATTACGGATGTGGGAAGCACCAAAGCGTCCATCGCAGCCTGTGCTGAGCAGGTCCGCATGCGTGATGCATACTTTATCGGCGGTCATCCAATGGCCGGATCTGAGCGTGCAGGGGTGGATGCAGCCTCGGCTGTGTTATTCGAGAATGCATACTATGTCTTGACCCCTTCAGAACAAGTACCTGAGGAAGCATACGACAGGTTATCTGACCTACTTGCGTATACCCGTGCCCAAATTGTCCGTGTAGAGCCGCTGCTTCATGATGACATTGTGGGAGCGATTAGTCATTTGCCACATGTTATTGCAGTTGCGCTGGTGAACCAGGTGCGTGAATATAATGAATCGAACCCTTTGTACAAAATGCTGGCTGCAGGCGGGTTCCGGGATATCACTCGGATTGCCTCCAGTGACGCCATTGTCTGGAGAGATATCCTGCTGAGCAACCGTGAGGTGCTGCTGGGCTTGCTGAAGGACTGGAATAGCCAGATGACGGCTTTCACCGAAATGCTGGAGCAACAGAATGGTGAGGGCATTGAGGATGCATTCCGTCAGGCACGCGAGTTCCGTAGTGTGCTGCCAGAACGACGGAAAGGCATGATCTCGTCGTTGTTTGATCTTTATACGGATGTGCAGGATGCGCCGGGGATGATCGGCAAGATTGCCACCGAGCTTGGGGCGAATGATATTAACTTAAGCAACATGGAGATTATTGAGAACCGAGTCGATGTGCCGGGTATTATGCGTTTGTCGTTCAGGCAGGAAGAAGAAATGGAACGTGCCAAAACGTTGCTGGATTCCCTGGGGTATCAAGTGTGGGTTTAGGCTTTTGGAAGGGGGCGAAAGCCCTCTTTTTTTATGTTGAAAACTAACTGTTACAGGACATGCTCTAAAAAAGGGCAAAAAAAAGACCGCTTACATAAGCGGCCATTGCTCACGTGGAGCAATACAGTTATTGGATAGGAGTGGAGAGAAACCATACTGTACTTTTATTATATGTATACGTTTTCATTTTGTCAACACTTTGAGTAAAATTGTTTAAATTAATTATAACATTCGTAAATTAAGGAAATATAATCCTTGCATAAAGGGGTATAAAACTTAGAGAATGCTTCGTGAAGTGAAGTGAAGTGAAGTGAAGTGAAGTGAAGTGAAGTGAAGTGAAGTTGATTGGTGCATTTTTAAAAAATATGTTATAACGAAATCCTTCTGAAATTTTAAATTTATTTCTTTTTCACCTAAACTTTTTTGGGTCTTCGTTCGTCCAATATAAGAGTGGCTTCACAAAAGGGATCAAATTGAAGTCATGGACGAGAAAATGGCTGCATAATAATGACTGGTCGGGCTTCAATGGAAGCCATGGATTTGCCAGGATGATGCAGACCGTTGTACAATAAATACTGTTAATGTAGAAACGTTGGGGAAATTGCCATTACATAGGGGAATTTGGCGGGAAGGCCTGTTATGGCGCTGAACGCTGTTTTATGCGGTGAAAACCGCAACTTTTTTGTGCCTGTTCGGTAATACATGGATAGAGTCGAACGGGGAGAAGCACATGGATGGGCGAGGAGGGGTCGCACTCAAATGACGGATTCCCAGTTGATTCGAGAGATCAAGGAAGGTAACCTGGAGTTATATTCCGAGCTGATGAGTCGTTATCAGCGTAAAATACTGGCTTTCGTATATCATATGTTGAAAAGTTCTAATATGGAGCTGCTTGCGGAAGATCTCTGTTCTGAGACTTTCTATAAGGCGTTCCGCAGTCTGCACTCATTCCGAGAGGTGGATGCCTCGTTCTCAACCTGGTTATATACCATTGCGAGAAATACGGTACTGAGTGAGCTTCGTAAACAGCGTAGTGGGAGTGTTCCACTTGAAGAGAGCGGTATTGTACCTGTTGCTCCTTCTGAGAATGCGCCAGAGCATGCTGTATTGCGTAGTGAGCGGGTGATGCTGGTTAGGGATGCCATTAACAATTTACCGGAGAAGCAGCGTTCTGCCATTATACTCCGTGAGTATGATCAACTAGACTACCAGGAGATTGCAAATATTCTTGGGCAGAGCGTCAGTTCTGTGAAATCGTTATTGTTCAGAGCAAGGTCAAGCGTAAAAACTCAATTGGAACCTTATTTCTTCGAACCGGTCTACGAGCCATATGAAGGGATGAAGAACCGATGAATTGCAATGAAGCCCAGGAACTGTTTGCACTGGTCTGGGACTTGCCGGAAGATCATCCTCAGCGGATTGCATTTCATGCTCATCTCGCTGGTTGTGAAGATTGCTCGCAGCAATTTGAGGTTTGGGAAGAAGCTCAAATTTTGCTGCACAGCATACCGGTCCCAGTGACAGAACAACAGGCAGAGAAAGTGAACCGTAATGTTATGGAACGGATCTATGCGGAGTCTCCATGGCTATTGCCGGAAGAGGCAAAGGTTAATCGTTTCTCTGCTGTGATCCGCAAGCATATGTCTTTGTGGATTGCTGCGTTCCTGGCAATTTTCTTATGCAGCTTTTTGTACATGGCGATGTTTAAGCCAGACGTAACAGAAGCTGAGCAGACCAGCGTGGTCTCTACGGGTATATTGGAGACAGGGGTAGCGGGCAGTGAGCCCTCTTCCTCCGGATTGTACAAGTACAACATGACGGGAGCAGACAGAGGGAGTATTATTGAGCCCTTCGTTGTGAGCATGGGCCCAGCGTATCCTCAATACTGGATGGGGTTGTCTTTGCTTGCAATAGGTATGGCTCTATTTTCTCTTGGACGTATGCATCGTACAACGAACAAACGCAAACAAGGTGCACGTGCTTAGGTAAAGCTTTCGTTCACCGTATAGAGAAATGAGGGATGAGATGCGAATTGGGCTTATTCGTCACGGTCTAACAGACTGGAATGCGGCAGGACGTATTCAGGGACAAACAGACATACCTCTGAATACGGAAGGTCGTGAGCAAGCTGAGCGTCTGGGTAGACGTTTGCTTTCCGAAGAGTACCGCTGGGACCACATCATTACAAGCGGGCTTTCCAGGGCTCAGGAGACGGGAGAGATTATCTCCGGGCTATTGAATGTTCCTCTGCTAGAGCCGGATGCACGCTTGAAGGAGCGGGCGTTTGGTCAAATTGAAGGTCTGACATCCGAGGAGCGTGTTGCTCGCTGGGGCGCTTCCTGGGAGTCGCTGGATTTAGGCCAGGAACAGATTGCTGCTATTCAGACACGTGCTTTGGGCTTTCTGGAGGATTTGTGGGAGATGTATCAGGACAAAAATGTGCTGATTGTCTCTCATGGCGCCTTCCTTGCGAATCTGCTGTCAGCTTTGTTTAAAGACCGCTATACGGAACGAATTGGAAACCTGTCGCTTACGATTCTGGAAAAGGAACGTGAAGATTGGAGTCCGTTGCTTTATAACTGTACACGACACCTTTCATTGGATCTGGCAAAACAACCTGAGTAATTAACTCAGGTTGTTTTTTTTGCGGGTATAGCAATGTGTAACTGTCATTCTATAGAGATTGAAATAAACATTTACACGAGAACGGAGAGGACAGAAATAACCTGAGGAAGCGGAGCTAAAAGCTTTCTGAAAGAAAACTGCATCGTAAGCATACGCTTCGCCTTTATCCTCGGATTTTCCCCTTTGAAAAAAGGGAATCCAAAAAATCTGGGAACAACAGTGATCAGAAGGTTGTTCTGTCATTGGAGTGGCAAGTGTACATATTCTTTAGTTCAATTTCTATATGATTTTGAACATCTCATTCTTCTTCTGAGCAGGCAACTTCGGGCATAGTATGGTTAAAACATAAAAGATTTGCAAAAAAGAGGTTTAGATCATAGGAATTCCGTCAACGATGTTTACAAAACCAAACTACTCCAGGCCCCGAAGCATCAGCCGAAAAGTAGTCAAGGGCGAGGCGATGGACCCATGAATCTAGCGGATATGCTTACTTTTGCCGATATCGGCCAGCTTAATCGAATAGCAGATTATTACCAGTGCGAGTGTAAGCCCAATTCCAAACATGAACTCATCCAGAGTATTCTCACTACATTGGGCAGCAGACCTTTTTTTGAGCAGCAGGTTCGCGAACTAAATCAGGTAGATCTGCGATTTTTGAACAACTTGCTGTTTGACGCCCGCCAATACTTCGGTATGGAGGAACTTGTCGCCATTGCTCGTCAGTCGATGGATAAAAAAGATAGCGAGGCTGGAGCCAGCCCACGTGATCTTATCGTACGCTTCACGAAGAGTGGATGGTTGTTCAATGGTACAACCCAACAGACCAGATACCTGTATCAGGTGCCCAAGGATCTGCAAATGAGATTTAGGGATGTGTTAGCCACGCACCTGAAGGCAGGCATTGCACAAACGAGCGAGCCTCCCGTTTACAGGGATGAATACCATCTGCTTGCTGATGATCTCAAACTGTTCCTGCAATTCGTCCAGCAGCATGAAATAGCATTAAACGCAGAAGGTTTGATGTACCGTCGTTCTCAGCAGCAGATTATGGAGCATTTGCATGTGAGTGAGGCGCTGGTGGGTAAAGCTGGATGGAGATTCGGTTACGGGCGTTCGTTCAAAGACTACCCCGACCGATTTGCGTTCATCTATGACTACGCCTTTCATCATCGTCTGGTCCGCGAGGAACAGGGAATGCTGAAATTGTCAGCTTCCGGTGAAGACAAGCTGGGGGCGGAGAAAACAGCCGAGATGATACAGCTATTTCGGTTTTGGTTAAGACTTTATAAAGGTGCTATTCCAAATCTGTCCTCCATTGTGTACTGGACAGGGGAATGTGCAGCCGGCTGGTCCACAGCAGAGTCTTTGTTCCGCCAGATTGGTCCCTACATTCAGCCGTTCTATTACGACACCGCAGAGACGATTTATGACAACAGGATCCTCAAAATGATGCTGCATCTAGGCATGCTTCGCATTGGGGAACATGCAGAGGGGCGAACAGTACAAATGACAGCTTGGGGTTCACGCCTCGCGTCATCCTGTCGTTCGCTGTCCGGGGATATTACACCCGTTATGTTTGACAAGTGAAGGACAAGTTGCTAAAATCACTCCCAAATTAAGGAGTGATACTTATGATAATTCCATACAAAGGTATGCAACCACGGTTACACCCTTCGGTATATATGGCTGAAGGAGCGAAACTTATTGGTGATCTGACACTGGGTGAAGAATCTACGATCTGGTTCAATGCTGTACTGCGCGCTGATCTGGCACCCATCGTGATTGGACGGCGATGTAATATACAGGATAATGCTGTTGGACATGTCAACATGAATCAGCCTTTGATTTTGGACGACGATGTGTCTGTAGGTCATTCTGCGATTATCCATGGATGTCGTATTGGAACAGGTTCGCTGATTGGTATGGGCGCTATCCTTCTCAATGGAGCCGAAATTGGTGAATATACGCTGATCGGGGCCGGTTCTGTTGTTACTGAAAATACCAAAATTCCGCCCTATACCCTTGCTTTGGGCACACCTGCCAAAGTGATACGTGAGTTGACTGATGCAGATCTTGAGCGGATGTCGAGGACTACACTAGGTTATGTTGCCAAAGGAAAGGAGTATAGGAGCTCTTAAATCCGTTTTGGAGGTGCATCCTATTGGATAAAATGAAAGTTACGTATGAAGTCATGTTGGGGCTGGCTGCTGAGATGGTGTGGGACGACGCGCTTCGTAAACAGCGCAGCGAGAAGCTGTATATGGAAATCGATAAGGCATTAGCTACCGGAGACGAAGTAGCTTTCCGGAATCTGACGGATGAACTGAAGGCCATAAACTGATGAGCAAATCCAAATAAAATTAAACACAGGAAATGCGTGAAAAACGCATTTCTTTTTTGTGTTCACTATAATTTATAAACGGGTAAAGGATGAATCTCTGGATTTATAATATAAGCTCATATATAATATGGGAATAAAATGGATAGAGAGGGGAATTAGGGAATTGAAATTCAGTGAGATGACTCAAGACAGCTGGGCGGAACTGCAACTCTATCTGGATACATGCCTTATTCCATACACAGCCCTGACGGGAAAGCAGTCTCCGGTTGAAGCAACCGAGGCGTTGGAGCGGCTTAGAGATTTTTTGGATCTGGTGGAGATTCCTTTTAAAGGACGTATTATGACTTACCCTGCATTCCATTATGCTGGTCCGGATATGTCAATGGCATTAAATACCTTATCCGAACAACTCAAATCTTCAGGTTTCAAATATGTGGTTATAATGTCATCTGATGGTGTGTTGGAACAGAGCCAAATAACTTCAGCAGATCTGGTATTAAGCCGTTCCATTTTATCTCAAGAGGTAGGAGAAGAGGGAGTTGCGCGTTTTGTCGGGGAGAAAATCCGTGAGTTATGGAAAAGATGACCTTCATGTGACAAATGTGACAATTTACCAACATTTTTTTAATAACGCTTACAAATGAACCTTAAAAATGTGTGACAAATTCTTGACGGTGTTCTAGGGCTACTATATGATTATGTATGTTCTAGTAAGTCGTGGAATTTCTGATAATGAAAACGATTGAGAGAGTTGGCTGAAAAAGGGGGTTGGAGACAGTATGAGCAGTGAGCATGACCAGCACGAAGCTTCGATGAAATTGCCAAGCCGCATGGAAATGTCACGCAGGCAGTTTTTGACGTACACGCTTGGTGGAGCTACAGCCTACATGGCCGCCGGTGCAATACTCCCCATGGTCCGTTTTGCGGTGGACCCGATTTTGCAGCACAAGGGAGAAGGCACCTCTGTCAAAGTAGCGGAAATCAGCAAAATTACGAATGAACCTCAAGAATTTACGTTTGAACTGAAACAGCAAGATGGTTGGTATTTGAGCAATGCTTCGTTAATCGCCTGGATCAGGAAAGATGAACAGGGCAAAATCTATGCGCTTTCACCCATTTGTAAACATTTGGGCTGCACCGTAGGTTGGAATAGTGATAAGCAATTTCCCGACGAATATCATTGTCCATGTCATGGTGCGCATTATACCAAAGAAGGCAAGAATCTTGCCGTAGCCCCGAAGCCGCTGGATGAGTATGTGGTTAAGGAAGATCAGGGTTGGGTTTATCTGGGCGACATTATTCCGAACACCCGAGTCAAATAGGAGGCGTGAACGCAGATGTTTAAAAATGTCTATGACTGGATTGACGAGCGTCTCGATATCACGCCAATCTGGAGGGACGTTGCGGATCATGAAGTACCAGAGCACGTAAACCCGGCTCATCACTTTTCCGCATTCGTGTACTGCTTTGGTGGATTGACGTTCTTTATCACTGTTATTCAGATTCTGTCAGGGATGTTCCTGACCATGTATTATGTGCCTGATATTATTAATGCTTACGCCAGTGTCGAGTATTTGCAGACCAAAGTAGCCTTTGGCCAAATTGTACGCGGAATGCACCATTGGGGAGCCAGTCTGGTTATCGTTATGATGTTCTTACATACGATGCGTGTGTTCTTTACCGGCTCTTACAAAGCACCGCGCGAGATGAACTGGGTTGTCGGCATGCTGATCTTTTTTGTCATGCTGGGTCTCGGGCTTACAGGGTACCTGTTGCCATGGGATAACAAAGCCTACTTTGCAACCAAAGTTACCCTGGAGATTGCGAATACGGTTCCTTGGCTGGGGCCGATCATTAAGGAATTCCTGCAAGGCGGAACCATTGTAGGTGCACAGACGTTAACACGGTTCTTTGCCCTGCACGTCTTCTTCCTTCCGGCTGTGCTTCTGGTGCTTCTGGTCGGTCACTTTATTATGATCCGCAGACAGGGCATTTCGGGACCACTATAATCTGAGAAGGGAGGAATCGACATGGCTCACGGACACAAGTCAGATGACCAGGAAAAGATTATCTTCGTCGGGGACTCCCGCGTCCGTAAAGGAGCGGGGTTTATAACTCCACCGGATTACACGGCGTATCCCGGCAAATCAGAGGCTTTTATTCCTAACTTCTTGCTGAAAGAATGGATGGTTGGTGTCGTTGTACTGGTTGGTATTTTGGTACTAACGATTTCGGAGCCTGCACCACTGGGCTATCCGGCCAATCCAAGTGCATCGGTTATCCCGATGCCGGACTGGTATTTCCTGTTTCTGTATCAGTATTTGAAATACCCATATGCCTCAGGGGATTATGTCCTGTTGGGGGTACTTGGAGTCAGTGGAGTCGCTTTCGGCGCTCTGCTGCTCGCCCCGTTTCTGGATACAGGCAAGGAGAGACGGTTCTACAAACGTCCGATTGCATCATCGCTGATGATTTTGTCGGTGATGGCTGTATTCTACCTGACCAATGTTGCGTGGACACACTACGAGCATGAGTTGGAAGCAAGCGGTAAGAAGCCGGAACATATTCAGCGTGAGGAAGAAGCGCTGGAGAAACATCTGCAGGGTCTGCCTACCTCCAATGCGCCAGGTCAAAAAGAAGAAGTGGCGATCGTCGAGAAGGATGACCCTGCAATGGAAACCTTCAAAAAGGCCGGATGTATCGGATGTCATGCGTCAGATATGAAGGGAGCCAATGGACCTTCTCTACGTGGTGTGGGTGACAAACACAGCCAGGAAGAAATCCTGACGATTATCAAAGAAGGATATAACACAATGCCCGCGATGTATGATCAAGCCATAGCTCAAGGTTTGACAGATGATGACATCAATCACCTGGCGGAATGGCTTGCGAAACAGAAGGCAGAACAGTAAAATCGAAATAAGCAGTGAAACCTGATCGTTTATGCGGTCAGGTTTTTTTGAGGAGTTTTTCGCAACACCTTTCTTTGGAACGCAGAACACATAGGATGGAAGGGGCAGAGAATGTGGCTTTATCGTACTTTTGGAGTCGGGAATTTCTAACAAATCGTTATTTCCTGTGGCTCTTGTTTTGGTGTAACGCATTAGGAACTGTATACGGATACATATGGTACGGGGATCAAATGGAGTATACGCTGGCACAGCAACCACTGTGGCAGATTGTGTTTGTGCCGGACAGTCCCACAGCGAGTTTGTTCTTCACGTTATCTTTATTGTGGGTATTGTACAAGCCAAAATCGATGGTCCTGAATCGAATTGGACATGTCATCCAGGCACTTGCTGTGGTCACTTCGGTAAAGTACGGTGTATGGGCGGTATCTATCATTTTTGCAGGCTGGATGCAGGGGGGGGCACAACATTGGCAGGATTGGATGTTGATTGCATCTCATAGTGCTATGGCTATTGAAGCGCTCTTGTATGTTAGATTCTTTGGGTTCCGTTGGGGGGCTTTGGTGATTGCTGCCTTGTGGACGCTGCTAAACGATACGATGGATTATACCTATGACATTTTCCCTTGGCTGCCTGCATCGCTCATGGACCATCTGGATGGTGTACGCAATTTCACCGTCGGATTGACACTAGTGAGCATTCTATGTGCGTGGCTTGCACTGAGACAGGCCAAACGGGCCTGAATTCATAACGCGAGCTTGTTCTAAGGAACTCTCCCCTGCCATACATTGATGGTGGGAGGGATGTCCATGAAGAGAACGTTCAGGATCAAAACTGGATTTATGGTGGTGTCGTTCATGACTCTACTGTTCTGGACGAACTTGTCATACAGCGTATCGGCGGAGAGTACAAGTGCGAACGGAAATACAGATCAGCAAGTATCAGCCAAAAATTCAATAAAACAATTAAATGAAGAAGCGGCCCTGCTGTATCGACATGCCTTGGATAATGATATTGAAGAGGTTAGAGGTAGTATTTTGCGAATCAGTAAAGGTCTGGAGCATATATCCTTTGAGGGTCAGACGACAGTAGAAGGCATTCATGCCCTATCCGAGACCATTGTTGAAGTGAAAGAAGCTGCCGTTAGGGTGAAAAGTGATGATAATTCTCTCCAGCAGGCCTCTGCCAAACTTCGACTTGCGGCGGACAGTCTTGCCAACCCAGCCAAACCCTTATGGCTCCAGTATTATAAAATCGTAAAAAATGATATTGATGCGCTATCAACTGCAGCAGATCAGCAGTTAAGCACCGCGATCATAGCAAGACGCTACGCCTTGCTGGAGGAGCACTACGAGACGATCCGGCCTGCGGCAATGATCCGCCGTGAACCTTACGAGATCGCCCAGATGGACGCCTGGTTGTCTCATACAAAGGGGCTGACTGCGGCCAAGCAGACTGATATCGCACAATTGAAGAGTATGGTAGCCCATGGTGAAGAGTTGGTAAACCAGCTGTTTGGTCGTGAAAAGGATGAGAGCGCCTTTGTGCCGTTTGTTCAGGGGCCAGACCGGAGGGTAGCCGGATTGCTCATTAGTTCCGTAATTATTGCCGTGCTAAGTTATGCGGGGTATCGTAAGTATCGAGCGCAGCAGCAAGGGATTTTTCCTTTCCGGCGGTAGCTCCTTTTCTACCATCACGATATGAAAAAAGACCTCTATCTACAAGAAGGGCCATCTCATGGCTTTTGTCTTGGGGAGAGAGGTTTTCTTATTGTAGAGATACAAGGTCAGCTTTCCTTAAACCCTTCTCCATGCACATCATGGACATCGCTAATAATAACAAAAGCTCTGGGGTCGACGGAACGCACAATCGTTTGCAAACGTCTGAATTCCTGCCTGGAAATGACACAGTATGCAACATGCTTGGCCTGTTTTGAATATGCGCCAATGGCGGGAATTAGCGTGACGCCGCGATCCATATCACGGGTAATCAAATCCGCAATCTCGGGTGCGTGGTCACTGATGATCATAAATGCGCGGGCCGAATACGCTCCTTCCTGAATAAAGTCGATTACTTTAGAGGCAATAAATACAGCTACAAGGGTATACAGTATTTTTTCTTTGGGAATGTAGACGAGGGAGATGCCAATAATGATGAAATCGATACCTAGCAGTACACGTCCCATACTCCAGCCATACTTTCGATTAAGAATGCGGGCAATGATGTCAGAGCCACCTGTCGTTCCGCCCCAGCGGAATACGATTCCAAGGCCTGCACCGAGTGTAACTCCGGCGTAAAGCGCCGCAAGTAAAAGGTCATTCTCTGTATGTAGCGGTTCGATCCAGCCGAGATGAATCATTTTTTCAAATAACCAGAGGAACAACGTAAGCGCTCCAATACCCACGCCTGTATAAATCATCTGTCTGCGGCCCAAAATCTTAAGTCCCACCAGAAAGAGCGGAATGTTAACAACCAAGGTTGTAAGTGAAGGAGAGATGTTGAACGCGTACTTCAGCAGGACCGTAATCCCGGTTACGCCGCCTTCCATGAGCTGGTTGGGGATGATGAAGTACAGAAGTCCAAAGGCATATAATGCCGTACCCAATAGGATGGGGAGAATCAATTTGAATTGAACCCAGGTTTTGGAAGTGCTCATAAGTTCCCTCTCCATTTTACAAATTAGAATGAGAAAGCAATCATTCCCATCTTAGTATACCTGTTTATCGATTCTTTAAAAATGATTTGTCGTTTCTGATGGTGGAAGTGAATCTAAATAACTGATATATTAGGAACAAATACGACACAATTTCAAAAGGAGAATCCGTTCTCATGGAGAAAAGCATTGCAGAAATGCAGCGTGAGGTTGATCTGTATATTTCCCAGTTCAAAGAAGGATACTTCAGCCCGCTGGCCATGCTCGCCCGTATGTCTGAAGAGGTGGGAGAGCTTGCAAGGGAAGTGAATCACGAGTTCGGTGAGAAACCGAAAAAATCTTCCGAAGCAGACAATTCCATTGAGCTTGAGCTCGGGGACATTTTATTTATCACGATTTGTTTTGCGAATTCTCTCGGGATCGACCTGGCAGAGGCGCACGACAAAGTCATGCATAAATTTAACACACGCGATGCAAATCGGTGGACGCCAAAAAACACCGATAAGGCGTAGATTACATATGCTGTACCATCACCTCAATGGGAGGGACAGCTTGGATGATGAAACCGGAAGAGTACATGCAGCATGCATACCGCTGTATTTTGCAAAATGATTTTGAGCAGGCGATTCGTTGGTTTGAATCTGCCATTGATGCTCACCCTGAACATGCAGAGCTCTATTATCGTTGTTCCATTACACATGCCCGCAGTCAGCACCTGGGTCCAGCGCTCGAATATGCGCGCAAGGCTGTTGAACTGTCTCAGGGGCTTGAGGAATACGTTTTACATCTGCAGACCCTGGAAGCCAAACAGTTAAGTACTCAGGCCAAGGCATTGCTTGAACAAGCCGGGAACGAAACGTATGAACGATATGTGAAGGCGGCGGATCTGCTGAAAGAGGCAGTTAAACTTGACCCGTTATACGTGGAAGCGCATATTATGCTTGCTCTTGCTTACAGTGATCTAAATGAGTTCGACCTTGCAACCCGGTCCGTTCATAACGCATTGTTGCTAGACCCGCAGAATGAGCAACTGCATCTATTATTACAGGAAATTAAGCAGCGTATGAAATCCATTCAATAAGAATCCATTTCAGATGGAGATCGTTTGAAATGGATTCAACCAAACGAACTAACATAGTGAGGAGATGCAGCCAAGATGAGTGAAGTAATAAGAGTGGCCGTAATCGGAGCGGCTGGCCGGATGGGCCGTGAAGTAGTGAAACTGGTGCTTCAAGATCCTGATCTGGAGCTCGCAGCAGCGGTCAACCGCTCCGGAGCAGGCACGGATGCCGGAACGCTTGTTGGTCTGCCTGAATGTGGGGTACTTTTGACCGATGATATCGAGATGGCTTTTGCAGAGACTAAACCACAGGTTATGGTAGATTTCACAGTCCCTCAATACGCCTTCGCCCATACAGAGATTGCCATTCGTCATGGAGTCAGACCTGTTATGGGGGTTACCGGCTTTACGCCGGAGCAGATTGAACAGCTGGACAAGCAGTGTCAGGACAAAGGCATCGGAGGGTTAATTGCCCCGAACTTCTCGATCGGTGCTATCCTGATGATGAGGTTTGCTGCGCAGGCTGCCAAACATATGCCGAATGTGGAGATTATCGAATATCACGGCGATCAGAAGCTGGATGCTCCTTCAGGTACAGCAATTAAAACAGCCGAGTTAATTGCAGCAAACCGCGAGGAACTTCGTCAGGGCAATCCGAACGAAGAAGAGACGATCGAAGGAGCACGAGGCGGATATTATAATGGATTCCGAATTCATAGTGTACGGTTGCCGGGGGTATTTGCACAGCAGGAAGTCGTATTTGGAGACTTTGGCCAATCCCTCAAAATTCGCCATGATTCCTATGAACGTGCAGGTTATATGCCTGGTGTTAAAATTGGTGTACAGAAGGTTATGGAATATACAGGACTCATCTACGGATTTGATCACTTTATCGACTAAAGGAGATTGTCATGTTGAAAATTGCATTTATTGCCCATGATCGCAAAAAAGAAGAAATGGTTAACTTCGTGACAGCCTACGAAAATGTTTTTACAGACCATCAACTATATTCGACTGGTACAACAGGTCTTCGTATTATGGAAGGAACCTCATTACAGATCCATCGGTTTGAATCCGGTCCACTGGGCGGGGATCAACAGATCGGAGCCTTGGTTGCGCAAAATGAGATGGATTTGATTATTTTTCTGCGCGATCCATTGATGGCACAGCCGCATGAACCAGATATTAACGCTTTGCTGCGTCTGTGCGATGTACAGGGGATTCCGCTTGCCACGAATATTGCAACTGCAGAGATTCTTGTTAAAGCACTGGATCGCGGTGATTTTGGCTGGAGAGAGCTTGTACATAAATACAAGCCTGAGGGTGGATTGAATTCGGGTGATGCTCAATGAGTTTGGACATTCTCATATTCGGTGCACACGCGGATGATGCAGAAATTGGGATGGCAGGAACGATTGCCAAACATACTGCAGCAGGACTGAAAGTAGGCGTGTGTGATCTGACCCGGGCAGAGATGTCTTCCAACGGGACAGTAGAGCGCAGAGCCGAGGAAGCGGAGCAAGCCTCCCGCGTCCTCGGTCTTTCGTGTCGAAGCAATCTCGGTTTGCCTGATCGCGGGCTGTATATTACTCCTGAACACATAGAGGCTGTGACGGCGGAGATACGTCGTCATGCGCCTCGAATCGTGTTTGCGCCATATTGGGAGGATCGCCATCCGGATCATGTAATGTGCAGCAAGTTGGTGCAGGAGGCTGTATTCAATGCCAAGCTTAGAAACTATAAGCCAGACATGCCCGCAGTTCAGGTGAAAGAATTGTATTTTTACTTCATCAACGATATCGGACCAACGGATTTGATTGTGGATATTACGGAACACTATGAGCAAAAGGAAAATTCATTGCTTAGTTATCGTTCCCAGTTCGAATTGGGAGAAGGCGCAGTTTCCACTCCATTGACTCAAGGGTATATTGAACGTGTGAGAGCTAGGGATTCTTTACTGGGACAGCGGAGCCTTATTCCTTATGCAGAAGGATTCGCTAGCATTACACCTTATGTAGTTCATCAATTTGGCCAAGCAGCCAAGTCATAAAATGATCGAACTTGCTCGTATAAATTAGTTATCAATTGCATTTCCGTTGCATTACATCAACCTGCACAAGCGGGAGATTAAAGGAGCGTCCACCGGATGGATCAAAAGCTAAAAATCGGTATTACCTGTTATCCGTCCCTCGGAGGGTCTGGCGTTGTCGCAACGGAGCTGGGCAAATTGCTTGCCGAACAGGGTCATCAGGTTCATTTTATTGCTAATAGTATCCCGTTCAGACTGGGTACATTCCAGAAAAATATTTTTTATCATGAAGTTGAGGTCAATGATTATTACGTCTTCCGTTATCCGCCATATGATCTCTCATTGGCCACGAAGATGGCGCAAGTAGCCAAAGCACAGAAGTTGGATCTGCTACATGTCCATTATGCGGTGCCACATGCGGTATGTGCCTTTTTGGCAAAGCAAATGGTTGGTGAGGATTTAAAGGTGGTAACAACGTTACACGGAACAGACATTACCGTACTGGCACAGGATGAGTCGTTGAAGGATTTGATTCGACTTGCCATTAACGAGAGTGATGCTGTTACGGCAGTATCCCAGGATTTGATTCGTGAAACAATCGATTTGCTGGATATTAGACGTCCCATCGACCTGACCTATAACTTTATTGATAAAAGAATCTATTATCCACGTGATGCAGCAAGTCTGCGTAGAGACTTCGCAGCTCCCCACGAAAAAATACTGATGCATATCTCTAACTTCCGCCCTGTGAAGAGAACACAGGATGTGGTGGAGGTGTTCCGTCAGGTACAGGAACAGGTACCTTCCAAACTGTTATTTGTTGGAGAAGGACCAGATTTACCGAAGATTCAATGGAAGATTAATGAGCTTGGACTGAATGACAAGGTTCATTTTCTGGGTAAGCAGGATGATATTGCGCAAGTCATTTCAATGGCTGATGTGTTGATGCTGCCGTCGGAGAAGGAGAGCTTCGGACTTGTGGCGCTCGAAGCCATGGCTTGTGGCGTACCTACCATTGGATCACTGGCAGGGGGGATCCCTGAACTGGTATTGCACGGCAAGACCGGATTTTTGTCTCCAATCGGCGACACACAATCAATGGCGGAGAACACAATTCGTTTGTTGACAGACGACCGTTTGACAGCGGATTTCAGAGAAGCATGCTTGAAACGGGCACACCATGATTTCTGCAATGATGCCATTCGGCATGAATATGAACAAATATACTACCGCGTGCTGGGACGTGAAGTTCCGAATCTGAAGCCGATTTGTGGCTGATTATTAGATCGGATGGTTCCATCGCGGAAATATATCTGTGTAAGCCACACCAAGCAACACGTATTTATGAGGTGATAATAAGTGGTTCAATGGACACAGGTAGATCCTGAAATGGCAAGACAAAGTGAACAGGTGCTGCGGACATTAAATGATAAAGGGTACGACGCCTACTGGGTAGGTGGTTGTGTGCGTGATGAATTGCTGGGACGTCGCGTGGATGATATGGATATCACCACGTCAGCTTCCCCTGAGCAAGTCATGGAATTGTTCGCAAATTGTATTCCTACGGGCCTCCAGCATGGAACGGTTACTGTACGTTCAGGAGGCTTTTACTTTGAGGTTACGACATTCCGCACCGAATCCGAATATAAGGATAATCGAAGACCTGCTGCCGTTCATTTTGTGCAGGATGTCAAAGAGGATTTGCAGCGGCGTGACTTCACGATGAATGCTCTCGCTGTGGATTGGGATGGAAATATCGTTGATCCTTTTGGTGGACAGTTGGATATTCAGGATGGACGGGTCAGATGTGTGGGATTGGCGACTGAGCGCTTCGGTGAAGATGCGTTGCGGATGCTTCGATGTGTTCGTTTTGCTTCGGTATTTGATTTTAAAATTGCCCACAACACCTGGAAGGGGCTAATTCGACAAAAGGATCTGCTACAACATATCGCGATGGAAAGAGTACGTACCGAAATGGTGAAAATGATGGCAGGCCCACATCCGCTGCACGGTCTGGAATTGCTGTTTCGCAGCCAGGCGCTGGCGCATGTGAAGGCACCAATCCACATGGAACGATTCAATAAAAGCCTCCTGTCCAATATGGAGCAATTGATAGAAGAGAACGTATTATTACGCTGGTCTATGCTGCTGATTGCCGGCCATTATACCAGGGATGAAGCAGATGCATTACTTCGAAAATGGACATTTTCTAATGATGATCGTTCCCGCATCAGTGGAGTTCTCCAGGTCGAACAGATGGTCAAGGCTGTCGTACAAGAGCAGAAGGACGAAGAGGCACTGCGTTCAGAATGGATTGTAACTGTGCTGACAAGCGGACGTCAGGCGACAGAGGACTGGCTCATGATTCAACGACTGCTTCCAACAGGCTGGCGAGAACATGAGGTTCTGCACGAAGAACAGATTGTTGTAATACAGTCCCGAGGTGCTGCATGGAGTCAATCCATGAAGGTGTATGAACTGAAAGATCTGCATATTACGGGTGAGAACGTTTTGCAGCAACTTGGACGCAAGGGCGGACCATGGCTGGGACAATTGATGAAACATCTCCTAAGAGAGACTGCGATCGGAAATATAGCGAATCAGCATGATATGCTGACCAACGAAGTAAAGCGGGTGGCTGCAGATGACAAAGCATGAGGATCTGTTACATATGTTGCTGAATGCAGAGGGAGAGTTTGTGTCTGGTGAAGAGATCAGTCGCAACCTGTCCATTAGCCGAACGGCCGTGTGGAAGCACGTAAACAAACTGCGTGACATGGGTTATGAGTTTGAAGCCGTATCACGCAAAGGGTACCGCTTGGTCACTCAACCGGACAGCATTGATGCCACTGCGCTACAGCTGGCACTGGAAACAACAGTGTTTGGCCGGAAAGCCATAATCCTGAATTCCACGTTGTCCACCCAAGGTGATGTTCAGCAGATGGCTGAGCAAGGGCAGAGCGAAGGAGTAGTTGTTCTGGCGGAAGAACAGACGGGAGGGCGAGGCCGCTTTGGGCGTAAATGGTTCTCCCCACCCGGGAGAGGTATCTGGATGAGCGTTCTTATGCGCCCGGAACTTGCTCTGCAAAATACACCACAGCTGACCTTATTAACGGGTGTGGCCGTGTGTCGTGCTATTCGGTCATATACAGGTGCAGATGCCGGGATCAAATGGCCTAATGATCTTTTGATAGCTGGTCGGAAGGTATGTGGGATACTGCTTGAATCAACTGTTGAAGATCACGAAGTGCGTTATTGTGTAGCGGGCATAGGCGTTGATGTTAACTTCGATTCGAAGGATTACCCTGAAGATTTGATATCCATTGCAACTTCACTCAAAATGGAGACGGGACAAACCATAGACCGGACTAGACTTGCAGCGGCCATTCTCTCGGAATTGGAGCGTTTGTATTTTTTATATCAAAAGGAAGGCTTCGGTGTGATCTCTTCACTCTGGGAAGCTTTGTCCGTATCCATGAATCGTGAAATTAAGGTGGCTAATCCACAGGGCATCATCGAAGGTACAGCAATGGGCCTTGATCCTTCTGGAGCATTGATTGTGGAGAAGCCAAACGGTGAGCGTGTCTCGGTTTACTCTGGTGAAGTTTCATTGGTAAATTAAACAATTTGTCGAATTTACACCGTCAAAATGAACATAAGACGTGAACTTTGGGCAGAACTTTGGTATACTGTGTTCGTGAGGCGATATCGGCTATTACAGACCGAATTGCACTCCGGCAATAGTATGCTTTGTTCTGCTTCACATTTGTTGCAGTGACAAGGCAGGAATGGTAATAAATGAATAAAGTGAGTTGTTGGATTCTGCTCTGAGCCGAAGAGGACCGAGACAGAAGGGACGATCGCAAGTGACTCTTTTTTGACTTTTCGGGACTTTTTAGTGGAAACTAAAAGGTTTTTTTGTTGCGTTTAAATTGAAAAGATGAGAGGAGCCATGGCGAAAGATGGCAAACAAACAAGCATTGAATATTGTGAAAATGAAAAAATATAAGCAGGACGGCGTGCCGCTCAGTATGATTACAGCTTACGATTATCCGACAGCTCAATTGGCTGAGGAAGCAGGTATCGATCTGATTCTGGTGGGTGATTCACTGGGGAACGTGGTGCTGGGTTATAACTCTACCTTACCTGTTACGATTGACGATATGGTGTACCATACACGCTCTGTAGTGCGTGGTGCGGGAAATACGTTTATCGTTGCTGATATGCCCTTTATGACGTACCATGGCAGCGTGGACGAGACACTCAAAGGTGTCCGTCGCCTGATGCAGGAAGGACATGCACATGCGGTCAAGATGGAGGGCGGTCTCGAAATCGCAGATACGGTAAAAGCGGTTGTTCAAGCTGGTGTGCCTGTTCTTGGACATATTGGACTGACTCCTCAATCCGTGAATCAAATTGGTGGTTATCGCATTCAGGGCAAGGATGCTGCAGATGCCAGACGTCTCTTGGACGAGGCCAAGGCGCTTGAAGCGGCCGGAGCTTTCGGCATTGTACTGGAATTGGTCACTGAAGAAGTGGCAAGAGCGATCTCGGAAGAACTGACTATTCCTACGATTGGTATA
The DNA here is from genome assembly GCF_030433635.1 of Paenibacillus vandeheii. Taxonomy (NCBI): domain Bacteria; kingdom Bacillati; phylum Bacillota; class Bacilli; order Caryophanales; family Paenibacillaceae; genus Paenibacillus; species Paenibacillus vandeheii. The sequence continues at coordinate 219,310 of NZ_JAROCD010000005.1, forward strand.
GGCGCAGGCAGAGGATGTGATGGTCAGGTACTGGTATTCCATGATGTGGTTCAGTATGCTTCCCCATACACGCCAAAACGCTTTGTCAAAACGTATGGAGACGTAGGTACATTGATTCGCAATAGCATTGAATCCTATGTGAAAGAAGTTAAGGACCGTTCGTTCCCGGCCGAAGAGCATGTATTTACCGCTGCTGACGGCGTTCTAGATCAACTGTACGGACAACGTAAAGAAAAGGTGGAGACCAGCGTATGAAAGTGATACGGACAATCGCAGAATTAAGACAAGAACTTAGCTTGCAGCGTCAGTCGATTCAGTCCAGAGAGTCGGTTGTAGGACTTGTGCCTACGATGGGATTTCTTCATGAAGGCCATGCAAGTTTGATGCATGCGGCCAAACAACAAAGTGATATCGTGGTTTTGAGCATATTTGTAAATCCGATTCAATTCGGTCCCAATGAAGACTTTGACAGTTACCCCAGGGATGAAGCCAGAGATGTGGAAACAGCACGTGCAAAAGGAGTGGATATCGTATTTATTCCCTCTGTTGAAGAGATGTATCCACAGCCTACACAAACGACCGTATCGGTTTCCCGTTTAACGGATCGCTTATGCGGTGCTTCCCGTCCGGGTCATTTTGACGGAGTGACTACAGTCGTTTCGAAGCTGTTTAATATTGTACAACCGCAGCGTGCATTTTTTGGTATGAAGGACGCACAGCAGGTTGCTGTGATCCAACAGATGGTTAACGATTTGAACATGGCAGTAGAGATTGTACCTTGTCCTATTGTCCGTGAAAGTGATGGTTTGGCGCTTAGTTCTCGCAACGTGTACCTCAGCACCGAACAACGTCAGGAAGCTCTTGTTCTGTCCAAGGCACTGCGTGTGGCACAGGAAGCTGTAGATGCAGGGACGGCGATGACAGCAGCGGATATCCGCGGCATATTGCGCCAGAACATTGAACGTTCACCAATGGCCGTGATTGATTATGCTGAAATTCAGGCTTTTCCAAGTTTGGAGCCACTTGCGGATCAGGAAAAAGTTCATGGCCGGGACGATCTGCTGATCGCACTTGCAGTAAAATTCGGCAAAACCAGATTGATTGACAATATTAGACTGCAAAAATCGGAGGTGCTGTCCCATGTTTAGAACACTAATGAAATCCAAAATTCACCGGGCAACCGTTACAGAAGCAAACCTGAACTATGTGGGTAGCATTACCATTGATGAAGATCTGATGGAAACTTCTGATCTAATGGAAAATGAGAAAGTACAAATTGTGAATAACAACAATGGTGCCCGTCTGGAAACCTATGTCATTCCAGGACCACGTGGAAGTGGAGTCATCTGTTTGAATGGAGCAGCAGCCCGTCTGGTTCAACCTGGCGATACCGTCATTATCATTTCATATGCAATGATGTCTCAAGAAGAGGCAAATAATCACAAACCTACAGTTGTATTTGTGGATGGACAGAATAAACCTGTGCAAACGATGAAGCACGAAGTTCATGCGACGATTATGTAATCGACTGGTAAGGGGAATGAAATCGACCCATTCTACAAAAAATGAGTACAGGTCACTGCACTAATCCATTTTTTCAAGGGTGGGGATGCATCGATGTTCCAGCATGTTTTCGCAGAAATGAACGACATGTTAGATGAAATTATCAAGCGCTACCCTTCTGCTGAAGGCCTAAACAAACAGGAATTGCTGCAAAAGTGGAATTTGCTTAAGCGGATGAGTGACGGGATGATTGATGAGTGGCTGATGTTTGAAGAAAAAATGAGCCAGGTAAGGGAACGGGAATTGGATAAAGATAAGCCCGCCTCCCTTGAGCCTGAACAGGAAGCTGTTACCGCACTGCCAGAACTGCATCTAGAGTGTTTCAGTCGCGGTCAGGGTTATTTCAAACTGCAAATGTACCCGCAGGCTATTATGCAATTTTCCAGGGTTGTGACCGACTATCCGGAAAGTGCATTGACTCGATTTTACCTGGCTCTTGCTCAACTTAACCTGGAACAAACCGAGGAAGCTGGAATACACTTGCAGCGGATTATGCATCTGAACGGTTCGCCGAGATTGAAGGGACTGGTATGTAACGTCCTGGGCTGTATTGAGGCTAAACTCGCGAATCCTGAAGGTGCATGTTCACTATTTGCGCAGGCGCTTCAGTATGACCCGACGTTGACCGAACCGCTGTATAACATGGAAGCCTGTCGATTAAACAGCGGAAAATTGCAATATGCAAATCAGCTGACAGCCTTAAATTAAGGGCCATTCGGCGGCATAAAGACGGTGTTCCCTCCTCTGGCATAGCGGAGGGGACACCGCCTTTTTTGTCAGTTAATTTTCAAATGCCCTTTTTTTTGCTATGCTGTAACATAGACTGGAATGGAAGGGACCGTACATTGCAATGAAATTTGCCGTATTGGATTTCGAAACAACCGGCACGCAGTCCGACGGTGAGATTATACAAGCCGGACTTGCCATCATAGATCATGACTACAGCATAACTCAAATATATAGTTCTTATGTGAACCCAGGTGTACCGATTCCTCCGTTTATTACGGGGTTAACCGGTATTACTGATGAAGATGTAGCGGATGCTCCATCATTGGAAGAGATGATGATGGAGATGGTTCCGCTGCTCGACGATGTGGTTCTTGTTGGGCACAACGTTGCTTTTGATTTTCACTTTCTTCAAAATGCACTCGATCGCTGCGGTTACCTGCCGTTCACCGGACGTATTCTGGATACGATTGATTTCCTGAAGATCACGTTCCCATCACTGGGCTCTTATCAACTCGGATATGTGTCTTCAGAATTCGGATTTCAGCATGACCGCCCTCATCAGGCAGACAGTGATGCTCTTGCGACAGCTTTTGTATTACTGAAGTGTCTCGATGAGCTGCGTGCATTGCCTCTGATCACGATTCAGCGCCTCAGTGATCTGTTTGCGCCAGAAGATAGCGACTTGGGTTGGTTCTTCGACGGAATGCGTACTGAGAAGGAATCAGAGCCGATTCAGGACCTGGATGGTCATACGTATTATCGCCAGCTCGCCCTGAACGTGAGTGACTGGACTGATATAGGTTCACCACGTGATGAGCGGGAGGGTAACCCGCTGGAAAACGTAAGTTTTGAGCAGTTTATGGATCAGGTTAGAGATAACCTGAAGGAGACGCTGGACCATTATGAGGAGCGCGAGGCGCAGACTCAGATGTTCAGCAGTGTACGACAAGCGTTGGATGAAGAGAAGCATCTATTGATTGAAGCTGGAACGGGTACAGGCAAATCGCTTGGTTATTTGTTGCCTGCTATCTATGAAAGTGTGAAACAGGAACAGAAAGTCATGGTCAGCACACATACCATCAACCTGCAGGAGCAATTGAGAGAGCGGGATATTCCTATGCTGACCCAAGTGGTTCCGTTCCCGTTCAAGGCAGCGGTGTTCAAAGGACGTGGGCACTATCTGTGTCTGCGTAAGTTTGAGCATAAAATCAATAAACGTGAATTCGCTACACCGAAAGAGGATTATTTTACAGCAGCTCAGATGATTGTCTGGCTTACCCAGACGGAGACTGGAGACGACGAGGAGCTTAATCTAAGCGGGCGCGGTGGAGACTTCTGGGAGACGGTACAGAGTGAGTCTGAATCCTGTCTTGGACGCTCCTGTCCTTGGTTCCGTAAATGTTTCTATCATCGGGCCAAACATGAAGCCGGGCTGTCCGATATCGTCATAACGAATCATTCGAAATTGTTTACGGATGTCAAAGCAGCACATCAGCTGCTGCCAGCCTACGAAAGTCTTGTCATTGATGAGGCACATCATCTGGAGGATGTAGCAGGTAAGCATCTTGGTCTTCACATGAAATATTTTACGTTGGTTCATACATTGACCCGACTGTTTAAAGATAGCCGTAATGGCCAACTTCCGATGCTTCGTTCTCAACTGTCGGGTCATGAAAATTCGGTACAGTGGGGCTCCATGATTGATCAGATGTTCCCGCTTGCCGTTGAAGTTAAGGAGATATGGGATCGACTAAGCGATACACTGTTTGGCCTGCTGCCTGAACGTAGCGATGCTTCTCCAGGCGAGACTGGACAATTTTCACTTAGACTGAAGCCTTCGCAAAAACCGGCCAAATGGCAGGAATTGCAGGACGTAGAAAACCAAATCTATGTAACCCTAGGTGATTTGATTCGTAAAGGCGACAAGCTGCTGCTTGAAGTGAAAGAAGATCAGGATGATTATCAGTCCGATAGTCTGATTACGGATATCTCAGGACTGCTCAAGGACTTGGCAACGATCAAGGATAATCTGCGTTTCTTCATGCGAATGGATGATGCCAATACCGTGTACTGGATGGAGGCTAGCGGCCAGTTCCGCAGTAAATCACTGCAGCTCTATGCCGTTCCTGTCGATGTCAGTGCGCAATTGAAGGATATGTTCTTTGATAAAAAGAAAAGCGTTGTGCTTACATCGGCTACGCTCTCCGTTGACAAGTCATTTCAATTCATGATCGAACAGCTTGGCTTGCAGGAAGCTGCCGAGAATAACCGCTTGTTGACATCCATGCTGCCGTCACCATTCAACTATCGCGAACAGGCCCTGCTCGTCATTCCGCGTGATTTCCCAAGTGTGAAGGGCAGTGTAGGTGATGCCCACTTTGTGGATATGCTCGTGCATTCGCTCGCGGAAACGGCTATCGCGACTCGTGGACGCATGATGGTGTTGTTCACCTCCTACCGCATGCTGCGCCAGGTCTATGACCCGCTTAAGGAGGCCTTGTCAGGTAATGATATCTCTTTGCTCGGGCAAGGGGTGGACAGCGGCAGCCGTTCCAAGCTTACACGCCGCTTCCAAGATGCGAAAGCAACTGTACTTCTTGGCACAAGCAGCTTCTGGGAAGGAGTGGACATTCCTGGAGAGGCTCTGACCTGTCTTGCGATTGTCAGACTGCCGTTCCAGCCACCAAATCACCCATTAGTTGAAGCGAAGAGTGAGCTTTTGCAGCAACAGAAGAAAAATCCGTTTATGAAGCTGTCCGTGCCGCAAGCCGTTATCCGCTTCAAACAGGGATTCGGCAGACTGGTTCGTACGGGCAAAGACAGAGGTATTGTGATTGTATACGATACACGTGTCATTGAAGCATATTATGGCAAGTACTTTTTATATTCATTACCAGGTCCCAAAATGGAACACATGCTCACAGAGCAGATGGTTCCTCGCATTTCGGAATGGCTTGAGAGACCAACCGATGAACAGCAATAACAGCTATGCTCTGTAGCTTATATGATTGCATGAAGCCACTAATTGGCGGTAAAATTGAGCAATATCATTCATTCGTTTCATGAATAGTGAGTAAAGCGATTAAAGAAGTAATTTAAGCAATTATCCATTATATAACAAAGAGCATCCTGTTTAATTCAGTCATCTTTTTGCATCGTTTTAGACAGGGTGCTCATCTTTTCATCTATCTATCGTGGCCTTGGTAAGGGGGAGCAATGAATGAAATCAGATAAAATTTCGGAAGCCGTGGTGCGAAGATTGCCTGTTTACTTGCGTTATTTGAATGAACTGCATCAGCGCGAAGTCAATACGGTTTCTTCACAAGAACTTGGATTGAGACTGGATTTGAATCCGGCTCAGATTCGTAAAGACCTGGCTTACTTCGGTGACTTTGGTCGTAAAGGGATCGGATATGACGTTTCATATCTCATCGAGAAGATCCGCCATATTCTGAAAATAGACCAGCAGATCAATGTAGCTCTTGTCGGAGCAGGTAATTTAGGACACGCCTTATCCAATTACAATGCCTACCTCAAAGACAACATGAAAATTGTCGCTGTATTTGATGCCTACGGTCCGAAGATTGGAAGTCAAATCAACAGTCTGACGGTGCAACCGATGAATGAATTAACGGATTCGGTCAAAAAAGATAACATTCGTATAGGGATTATCACGGTTCCGGATACGGAAGCCCAAAATGTTGCCGATCAGTTGATTGAGTCAGGAATTGAAGCGATTCTGAATTTTGCGCCAACGATCCTGAAGACCCCGCCGCATATTCGCATTCATCATGCCGATTTTACGACGGATCTGCTTAGCCTTGCTTATTATTTGGAGAACGGAAAGGACGACGAGGAAGATGACGACAAATAGATGGGTAATTCACAACGGCAAATTTGCCGTCAGTGAGGGCACGAATTGGAAAGTGGTTCAAGGTTATATGGTTGTCGAGAATGACAAGATTGTGCATATTGGTGAGACTTTGCCGGAAGGAGACGAAAGTCTGACAAAGGTGGACGGAAAAGGACTGCTCTTCTTGCCGGGTCTGATCAATACGCATGGTCACGCAGCCATGTCGCTTCTGAGAGGTCATGGAGATGATTTGGCATTACAAGTATGGTTGCAGGAGAAAATGTGGCCAATGGAAGCCAAAATGACGTCTGAAGACGTATATTGGGGCACATCACTTTCCGTACTTGAAATGTTGAAAGGTGGAACAACAGCATTCCTGGATATGTATGATCATATGGATCAGGTTGCAAAAGTGGTGGAACAATCCGGCGTTCGTGCTGCTCTGGCACGTGGGGTAATCGGACTTTGCTCAGCGGAAGAACAACAGCGCAAGCTGGAAGAATCCGCAGCATTTGCCCGTCAATGGAATGGACAAGCAGACGGAAGAATTACAACCGTAATTTCTCCACATGCTCCCTACACTTGCCCTCCGGATTACATAGAGAAGCTGGTACAGGTTGCTCATGACCTGAATCTGCCTTTGCATACGCATATGTCTGAAACGCTTCGTGAAGTGGAACAGAACGTGGCTGACTACGGTCTGCGTCCGGTTGCACATCTGGAGAAGCTAGGATTTTTCTCCCGTCCATCTCTGGTTGCACATGCGGTACATCTGAATGATGAGGAGATCGAAATTCTTGCACGACATGATGTAGCAGTTTCCCACAATCCAGGCAGTAACCTGAAATTGGCTTCGGGTGTTGCACGAGTACCTGATCTGCTGAAAGCAGGGGTGACCGTGTCCCTCGGAACAGATGGACCAGCAAGTAACAATAACCTCGATATGTTTGAAGAGATGAGACTTGCTGCTTTGATTCACAAAGGTGTGTCCGGTGACCCTACCGCAGTGCCAGCAGGGGAAGCACTTCTGCTTGGAACTTCGTATGGTGCCAAATCCATATTCCTGAACAATACAGGAGCACTGCAAACAGGCATGAAGGCTGACTTCATCGCCTTGAATATTGAACAAGCCCATTTCTATCCGCATACGGATCTGATTTCCCATACCATATACTCTGCATCAGCCAAAGATGTAGAGCATGTGTGGGTGGATGGTAAACAAGTGGTTAAACATGGCGAATGTCTTACGATGGATGAAGAGCGTATTTTGCGTGAGTCTCAACTGGCATTTGACGGTCTGCTTGCCCGTTAATTCCAAGGACAGCATCGTCATAGGGAAAGGAAGTTCGGCTTTTGAAGAAAAAAAAGAAGTGGATATGGATTTCGCTGCTGCTCCTGGTTCTGATTCTGTTTGGACTTCAGCGTTATTATGTCTATGTTACCCAGGATCAGCGCAAGGAAGAGGCGTTGGCCATACAGGTGGCCCAGGAACAGGTCGGGATTACGTCACACGAAGACCTGCGTAAGTATGTCTGGGGGCAAAAAGACGGCGGAGACAACATATACTGGACCCTGATCGGTAAAAATAAGGATAACCAGGATGTATTGGTGTGGATCAAGTTTGATGAAAATAACAAGCCTGTGACAGGGACCAATGCGGTGCACAGTGAACTGCTGAAGAACGGCATGTCTGAAGCACAGATTCGAAATCGGTTCAGCTCTGAAGTTCCAGGCGGGGAGATCAAACGAATCATGCCAGGTGTTGTGAATGGAATCTATGTATGGCAAGTATATTATAACGATGCTACTCACAATTATTATCGCTTTTACCGCTTTAGTAACGGGGAACAGGTTGACCTAGTCTATACGATTCCGAATAGCTAGAATCAGCAGACGTACTATTTTCTAAAAAGAATACAGTAAAGAACCGGCAGACGGAAACCCGACTGGACCGGTTCTTTGACGTGTTTTCTTGATCATTTTGGATTTGAATAGTTAAAATTAATAATTTATTCATATTTTCGCCTTAGATATTGTATATACGATGTGATATACTCAAATATGTATTCAAGGATACATCAAACACAAATAAATCCTGTTAAACGCATCACAGGACTTTACGTACACATATTCATATTCTTGCCTACATGCTATAGAATGGGCCAAATTTTAGGAGGGGTAACTCACTTGAAGATAAAAGTATTGCCTATTGCTCTGACTGCCGTCATTTCAGCCGTTGTGTTGTTTGGAGGTTGGTTTGTGTATCGTCATGTGGCTGTGCAAAGCCCAATTGAAAAGATGGTTACCCAGTACGATGGAGTCAATGATGTACAATTAACTATTAACCGCAATGATGTACAGTTGAAACTCGATCTGCAGCCGGATGTTGATTTGGGCAGGTTGGTACAATATATTCACAAAGAAGGACAAACCCTGATTGGCACTCGTTCGTTGAAGCTGGATGTCGTGGATCATTCCAACGAAGCGCTGGAAAGCTGGTGGGGTAGCGCCATGTTTACCGTAGCTCAGGCTATGGAGAGCAAACAATACACCGAGATTACACCAACCTTGTCTAAAATGGCTACGAATGGGATCAAGGTAAACACAGCCATGGATGACAATAATGTATATGTCAGCCTCAGAGATGGAGATGCCAGCAAGTTTATTATTCTGCCGCGTGTGCCCGGTCAGATAGGAGTGTGGCCAAATGCCTAAATGGACGAAAGAAATTGCCATTGGATTTGTACCCGTATTAATTATCTTTCTCGCTTTTATCGGTGTAAACATGATTCCCATTCTGATCGCTGCAATGATTGTGGGAGCTTTGCTGCTCATGATGCAAATGCGTGGTGGAATTACGGTGGGTGCGGGTCAGGAACGCAAACGCAAGAAAAAAGGACCGTCCAAGCTGACTTTTGAAGAAATTGGCGGTCAGGAAAGTGCGAAGCAGGAGCTGCGGGAAGCGCTTGATTTTCTCATTCGACATGAGGAAATTCAGAAGTTTGGTATTCGTCCTTTGAAAGGGATCCTGCTCACAGGTCCTCCAGGAACAGGTAAAACCTTGATGGCCAAAGCTGCTGCTCATTATACCGACTCTGTTTTTGTAGCTGCTTCAGGCAGTGAGTTTGTTGAAATGTATGTCGGTGTGGGTGCCGGCAGAATACGGGATTTGTTTCGGGATGCGAGAACTCGTGCTGCAAAAGAAAATAAAGAAAATGCTATTATATTTATCGATGAAATTGATGTGATCGGTGGAAAACGGGAAGGTGGACAACAGCGTGAATATGATCAGACGCTGAATCAGCTGTTGACGGAAATGGATGGCATCTACTCTTCCGAAACACCGCGAATACTCGTGATCGCTGCTACAAACCGAAAAGAAATGCTGGATAGCGCGCTGACGCGTCCAGGACGTTTTGACCGTCATATTCAGGTGGACTTGCCGGATAAAAAAGGCAGAAAACACATATTGGAGCTGCATGCAGTCAATAAGCCTCTTCTGGAAGGGGTAAATCTTGAGAAGACAGCCGAAGAATCCTATGGCTTCTCTGGAGCACAGCTGGAAAGTGTGATGAACGAAGCTGCAATTTATGCGATGAGAGACGGGCTGCTCAACATTGAACAGCGTCATCTGTCCCTTGCAATTGATAAAGTAATGATGGGTGAGAAGACGGACCGCGAATCCAGCGTGGAAGAGAAAAAAAGAGTGGCTATTCATGAATTGGGACATGCCATTATGGCTGAACTGGTTCGTCCTGGCAGTGTGAGTCAGGTGGCACTCAGTCCGCGTGGACAGGCACTGGGATATGTACGTCATAACCCGCAGCAAGAACAATTTCTGTACACAAAGCGTTTCCTGGAAGAGCAGATCATGATTGCCCTCGGTGGTGCGGCAGCAGAGGAAATGTATTACGGTGGACGCAGTACAGGATCACGTAATGACTTTGAACAAGCAACGAATGTGGTACAGACGATGATGGCTTCCGGACTTACTTCGTTGGGTATTGTTAATATGGATATGGTAACGACGGAAGAATTGATGCGGGAGAACAAATTGATCCTGCAAGACCTGATGGAACAGACCAAACAATTGCTTGAAGAACAGCGGACAATATTCGACAATTCCCTTGACACGCTGCTCAGGGAAGAAGTGTTGTCTGGCGATCAATTTCGTTGTCAATTTCGTGACAGCGCCCTTCTACCGGCATAATTTATTTATGTCGGTTATTTTTTTTTACATTTCACTCGTGCTAAGATATTATTATATGTTGGGTCGAAATTTGTAATTTTCGGCGAACAGGGTACAATAGAGAAATAGAGAACCGAAAGGATGGAGCAGAACCATGTTTTTCAAAAAGATAGGAGTTGTCGGCGGCGGCACGATGGGACAAGGTATTTCCCAGATGCTTGCAGCCAAAGGACTTGATGTGCTTCTGGTGGAGCATACGACGGAGAAGCTGGATCATGCATATAACATGATTGAGACCAATCTTGACAAACAACTGGAGAAATGGGCTATTACGAAAGCGGAGAAGAAGTTGATTCTCTCCCGTATTACCAAAGTTGCTCATTTGGCTGAACTCGGATCTTGCGATATGGTTATTGAGACCATTTCCGAAGATCTGGACGCGAAAAAAGCGGTATTTAGTCAACTCGACCAAGTTTGCCCAAGCAACGTTATTCTTGCAAGTAATACATCCACGCTGAGTTTGACTGAGCTTGCAAGCTCGACCAAATTCCCAGAGCGTGTTATTGGTATGCACTTTATTCACCCGGTTTCCCGGGTTGATCTTGTAGAGATTATTCGTGGTCTGAAAACCTCAGATTCCACATTTGAAGAAACTAGACGTTTTGTGGAAGAAGTAGCAGACAAAAAAGGCGTTATGATCTATGAATCGCCTGGATTTGTTACGTCCAGACTGATCTGTCTTTTGATAAACGAAGCACTGCATGTATTGCAGGAAGGTGTCGCTTCCGCTGAAGATATTGATGACGCTATGCGTATCGGATATAACTTCCAGCACGGACCACTTGAGATGGCAGACCGTTTCGGACTGGATTCGGTAGAAGCTGCACTCGAAAGAATGTTCCGTGAATTCGGTGAGTTGAAATATCGTCCTTCCACGGTCCTGAAAAAAATGGTGCGTGCAGGACACCTGGGTGTCAAAACAGGCGAAGGATTCTTCAAGTACGACAAGGATGGTGACCGGCTGTGAAAGTACTCGTAATTAATGCGGGGAGTTCCTCGCTCAAATATCAATTGTATAACATGACGGATGAATCCGTATTGGCAAAAGGTCTGGTAGAACGGATCGGGATGGATTCTTCCATTCTGACACATAAACCAACGGGCCGTGAGGATGTTACCGAAGTTAGCGAAATTTTGGAACATACAACAGCGATTCGTAAAGTTATTGACATCCTGACAGACAAAGAAAACGGTGTGCTCGGTTCTGTGGATGAAATCCAGGCTGTTGGACATCGTGTGGTTCATGGTGGTGAAGCATTTAAGGAATCGGCCTTGGTCGATACTGCTTCCAAAGCAGAAATCCGCCGCCTTTTCGATCTGGCTCCACTGCATAACCCTGCAGCAATGATGGGTATTCGTGCGGCTGAAGCGAATATGCCGGGCGTACCACAGGTCATGGTCTTTGATACGGCTTTCCATCAAACGATGCCGGAAAAAGCATATCTGTATGCCATTCCACGTGTGCTTTACAAAAAGTATAAGGTTCGTCGCTATGGCGCACATGGTACTTCCCATGATTACGTAAGCAAGGCAGCAGCTGAATACCTGGATCGTCCATTGGAAGATCTGAAGATCATCACATGCCACGTCGGTAATGGTGGTAGCGTAACTGCTGTGCAGGGCGGCGTATCCGTAGATACTTCCATGGGGATGACTCCACTCGAAGGATTGATGATGGGAACACGTAGTGGTGACCTTGATCCGGCAATTGTACCTTATGTTATGAACAAGGAAGAACTAAGCGTGAGCGAAGTAAACTCCATGTTGAACAAACATAGCGGACTTCTTGCAATCTCCGGCATCAGCAGCGACATGCGTGAAATCACGGAGGGTATGGAGGCTGGCGATGCCAACTCCACGCTTGCATTCGAGATGTATGAATACCGTCTGCGTAAATACATCGGTTCTTATGCAGCAGCAATGAACGGTGTAGACGTGATTGTATTTACGGCTGGTGTAGGTGAAAATTCCGTTGTTCTTCGCCAAAAAGTATGTGAGCAGCTCACGTACCTGGGCGTTGAACTGGATGAAGCGCTGAATGCGATTCGCTCGGGAGAACCACGTCGTATCACAACCGCGAATTCCAAAGTGGACGTTCTCGTCGTTCCTACGAACGAAGAATTGGTAATTGCAAGAGATACACATCGAATCGTATTGAATTCTCTGTAATCTAATTGTAAAGTGAATATAGCATGACAAGGAAGTGCAGGGGACAGGCATATGCCTGCCCGCTGCATTTTCAAATTCAGGATTCCAAGGAGAGATATGTGCATGAGTACGGATTGTGTAATTCGTAATGTGAGTGAGCATGTGGGCGAGACGGTTAAGATCGGCGCCTGGATTAACAACAAACGTTCCAGCGGCAAAATTCAATTTTTGCAACTGCGTGATGGAACCGGATATATTCAAGGGGTAGTGGTTAAGAGTGAAGTCAGCGAAGATATCTGGAATGCAGCCAAGAGCCTGACTCAAGAAAGTTCATTGTATGTAACAGGTATTATCCGCGAAGAGCCACGCAGTGCATCTGGTTATGAGATGACGGTTACTGGCGTGGAAATTATCCATCTGACTGAAAATTATCCAATTACTCCGAAAGAGCATGGGGTAGACTTCCTGATGGATCATCGCCATCTGTGGCTGCGTTCGACGAAACAACGTGCGATTATGGTTATTCGTGCGGAGATTATCCGCGCTGTTCAGCAGTTCTTTGATGGTAACGGATTCACACAGGTTGATCCTCCGATTCTTACCCCTTCATCTGCTGAAGGAACAACGAACCTGTTCCACATCAAATACTTTGATGAAGATGCTTACCTGACACAAAGTGGACAGCTCTATATGGAAGCTGCGGCGATGGCACTGGGTAAAGTGTATTCCTTCGGCCCTACATTCCGTGCTGAGAAATCCAAAACACGTCGTCACCTGATCGAGTTCTGGATGATTGAGCCGGAGATGGCTTTTGTGGATCACGAGGAGAGCCTGCGGGTGCAAGAGAAGTTTATTGCTCACGTGGTTCAAACGGTTCTGAAAAACTGCCGTGCTGAACTGGAGTCCATCGGACGTGATGTATCCAAGCTTGAGAACATTGTTGCTCCGTTCCCGCGCATTACGTATGATGAAGCGATTGAGTTCCTGAATGGACAAGGCTTCGATATTCCTTGGGGAGAAGACTTCGGTGCTCCGCATGAAACGGCAATTGCCGAGAAATATGATACACCGGTCTTTATCACACATTATCCGGCTGGAATCAAGGCGTTTTACATGAAACCTGATCCAAATCGTCCTGAAGTGGTCCTCTGTGCAGACATGATCGCACCAGAAGGATACGGAGAGATTATTGGGGGTTCCCAGCGGATTGATGATCCGGAACTGATGCAGCAGCGCTTTGATGAGCATCAATTGTCGGAAGAGGCTTATCAGTGGTATCTGGACCTTCGTAAATACGGATCGGTTCCTCACTCCGGCTTCGGTCTGGGATTGGAGCGGACGGTAGCATGGATCTGTGGATTGGATCATGTACGTGAAACGATTGCATTCCCACGTATGCTCTACCGTCTGTATCCTTAATGCTTAACCGCGAGTCCATGGAAGAAATCGGCTCCAAAGCCTGGTTGAATGGGGCGGCTTACGGTATGGCATCAGGGACAGCGCAGCTCCCGTATGCTATATTGCGCTACTATCATCAGCTCGGGTTAAGTGACGCAGAGGTTCTTCTGCTGATTCAATTGTTTGGATTCAGGCAAGTCGAATTTAATGAGTTCCCTACGCTTGAAGAGCTTGCTACCCGTATGGGGCTTGCCCCGGAAGGCATAGCAAGAATGCTGCAACGTCTCATGCGAGACGGGTACATTCACATTGATGAGCATCGGGATGAAGAGCGCGACATTCAGTATGAACGTTATGATCTGCACGGATTATATGCCAAGCTGGCTGGATGCACAGCAGAGGATATGGCCGTTGCCCGTAAGCAGCAGCTGGACAGTAATGCATTGCGACCGGATTCGAACAGTGTTCAAAAAGAAGAGGAAGAACGAAACATGTTCTCTATTTTTGAAAAAGAGTTTGGTCGCCCGCTGTCCCCGATGGAATGCGAGACCATATCCAGCTGGCTGGATCAGGATCGCTATCAGGAGGAACTTATTCTCATGGCATTGAAGGAAGCGGTGTTTGCTGGTAAAGTCCATTTCCGCTATATAGACCGAATTCTGCTTGAATGGAGTCGTAACCGCGTGAAAAATGTGCAGGATGCCAAGGCATATACGCAGCGGTTCCGTAACGGAGGACGTTAATATCCATGTTAGTAAATTAATCAATAATTTCATTCAGCATAACCAAAAACAGGCCAGAAGATATTCTGAGCCTGTTTTTTTAGATTATAGAGATGTTAATTTAGACATGTTAAATTCCCGAAGAAACTGACCTTTTCAGGCAATGCACAACCTTTTTATAAAAAATTGAATGAATACGCAGGGGTCAACAAACAAGTTGTCGTCTATTGTAGTGGAGAGGAGGGGAGAGTCATTGATGAAGCGCGCTTAATCGAACAAATCCGTCAAGGCGATACATCCCAGATGCGCTTGTTGATCGAAAAGTACAGCCAGCATGTGTACCATGTGGCCTATTCCGTATTGCGAAACGATCAGGAAGCACAGGATGCAGCGCAGGAGGCGTTCATTCAAATGGTTAAATCTCTCCCCGATTACCGATCCGAAGGTTTCAAAACGTGGTTAACCCGAATTGCTTTTCACAAAGCAATTGATGCCAAACGCAAGCTGGGCAGACGAAGCGCTGAGGATCTGGGCGGAGAAGAAAAAATAATGAACATGCCCGGTCGCGAAGAAGATGTTCTTGCCCGCCTCGTGCGTGAAGAGCGTCAGGAGAAGTTGCGCGAGCGAATCAACCAGCTGCCTGCCCAGCACAGGGATATTATTACTGCGTATTACTTAAGCGAAAAAAATTATGAGCAGATTGCCCGTGATGCACAGGTGGCAGTGAAAACCGTGGAGTCCCGTCTGTATCGTGCCCGGCAGTGGATTCGAAATCATTGGAAGGAGGATGAGTGGCGTGAGGAATAAAAGGATGTATACCGTCCAGGAATGGACTGATTATATTGAAGGCCGAATGACAGCAAACGAGGCAACTATGATGGAACAAGTGCTTATGGACGTTCCAGAAGCGATGGACAACTATCTGGAAGCACTCGGCATTCATCGGGAGTTGCCACAACTGAAGGACCCGGCAGGCTTCGCCGATTCGGTCATGAATCAAATTAAGGATATGCAACCCTCCAAGCCAAAGCGCAAATCGCGTTCAGGACGAAGCCGGCTCTGGCTGGATCACAAGGTATTTCATTATGCGGTAGCGGCTTGTCTGACGTTAATCTTCCTCTCCTCGGGACTGTTTGACAAGGTAGCGCCTTATCATAAGTTCCAGGACGGTGATCACAGGGGGTCATTTACGGAAAAATGGACGGAAGCAGCCACTTCCTGGCTGGATCACTTCAAGCCTAGACCATAAATTGTTTCGCATTGCCTGAAAAGAAAGGATGACGACTGTGCAATCAGATCGTAACAAATTACTTGCATTCCTATTAAACCTGATACCGGGTCTGGGCTTTCTCTATTGGGGTCGGCCTGCCAGAGCTGTAATCTATCCATTACTCTTTTTTGGGACAGCTGTTGGTTCGTTTATGCTGGCCATGCTGGTGAGAGAAAGGGAATTAATGATTCTTGGGGCCGTGGGTGCCATATTCTTCTGGTGTGTCAGCATGCTGGATATGATTATCGTTCTGCTCCGTGCGCCATCTCCAAGTAATGCCCGCTACCATGGATATGGCGCACAATACAGTGGACCACATCAAGGGGCAGCATATCAGGGAGAATACGCTGATCAGGAAGGCCACCTTGGACAGATGGAGATGGACCAAGAAGGAATACATCAGCATCAAGGCGGTGAGTATGGCAGCCCCCAAGGGCAGTATGGTCAACCGCTCTATAGAAAAGGTAGTGATAGTGAACGATTCTTCACGATTTTGCTTTCGTTTGTTCCAGGTTTGGGACATCTCCATCTCGGATTGTTACATCGCGGTTTATCGTTCCTGATCGCGTTCTTCGGTTCATTTGCCATGATGGTTTTTGTAGCTTCCATTACGAATGAATCCGTATTTCTGATGTTCTTGCTCATTCTGCCTGTCATTTGGGTGTACTGCATGTTTGATGCAGTACAGCACGTCCATCGCAAGCAGGCAGGTGAGGTGTTGCAGGATCGGACCTTGTTCGAGGAACTGGAGATGGGCAGGGCATCGGGACGACGCAGTAAAGTGCTTGCAACGCTGTTATCGGCTTTTCCGGGTGCGGGTCATCTGTATCTGGGACTGCAAAAAAGAGGCATGCAATTGATGTTCCTGTTTCTCGGCAGCATTTATATTCTGGACCTGCTTCGCTTATCGGTATTTTTGTTTATGATCCCGTTGATCTGGTTCTATAGTTTCTTTGACGGACTCCAGTGCTCGAGTCGTTACGGCCGTGAACCGCTGACCGATCAACCCATTTTTAAGGATTGGGCTCGTCACCAGCGACTGATTGGATTCGGTATTGCAGCGTTGGGTCTGTATTATCTGGTCATCCGGTTGGTCATTCCACAGCTAAATGAGATGTTCCCCAATGTATTTATGACGTACGAGATTCGTTCGTATGTGAATACGGTCATTGTTTCCTTACTGCTTATTTTTGGCGGTCTGAAGCTGTTGTTCGGCAAGCAGCGTGGGGCGAGTGCGAATAGTGCGATTCATCGGAATGATGAGGAAGCAGACAGCCTCTTTTTATTCAAGGATCAGGATGATCGACTGTAGGATTCATTCACAGCTGTACACAAACGGTATTGGAAAACGGGAATTTTCTATAAACCAAAAACACGCCAGGGGCTATGTAAACCAGCCTTGGCGTGTTTTTTATGCAGTCTTAATTTTGAATGGAATGATTGCTATTTCGTAGCACCCTTGAGTAGAAGTTGACGGTACATCACTTCGAACAGGAACTCGAACGCTTCCAGATGACGTTTCGCTTCAAAAGCATCTTTACCCCACGCATAAATACCGTGATTACGCAGTAAAATTCCCGGTACGTTAGCGTCAAGTACATCTGGTACCAATTCAGCGATGGATGGAATGTCCGCGAAGTTAGGTAGAATCGGTACACGAATCTCCGCATTTTCTTCCCAGATGTTAAAAGCTTTGATCAATTCGATTCCTTGAATCGGTACGTGTCCATCTGCTCCAAAGAACTCACTGATCAGGTTGTTAAATACGGTATGCACATGGAACACGGCGCCACAGCCGGTTAAACGATAGATTTCGCAGTGAATCAACGTTTCAGCGCTCGGCTTCAGGGTTGTATTCTCAATGGCTTTGCCATGCTTGTCCACAAACAGAAAATCTTCCGGTGTGCGGAGAGATTTGTCTTTGCCCGAAGCTGTAACCGCAAAGTAAAATTGCTCCGGATCGAAGTCGCCCACACGCATCGACAGGTTGCCACTTGTTCCAGGGAACCAGTTACGGTTGGCAAACAGCGCTTTGATATCAGCCAGCTCGTCAAGCACCTGACGTTTGTGTTCCAATGTAATCTTTTCAAAACCCATCTTTACAGCACTCCTTGTGTTTGCTTCTGTTTCATATCTTCCATAATATCGTAAAAGGTCGTGAATGGGACATGATCTACACCGAGTTCGATACACTTATCCGTCAGGATGGAACGGGAATAGACGAGATCGGCGATTTTGGCACCTTCAAAATCAGTCAAACTGTCGCCAATAAGGATACGATTATATTGTTCTTCAGGGAATGTACGAATTACCGTCGTTTTACACATGCCGCAGCCGTTCTCGCAAGGAGGCTGACATGGGTTAGGCCATTCAATACGGATGAATTCATCTGTGAAATCCGCCCCGTTGCAATAAATGTGATCCTTTGGAATATCGAATGGAGCAAGCAAAGGCGCGATAAAAAAGTCCATTCCGCCGCTGGTGACATTGAATTCAATGCCCTCGTCTCGAACGTATGCAAGAAATTCGCTGAACCCTTCTCGGATCCCAGCCTGTCCAAGTACAAATTCCACAATCTCGTCTTTCTGTGAAGAAGGCAACAGTGCGAACATCGCTCCAACACCTTCACGGAGGGAAATTCGCTGTTCAATCGTATCTTTCATAATCGCTTCAATACCTTCAGGCTTAAAATGCTTCATAATCGCTACAATATTGTCCGAAAGGGTGATGGTGCCATCAAAATCACAGAAAATAACCGTTTTTTTATCACTTCTCATCGTTCGCCACCCCACAAATCCAGTGCACTTTTCAGTTCTGGATGTTCGGCAGCATACTGTGCCAGTGGAATGGAGCGCTGGGCTGCTTCAATAGCCTGTAAGAATGCCCGTCCGCCTGCCTCCGTACCCATAGGATGCCCATGAATGCCTCCGCCTGCATTAACGATGACATCGGTGCCGAAGTCTCGCAGAATAAGCGGTACAAGGCCAGGGTGTATACCTGCTGAAGGAACAGGCATGCTGGTTCTGACCGGAAGTTCAGGTGACAGCAATTGTTCTGTAATGGCCATATTCTCTTCTTTCGGCATCGTTACCGATCCGTAAGGGGAAGGGAAGAGCACCAGATCCGCTCCGGCAAGTCGCATCAGTTGTCCCAACAGGACGGATGCCGAGATACCGTAATGTGGTGAAGGATACAGTGCACCTGCAAGAGCAGGATGAGCCATAATTGGTACGTTGATGTCCGGATCACTGCTAAGTTCGTGCAGCACGTCATATCCGTAAGACAATACATTGAACAACAGTGCATTGGCTCCTGCACCTATCGCGCGTTCAGCCTGTTGTTTCAGGCGTGATGTAGGTCCGGTCAAATTCGCCGCATAGAGCAGTTTTTTGCCCGTCTCCTTGCGTGCCTGTTCGGCAGCTTTCATGCAAACCTCGACTCTTTTTTCGATGGGAGTCAGCTTGTTCTCAAACAGAATTTCATCGTCCTTAATCAAATCTACTCCACCAAGAGCTTGGCGTATAAACTGTTCCCGCAGCTCCTCTGCATCCAACCCAATGACTGATTTAAAAATGCTCATCAACAGTGGACGATCGTGTACGCCCAACAGATCACGAACACCATTCAGTCCAAACTTGGGACCGGGGAATGCGCTGAGGAAGCCGTCCGAGAATCCAAGTCGTGTCAATTTGATGCGTCCATCCATTGAAATTTTGCCAAAGACCGTCACGAGCAGGGCAGGAATATCACGGCTGAAATTCACATCAGGATAACCAATGGTAATATCGGCGTAACGTTCGCCGGGGGCAATGCCCTCAGCCTCATGTATCTCTACACTGATGACTTCGCCCAAATGTTTCTGCATCGCCTCACGCTTGGCCTGAGGCAATTCGGTCCAACTGCCAACGGTCATGCCGACAGCAATCGACTCAGCCTTCTTGCGGAAGTCTGCACGATCATCATGCAGACGATATGTGGCTGTGCACATGTTATTCATTTTAAATCCCCTTCCAAAGCAGCTCCCATCTCCCGTGAGCGCTCGGCACAGCGGTTGACGGCTGCGATTACATTTTCAAAGAAATCTCCCTCGTCCAGCGTTTTTAGTGCTGCCTGGGTTGCGCCTCCCGGGGAGGTTACATCACTACGAAGTTTCATCGGCTCCATGCCGGTTTGCTGCACCATACGTGATGCACCCAGCACAGTCTGAACTGTCAGGTCACGGGATTGCTGGCTGGACAAGCCGCCACGAATACCTGCGGCAATCATGGCCTCCATCAAATAGTATACATAAGCCGGACCACTTCCGGAAATACCTGTGAGCACTTCGAGTTTATCTTCAGGCACGATAGTCACAATTCCAACAGCTTCAAACATCGTCATGACTGTACTGCGTTGTTCATCCGTAATCTCTTCAGAGAAGGCAAGTCCGGTAGCGCCAAGCCCAATTGTACTGGATGTATTCGGCATGGTGCGTGCGATCGGTTGCTTGCGCCCCAGGAGCGTCTGCATCGTACGGATCGATAATCCTGCAATAACGGAGACGATTAATTGATCCGGTGACAGGAGCGGCCCAAGTTCACGCAGCGCTGCGGCAGCATCCTTTGGTTTCATACAGAGTACAATAACTGGAGAAGCGGCGAGATGATCCAGCGATTGTGCAGCTGTTCCGGTATGTACGGCATAACGGGTACTGAGCTCCTCCTGACGTTTCTGGTTGCTGCGGTTCAGCATCGTAATATCCTGAGGACGTACGACAAAGCGGGAGATCAATCCCCGCACGATAGCTTCAGCCATCGCACCTGCTCCGTGAAAAGTAATCTTCTGTTGTAATAACGTCTGTTGTTCTTGACTCATATTTATCGTTCCTCCTATATAACTGTAGCTGCGAAATTATTGCCGGATTTGTCCATTGCCAGTAATACGATATTTGGTTGACGTCAGTGCAGGCAGACCCATAGGTCCACGAGCATGCAGCTTCTGGGTACTGATCCCAATTTCAGCTCCATAGCCGAATTCAAATCCGTCTGTGAAACGTGTGGAAGCATTATGGTATACAGCGGCTGCATCTACATCATGTAAGAAACGTTCTGCATGGGTGGTATCCCGGGTGACAATACACTCTGAATGCTTCGTGCCATAACGTGCGATATGCTGCATCGCTTCATCCAGATTCTGAACCACACGGATATTTAAAATATAATCATTATATTCTGTCGCATAATCTTCTTCCGTCACAGGAAGGGCAGAGGGAACCAGACGGCGCACCGTGTCACAACCCTTCAACAAGACATTCGCTTCCCGGAGTTGTTCGGCCAGAGCCGGCAGATGCTCCTCCGCGTAAACAGCGTGCAGCAACAAGGTTTCCATGGAGTTGCACACGGATGGACGCTGTGCTTTGGCATTAATAGCAATCTCTGCTGCCATAACCGGATCAGCAGATTCATCCACATAGGTATGACAGATACCTGCGCCGGTTTCGATCACAGGCACTGTTGCATTGGCGACCACATTGCGGATCAGTGAAGCCCCGCCGCGCGGGATGATGACGTCCAGCAGTCCGTTCAACTTGAGCATTTCGTCCACGGAGGAGCGGTCTGCATCCTCAACAAGCTGCAAGGCGTCAGCGGGCATGTCTGTTGTTGCCAGTGCCTGATGCAATACCTCCACAATTTTGCGATTAGAGGAGAGGGCAGAGGAGCCGCCTCGTAGAAGTACAGCATTGCCTGTTTTGAGGCAGAGTCCGGCTGCATCTACTGTAACATTTGGACGGGCCTCATAGATGATGCCAATCAGACCGATAGGTACTCTTAATTTTTCAACATGCAATCCGTTTGGACGAGTGAAGGTCTCAAGCACTTCACCAACAGGGTCCTGCAGGTCTACAATCTGACGCAGCCCTTCAGCGATGCCGGCGATACGATCTTTATTCATAGCGAGGCGATCAAGCATCGATTCTGGGGTGCCTTGCTGTCTTCCACGTTCCAGATCATCCGCGTTTGCTGCAATAATGGAATCTGCTTGGGCAATCAATGCGTCTGCCATGACCAGCAGCGCGCTATTTTTTTGTTCTGTGCTTAGTCGATTCAACTGCGGAACCACGGCTTGGGCCTTGCTCGCTTTTTCTCTGACTTCACTCATCATAAATTCCTCCCATATATAAAAGTGTCTATTTTAACGTAATCCACTCGTCCCGGTGAATAACCTCAAGTCGATGGATGCTGTTCAACTGCTTCATTACTTCGCCACTTGGCAGTCCTGCAATGAGCCGCAACTGGTCATCATCATAATTGACAATGCCACGACCGAGCAGGGTATCGTCCATACCTAGTACCTCTACAACGTCTCCGGCGTGGAAGGTGCCCAGTACGCGCTTGACACCTACAGGCAGGAGACTATGACCACCATGGATCAGTGCTTCTTCGGCACCATTATCCACAACCACGGTACCGAGCGGTGTAGACATGAAACCAAGCCATTGCTTTTTACGAGAGAGAGCGGCAAGACGAGTCTCGAAATACGTTCCTTTTCCGGTCCCATCAACTGCTTTTTGCATATCTCCAGGTTCCTTCACACTGCCCACAAAGACAGGCACACCTCCACGCGTTGCCACCTTGGCTGCATCGACCTTGGATCGCATCCCACCCGTGCCTACAGATGATCCTGAACCGCCGGCATAGGCATAGATCTCTGCTGTAATTTCCGGGATACGGTCATAACGTACAGCAGCTGGATCTTTGCGTGGATCAGCCGTATAGAGGCCGTTGGTATCTGTTAGAATGACCAAATGTTGTGCCTTGACCAGATTTGCCACCAAAGCAGACAGGAGATCGTTATCTCCAAACTTCAATTCATCAACAGATACAGTATCATTCTCGTTGAAGATCGGAATGACGCGCTGCTTGAGCAGCTCTTCCACGGTCATCCCCGCGTTACCCATACGTTTTCGGCTGTGAAAGTCAGTACGGGTGAGCAGAATTTGTGCTGTAGTAACGCGGTGCGCTGCAAAAGCCTGTTGATATGCCTGCATCAGCAAAGCTTGCCCAACAGCCGCTGCGGCTTGTTTTTCATGCAGCTGCTTGGGACGCTGGGGGTAACCGATCTCCCGGAATCCGGCAGCTACCGCTCCCGAAGTGACCAGAAGAACCTCATGGCCTTGATCAGCCAAGGCAGCAATTTCTCCAGCAAAAAATGTAATGGCACTGCGATCGAGCCCGCCTTCTTCCGTAGTAAGCGAACTGCTTCCGATCTTAACTACAATACGTGAGGTCATGTTTTCACTTCCTTAAACAATATTAATGATTGACCCTGGAGCAGACCGTTGGGTACAAAAAAAACTCCCGCCCTTTTAGTTAAAAAGGACGAAAGTTCGTTACTTCCGCGGTACCACCTTTATTGATGATTGGATCATCCGGCTTCATGCCCTGTAACAGAAGGCACTGTCCTGTGCATCACAGGCCGCTCAGGGGTAGGGTTCGGAGAGAAGCCGCGGTAAATTCTTGCAGCCCGATGGAATTTACTCTCTGGGCGCGGCTGATCCTCTCGTACTGGTCCCGTCATCACGTTTCGTTCAATATTTCCTTATAACATACCATGGAAACTTGGCAGATGCAAAGGGGTTATACACCTGTAAATTACTTGAATAAATTCAGCTTGCCAATCCGCTGCGCAGCTTCCCTTAATCGATCTTCATCACTTAGCAGTCCTGCACGCACATAGCCCTCACCATGTGAACCGAAACCAATACCCGGTGCGACCGCGACCTTTGCTTCACGCAGTAACACATCTGCAAAGGACGCCGAAGTAAAGCCAGCGGGTACAGGCAGCCAACTGAAGAAGGAACCACCTGATTTGGTGGCCTGCCAGCCGATTGATGAGAGTGCGTCATAGAAAGCGTCTCGACGTGATTCATAGCGTGCAACCAGCGAAGTGACACATTCCTGGGAAGAGGTCAGTGCTACCGCAGCAGCGGCCTGGATGCCTCCGAAGAGACTCACGTAGATATGATCCTGCAGCAGATTAATTTTGGAGATAATATCCGCGTTGCCCAGGGCGAAACCGACACGCCAACCCGCCATGTTGTACGTTTTGGATAACGTATAGAACTCAATGCCCACTTCTTTGGCACCTGGTGCCTGCAAAAAGCTCACTGGCCGATGTCCATCAAATCCGATCGCACCATAAGCGAAGTCACTGGCTACGACGATTTTATTTTGAATGGCGAACTCTACCGTATCTTCATAGAAGGAAAGCGGGGCGGTGGCCGATGTTGGATTGTTGGGATAGTTCAGGAACATCAGCTTGGCCTTTTCCCGATCTTCCATAGAGATTGCTTCATAATCAGGCAGGAATGCATTGGACTCAAGCAGTGGCATGAAAGACATGCGTGCTTTCGCGAGTGCCACACCGGACCAATAATCCGGGTAACCTGGATCAGGCACGAGACATACGTCGCCCGGATTAAGCAATACTTGAGGCAATTGAACCAAGCCTGTTTTTCCACCAAACAAAATCGCAACTTCCGTTTCGGGGTCCAGGTCAACGTTGTAGTCTTCCTTGTAACGCTTTGCAACGGCTTCCTTCAGGAAAGCATACCCGCTAAAAGGCGAATATTTGTGATAGAGCGGGTTCTCTGCCGACTCTTGCAGTGTTTTAACAATGTGGGGCGGTGTAGGTGTATCCGGGTTTCCCTGACCCAAATTGATTACGTCGTGACCACTTGCAATTTCGCGATTTACATTTTGAACAAGGGTAGCAAAAAATTGCGTTGGAAGCTGTGTCATTACATCGGATGTAGGTATGGTAAAGGCTGAACGACCCGATAGGTTAGGCTGATTAGTCATGCTATACATCACTCCGGTTATTAAAGATGGCAATATAGTACTCATTAATTTATCACGTCAATCCCGAGCTGTATAGGGGGAAAACACTTCATGAATACTTGAATGGAGCCAATAGTTGAGTTTTTGTACAAAACTGAAATGAGGTATTTCAGTGGGCAATATCGGACTGGCTTCGCTGTTATACCATCCGATGGGGTTCAGACCGGTTACGAAAGTGAAGGAAGCGCTCGCCGCGGGCAGAGCCTATAAGGAGATATCATCTGAAGCGGTTCGCCAGTATGCGGGCGACCATATATTTGTATTGCTTCCTGAAGAGAGCGTTGCAAGGCAGGCCACAGAGAAGTTGATGCAAAGTTCAAGCTGGAGAGCTCTTTCGGCTGTAAAGAAGGGGCAGGTGTACGGAGTGGAAGAACTCACATGGAACTTGGGCGATGCTATGACCAACAACCGATTGTTGACTTTGTTGCCCGAGTTGTTACGTAGGAGTTCATCTTGAAAACAGGTTGCAGACGTTTGGATGATCAAGCTATGATTACAGGTATTACGGTTCAGAGGAGTGCTTATCATGACAGAGCAACAACATGGGGAAATGCGTGTGGCCCTGATTCAGGGCGATATTCAGCTCGGAGATCCTGAGGCCAACCATAAGCATATGCAGTTTTTACTTGAACGTGCGGTAGAACAGTATCCCGATCTGGGTCTGGCTGTACTGCCCGAAATGTGGAATACGGGCTATGCATTAGAACAAATTCATGAGCTTGCTGACCCGGAAGGACAGAAATCAAGGGAATGGCTTGCGGCTTTTGCCCAAAAACATCGAATTTCTATCGTCGGAGGTTCTATTGCGGAGAAACGTGACGGCCAAATTTACAATACAATGTATGCCTATAATAGCGAAGGAAATCAGGTAACACGTTATGATAAATTACATTTGTTCCGCCTGATGGATGAAGAGAAGTATTTGCAGCCTGGTGCAGAACCGGAAATATTCGAGCTGGAGAATGGTCTTACCGCAGGAGCTTCAATCTGTTACGATATTCGTTTTCCCGAGCTGGCTCGCACGCTTGCCTTAAACGGGGCCAAAGCATTAATCGTGCCCGCTGAATGGCCTAATCCTCGTTTGAACCACTGGCGTACGTTATTAACAGCGAGGGCGATTGAGAATCAGATGTACGTCATTGCGTGCAACCGTGTAGGAAAAGGCGGAGAAACCGAATTTTTCGGACATTCCCTCATTATTGATCCGTGGGGTGAAATTGTGGCTGAAGGTGGAGAAGGAGAAGAGATCGTGACTGGATTTATCCGCCCTTCGCTGGTGGATGAGGTTCGCGGCCGCATTCCGGTGTTTGAAGACCGCAGACCTGGCATTTATTTTGGCAGCAAATAAAATCTGTAATTTTCCAGTGAAATGTTTAATTTTCCGGGAGGCGGGTAATGATAACTATCCCGTCACCAAGGAGGATGATCAATCAATGGACAACCATGTGAAAGATACGCTCAGGAGACTGGAACAGGAAAACACTAGGGTAGATCACTTGAGGCCATTCTTAGAGAATGGGGCAGGAGGGCTATCACCCCCTGAACAATCTGTTCAGGATGAAGGCCGCCTTGTGAATCAACAGAACAGGCTGACAAGTGAACGTAATTTGCTAAAATAAACCGCCAAACTTGAAATTTTCATATGTACGTTTTTACGTTAACATTTCAATGATGATTTAGCAACATTGTACTGTAACGATGATGTACTGCTAAACCATGTAAGAACTTTATCCTGCAGATGCGGGAGACGAGTATAGAACAAAAGGCTTGGCCCTTATGGGTCAAGCCTTTGTTTATTTTGTTGCAATGTATGGCAGGCCAATTCGCTGACCGTCCAATTATTCTCCTTGAGAGAGCTCGGCAACGGTTTGTTGAAACGTATGAATGAATGCCTCCGCGGCTTTGGAGAGAACCCGTCCTTGGCGGTATGCAACTACAAGGGTACGACTGGGCGTTGGCTCAGCTAGCGGTACATAAACAGGAACGAATTCACTGCGGGGCGCGCGGGCAATAAAGCGCGGAACCAGCGTAATCCCCATACCTGTAGCGACTAGTGACTGTAGCGTCTCGATGTTCGTGCTCTCAAACACCACATTGGGATCAAACCCGGCTTCCTCACACAGGTCAAATGTAAGTTTGCGGAAGCCCTGCCCTTTCTTAAGCACAACAAATGGCTCATCGCGAAGCTCTTCCATCCGTACGGGAACCGGATGTTCGGGATTGCCTCTGCGTGCCAGAGGGTGATTTGGGGGTACAGCCAAGTCAATTCGTTCTTCACCGATCGTTACATAAGATAGGCTTGGCTCCTGCAATGGGAGCGAGAGCAGGCTTAAGTCAGCCTTGCCACTGGCCGTCAACTTTTCAAGTGTAAGCCCGGAGTCCTCAAGCAAGGTTACTTCAATCTCGGGATAGGCTTGCTGGAATGCCGGAAGCACATGTGGAAGCAGGTGGGAGCCAGTGATCGGCATGCTGCCTACAACGACTTTACCTTTACGCAGCTGGGAAATGTCCGACATTTCCTGTCTGAGCAGCTCGACGGCATCAATAATTTTCTGGGCCTGCTCTACAAAAGTCACCCCTGCATGAGTGAGCTCCACGGTGCTGGTATTACGCTGGAATAGCAGTACACCCAGTTCCCTTTCAAGTTTGGATAGCTGCTGACTTAAAGAAGGCTGGGCGATGTGCAGCTTCTCGGCTGCCCGGGAGAAATTTCGCTCTGACGCGATTTGCAGCGTATATTGAAGTTGTCTGAATTCCATATCCACACGTCATTCCTTTCGTTATGCCATCATTATATCACTAGAGATGAAGAAATCATTATTTTTGCTGAAACGCTTGCACTGCTTAAAAAGAGCTGATATACTGTGTGTGAAAACGCTTAATGATTTAAACTTACCCGGGTATAATAAGAAAATCGTTTTCAGATGTATTCTTTTTCAGTACGATGAAGTTCAACTATTCATATTCTTTTCGTTTATATAATTGAATAACAGTTCATCCAACGATGGCGTGTTACTGTTCGGCAGGCAAGACCTAGATTGGGTGGGAAGAGTTCTTTTTCCTACCCTATTTAGGTCTTTTTTTGTTCCAAGCAGAAAAAAGGCGGAGGTGCACCATGAATCACAAACAATTAGCCCAATCGATTATGGAGCTGGTTGGTGGCAATGATAATATCAACACGGCAATTCATTGCTCCACCAGGCTCAGACTTACTTTGAAGAATCCCGATGTAGCGAAAACGGCCGAAATCAAAAACCTGGATGGTGTCATCGGCGCAGTGAACAGTGGCGGGCAATACCAGGTAATCATCGGCAATGATGTCGGATACGTATACAACGAACTTGCCAAGATGGTGGATACTCAGCAATCCGGTGAGGTTCAGGAAAAGAAAAAAGCAGATTACAGTCCGAAAGGTCTGTTTAATACCTTTGCCAGTGTGATTGCAGGCATTTTCCAGCCGATTATCCCGGCCATTGCAGCTTCAGGAATGCTGAAAGCCTTGTTATTGTTGGCAACGGTGACCGGGCTGATGTCCAAAGAAAGCCAGACGTACAGCGTCTTGAGTGTCATGTCGGATGCAGCCTTTTATTTTCTTCCGGTCCTGCTGGCTTATTCCAGTGCCAATAAATTTAAGACCAACCCTTTTGTAGCTGTCCTTTTCGCAGGCATAATGTTACACCCTAACATGATCGGATTGCTTGGCGGTGAAGACCCGGTGTCCTTTATCGGATTACCTGTAGCTTCGGTTCAATATGCAACGTCAGTTGTGCCAATTATTTTAACCGTCTGGTTTATGTCCTATATTGAGCGTTTCGCGGACAAGATCTCCCCGGGACCCGTTAAGATTTTCCTTAAACCATTGATCGTCATTCTTATCGTGGCTCCAGTCGCCTTAATTGCACTTGGTCCACTTGGCATGTACCTTGGTACAGGCATGTCCAACCTCATTTACTGGATTCAGGACAAGATTGGCTGGTTAACTGTCGTGATTATGGCTATATTGATGCCGCTGATTGTGATGTTCGGTATGCATAAAGTCTTTTATCCGATTATTTTCGCGGCACTCGCTTCACCCGGATACGAGACACTGGTGCTAGTCGCCATGCTGGCATCTAATATGGCCCAGGGAGCAGGCGCACTGGCTGTATCGTTCAAAACCAAGGATACCAAGCTCAAACAAGTTGCTTTGTCTGCTGGAATCTCCGGCGTATTCGGCATCACGGAACCTGCCCTGTACGGTGTACATTTAAGACTCAAGAAAACACTTTTTGCGTGTATGATCGGTGCAGGTATCGGGGGCTTGTTCGCAGGTATCGTGAGTCTCAAGGCGTATGCCGCTGTGGGGCCGGGGATTGCATCCATGCCCATGTTTATCAGTGAAGACAACATGAACATTATCTATGCGATTATTACCATGCTGATTTCCGCTAGTATTGCGTTTATTGCAGTGTATGTCATTGGATTTCAGGATGTTGTTCCCGCAGCAGTTCCAGCAACTGACTCTTCGGTAGCAAAAGTGGAAGAAAAACCTGAGATCAAGCCTTCGGCTGGAATCAAATCCAAAAAAATGGTTTTTGCGCCACTGGAGGGTACAGTACTTCCCTTAAGAGAAGTAAAGGATGAGGCTTTCTCCCAAGAAGCGATGGGACAAGGAATGGCCATCCAGCCGAGTGTTGGCAAAGTGTTTGCTCCGTTTGATGGAACCGTTGAGACGGTATTTCGTACCAAACATTCCATTGGGTTGAGATCGGTGGATGGAGTGGAACTACTGATTCATGTAGGACTGGATACTGTGAAATTGAAAGGGCAGCATTTTGACGTAAAGGTAAGCGAAGGAGAACAGATCTCCCATGGCCAACTTCTGATGGAGTTTGATCTTACGGCAATACAAGCCGCAGGTTATGACACCACGACCCCTGTAATCGTGACCAATTCCTCCGATTATCTGGAGGTATTGGGTAATGAATCATCACCAATGACGGGACCGGAGAAACCATTAATTACAGTGTTATAACCGTCGAAATATGAATGAGAGGCAGGCAGCCGGATATGGAAGTCGTGAAAATACTGAATTCGAGCGTTGTTCTCGCCAGACGTGGTGAGGATGATAAGGAAATTATTGTGATGGGCAAGGGCATCGGCTTCAAGAGCAAACCTGGAGATATCGTGAGTGACGACGAGATTGAAAAGGTATATGTGCTTGAAAATGAAACAATCTCTTCGGATCTCACCGCTCTAATGAAGGAAACGCCAAAAGAATATCTGATTCTGGCTGACGAGATCATTTCTTATGCCAAGCACACCTTGTCCCGACATCTGAGTGATCATCTCTACGTCTCATTGACGGATCACCTGTATATGGCGACTAAACGGTTCAGGGACAATATGACCATCCAGAATCGCATGCTGTGGGAAGTGAAGAAGTTCTATCCACAGGAATTCAGCATTGGCATGCATGGTCTGTCTCTCATTCACAATCAGATTGGTCTATCTCTGCCTGAAGAGGAAGCGGCCAATATCGCTTTTCATCTCGTCAATGCTCAGCAGAATGATGACAATATGAATCAGGTCATGCTGATGACCAACACGGTCAAGGATGTTCTCAATATTATTAAAATTCATTATCAGGTGGAGCTGGATACACACAGCATTAACTATTCCCGCTTTTTAACCCATTTGCAGTTCTTCATTCAGCGACTGTTTGAGCATAAAACGTTAAATACGCAGGATCATGAGCTGTTTGACCAGATCGCGAGCAAATATCCGCAGGAAGAAGAATGCGTGCTGCTGATCAAAGAGTATATTGAAGCCCGCTTCGAACATACGATTTCTAGCGAAGAAATGATGTACCTGATTATTCATATCAATCGTGTAATGAGTCGCAATTAAGATTGGACCAATCAAGGAGGAATACACAATGACAAATACAACGAGAACGTTCCCGGAAGGTTTTTTATGGGGAGGAGCCATTGCAGCCAATCAGGCGGAAGGCGCCTGGAATGTCGATTGCAAGGGTCTGTCTACAGCGGATATCGCCATGTATCGAAAAGGTGTGGCCAAGAGTGAGTACAAAAAGCATAATGCGATTACAGAAAAGCAGATTCAGGAAGCGATGGAATCGACGTCGGACAGCGAATATCCGAAACGCAGAGGCATTGATTTCTACCATCGTTATGAGGAAGATTTGGCGCTGTTTGGGGAAATGGGACTGAAAACATTGCGTTTGTCCATTGCATGGACACGAATCTTCCCGAATGGGAATGAAACGCAGCCCAACGAAGCGGGTTTACAGTTTTATGATCGTGTCATTGATGGCATGTTAAAGCAGGGCATTGAACCGCTGATTACGTTGTCTCATTATGAGATGCCGATGTATCTGGTCAATCATCATGGGGGATGGACGGATCGCAAAGTGGTCGATTATTTTGTTCACTTTTGCCAAACGGTGTTCAAACGATATAAAGATAAAGTGAAATATTGGATTACCTTTAATGAGATTGACAGCATCGTTCGTCATCCGTTTACGAGTGGTGGTATTGTTCCAAATCGTATTGACAACGTGGAACAAGCTGTATATCAGGCGCTGCATCATCAATTTGTGGCCAGTAGCCTGGCGGTGAAATATTGTCATGAGATCATTCCCGGTTCTCAGATCGGATGCATGCTTACCAAGTTGACGACATATGCCCATACGTGTAATCCCGAAGATGTATTGGTGGCTTCCAGGGACAATCAGTTCAATCTCATGTTTACGGATGTTCAAGTCCGTGGGGCGTATCCATACTTTACGAAGAGATTGTTTGCCGAAAAAGGGATCGTACTGGATATGCTGGAAGGTGACGAGGAGATTCTGAAAGTGCACACGGTGGACTTTATTTCATTCAGTTACTATATGTCGCTTGTATCGAGTGTCGACGGGGACAGACTGGAGCAGGTGAGCGGTAACACCACGGGGGGGGTAAAGAACCCTTATCTGAACACCAATGACTGGGGCTGGCAGATTGATCCGGTAGGCCTGCGTATTTCCCTGAACGAGCTGTATAGTCGCTATGGAGTGCCATTATTTATTGTTGAAAATGGGATAGGAGCCGTCGATACGATTGAAGAAGACGGCAGCATTCAGGATGATTACCGGATCGATTATTTCCGTTCCCATATGGAGCAGATGCATGAAGCTATTCTCGACGGGGTCGAATTGATGGGTTACACCAGTTGGGGCATTATTGATCTGATTAGTTATTCCTCCTCCGAGATGGAAAAAAGATATGGCTTTATCTACGTCGATCAGGACAATGACGGTAACGGAACGTTGGAGAGAAAACGCAAGAAGAGCTTCTACTGGTACAAAGAGGTAATTACAAATAACGGTCTGTAGAATATGTGTAGTCAAAAATGATTGTAAGACTGAGCAGGATAGAAGACGTGATTGTTTAACCCTTAATGAAGATATGGCAGCTCTGGTTTCAGGGCTGCTTTTTTCTATTTTGCGCGCCTAGCCAAGCTAGACAACTAACCGGTGAAAGTCCGGTCGAGGTAAGAGCTAAGTCGCCTCGTAGCTGACGGGCAACTGGTGGAGAAATTCTAAGGTTGAAGCCCCCAGCAAATCAAAGAGTCTATGATGTCTTACTCTCCCGTTGATTATCATCAACTTTTAGAAAAATCCTTACAAGATATTGAATCTGAAATCGAGCAATTTATTGTTCTTAAACACTTTATTCAGAAAACGCTTAAGGAACACAATGAAATGCAAAGTAATGCAGGCTCAAATTATCAAATTAAAACCTTGGATACTCGACATATGAAGAAATGGACTGAATTCAAAGAAGAAGAACAAATAAATGCAAGAAATCTTTATGAAAAAAGGGTTCAACTACCCAACTCATTTGAATCGGATCTACATTATTTATATGACATGCCGAAACCAAGGCACTGGCCAGCTTGTTCTTAGTTGGGCTCAAGATTTCATTTATAATCATCCGGAGTTTGAGCAATTGACTTTACATGTGTCAGACAAGAATAAAGGTGCAATTCATTTGTATCAAAAGGCTGGTTTTTGTATTGAAAAATCAAAAAAAATTTTTAGCAGTCAATCTTAACTTATGAAGACGTTAACAGATGTAAATTCATCTGGCTAACGTCTTTTTTATTGAACGGTTAGGAATAAATACTTGAACTAACTTAAGATTTACTTATAATCACTTGCAAACACTTGAAATTACACTTATAATTACTTAAAAGGAGGTGCAAGTATTGTGTATCAAGAGGAAAGATTGTTAAAAATACTCGAATACTTGAAACAACACCAATCGATGAGTGTTACAGATATATGTACGCTGTTTGAAGTATCAAGGGATACTGCACGAAGGGATATTGTTAGATTAGTACAAGAAGGTGTTGTGATTCGAACTCATGGGGGGCTATCGTTACCTGAGTTACAGAAAGAAATGCTGTCTTATCAGGATCGTTTGATTGATGAATCCGAGAGTAAGAAAAAAATAGGGAAGTTTGGGGCAAAACTTATCCAAGACCATGAGACTGTGATTTTAGACGTATCAACCACGGTGCAATTTGTAGCGGAACAAATTAGCGCAAAAAATTGCACGGTGGTCACGCACTCGATTGATAACGTAGGGATCTTGTCCAATCGAGAGGATCTTCAAATCTATATTCTCGGTGGTTACTTGAATGTAAAGCACCGCTTCTTATATGGCTCTTCCATTATCGATAAACTAAGTGAAATTCGTGCTGATAAAGCCTTCATTGGAGCATCGGCGATCCGGTCTGATGGACTCTATTATCCATATGAAGAAGATGCCCGGGTAAAGAAAGAAATGGCCAGAAGATCTGATCAGGTTATCGTAGTAGCCGATCACACAAAATTTATTGGCAAATCTATTCATCGGTTGGACTTTGATTTCGTTGACATTTTAGTCACAAATCTGGAACTCCCGAGTGAGATCAGAGAAGTTCTGGATCAGAAGAACATCACTGTTATTGAGTGTCAGGAAGAAAATGAAGAGGTTCGAAAGCAAGACTGATAACCATAGGGAAGAGGAGGGTTTTTATGTATTATATTTTGCATAATGTACAAATGGCACTTCGCAACCGTATCGTTCCATCAGCCAATGTGTGGATTTCTGAAGGGAAAATCATGAGGATAGACACAGGTGATCTTCCTACGCTAGAAGGAGAGTATGAACGGATTGATGGGAGAGGACATTTGCTAGTACCTGGGATGATAGATGTTCATATCCACGGTGCCAATGGCTTTGATATGATGGACGGTACTGAAGAGAGTATTCAAGAAGTTTCACGCCAATGTGCTTCAACTGGGTGTACCTCATTTCTGGCTACATCTGTTAGTTCTACGATGGAGGATCTTCTGGAAATGATTCGTAGTGTCAAGCGTGTAATAGGACAAGAAGTGGGAGCAAAGATCGCAGGGATTCACTTAGAGGGACCGTATCTGAACCCGAAGCGAAAAGGAATGCAGAATGAAAAGTATTTGCGGCATCCCAACATAGAAGAAATGAAGATCATTTTCC
Organism: Paenibacillus vandeheii; assembly: GCF_030433635.1. Lineage (NCBI taxonomy): Bacteria > Bacillati > Bacillota > Bacilli > Caryophanales > Paenibacillaceae > Paenibacillus > Paenibacillus vandeheii. The sequence continues at coordinate 253,666 of NZ_JAROCD010000005.1, forward strand.
AGGAAGCAGGGTCACTCATTAAGATGGTTACTATTGCTCCCGAGCTGCCGGGAGGAATGGACTTGATTTCCTTTTTGAAAGAACAGGGAGTAGTTATAGCGATCGCTCATTCGGATGCCACATATGAGGAAGCCAAACAAGCCTTTACATCAGGTGCGAGTCATGTTACGCATTGTTTTAATGGCATGCGGCCGATCCATCATCGAGATCCGGGTCTGATCGTGGCTGCTTTTGAAGAGAAACATGTAAGTCTTCAAGCTATTGTGGATAATGTCCATCTGCATCCTGCTATTATTCGACTGATGCATAACCTGAAAGGACCGGAAGGAATGGTCTTGATCACAGATGCTTTACAAGCAATGGGTATGGGCGATGGGAATTATCTATTTGGAGGCCATCATGTCACGGTATCGGGTGGCATTGCAAGACTGGAGGATGGAACACTGGCCTCCAGTACAGTTACCATGAATGAAGCCTTACGTTATACTGTCGAAACCGGAATTCCCTTGATAGATGCCGTACAGATGGCTTCAACTACGCCGGCCAATATTCTTGGATTTCAACAAAAGGGGGAAATTTCCTCTGGTTTCGATGCCGACCTGGTCCTATTGGATGATGAATTTCAGGTTCTCTGGACGATGGTGGGTGGTCAAATTCTATAAATCACTATTATTTGCGATTCCACAGCGAAAGCCGTGTATAACTACCTTGAATCAAAAGAATGAAGCACGTAATAAGGAGAAGAATGGCTACCAATAATGCACCGTCATATACCGAACGGTACGTACGGTGGTGTGAGAGGTAGGGGGCTTGACGCCCCCTCCTACTCGATTATGGGTATTTTTCAAAAGGTATCCATAATGGCGAATGAGTATATGAGGTAATCTCACTAACCGGAATGTTAATATCCTATCGTTATACTATGTCGGCAGGGTACGATACTATAGACGGGGGAGAGATTGGGAATTTTATTTTCTCTAATGATTGCTATTCCAGTGATTTTGCTATTAAGACTTAAATTGTTTGCGGAAGCAAAGCGGCGAGATGCCCATCATTAACTTGAAGGTTCGTCCAAAATGGGAGGTGTTATCAAACCCAACCATTCCCGCAATTTCAGTAACATTAAAAGAAGAGCCAACCAGCAAATCACGCGCTTCTTTAATACGGATGTTATTAATATATTCAATGAAGCTGAACCCGGTGGATTCTTTAAAGGTTCGAGAAAGGTAGGAAGAGCTTATATCGAATTGCCGTGAAATCTCACAGAGCTTAAGTGGTTCCATATAATGTTGATTTACAAAATTAACGATGTCCAGGACTTTCTTGTGTGCACGATTGGATTCCACCAATGGAGCTGCAAGGCTGTCAAACAGTTTACGATTAAGATTGATGAGCAACTCCACCAATAAAATTTGTTGGTACTGTTCATAGCCGCGGGCTTGCTTCTGCTCCTCCTGGATCATCTTCTGAAAAAGCTGTTCAATGAAATACTGATCCTTCCCGGTCATGTTCAAAGCGCGGTAATCACTTTTGAACAATTCGAGCAGTTCCTCACATTGACCGCCGGTGCACAAATGCTGCAGGAATTCTTTCTTGAACAGCAGTGTAACACGTTCATACATATTGCAGCCGGAATTAACCAGCTTGTGCCTTTCGTGAATATCCATAAATAGCAGTGTCCCACCCGCAACCTGGAATGTTCTGTCCCCTATAAAGTAATAAAAATCTCCTGATATTAAATACAGAATCTCATAAGCATCATGATAGTGGCTTGAAGGCATGCTGGTATATATCTGTTTCTTGCGGCTGATGTCAAAAAGAGTAGATTCATAAAATATCGGCTTCATTTAACACCTCCTAAGAGGATTGTAGACTTGAATTACAGCATGTAGCAATATATGTATAAAAATTTAATGATTACAAGAGAATACGTGCTGTTCAGACAAACTTTTTGAGATAAGCTTGAAATGAATTTACCAAGTGTTGGAAAAAGGAGGGGTGTCATACTCAGATGTTTGAGGATAAGGTTCATAAGGTTCCCTACTGCCAAAAGTTAAAGCGCTTATACTATTAAAATAAGGGAGAGATTGCGGTGCTTAATTCAACGAATAATAAGGTTTATAAGAAGATGAAATTTTCATTGTTGATCCTGCTCAGCTTTTCAATTATTTTTTCTTATAGCTCTCTGTCCAATGCCTCTCAACAGAAAAGTTATGCGGCAGGGAACCCGGATTCTAATTTCTCACCGGCAACACTTCAATTCTTGCGTGTCAACACAGGACTGGATGGTGAGCAGTGGAACAATATTATGATGCTTGTCAACAAACCAGAGCAAGACGATTTGAACTGGACCAAGTTTTACGGATATTGTGAAGATATTGATGATGACCGCGGTTATACGATTGGAATATTTGGTGCGACTACAGGCGGCTCAAATGACACCGATCCTGACGGTCCAGAACTGTTCAAGGCATATGATGCTGCCAAAGGCGCGAGTAATCCTTCGGTTAATGGCGCCCTGTCCCGGATCGGTGTCAAGGGTTCGATGAAAGGGAAGATCCTCGAAATCAATGAAAGCGAAAAGAGTTTCTGCAAAAAGATCGGCAATTTGCAAAATGATCCCGAGTGGAGAGAGGCTATGTGGAAAACGTTCTACAATGTCTATATTAAGTACAGTGTGGATCAGGCCCGCAAACGCGGCTTTAACTCGGCATTAACGATTGGTTCCTTTGTGGACGCAGCGCTGAACCATGGAGCGACCGGCGGCTCCGAGACCCTTCAAGGGCTTTTGGGTAAATCAGGAAGCAGCACAGATGAGAAGACTTTCATGACCAAATTCTATAAGGAACGGACCAAGATTGTGGATACGAATGACTACAACTCTCCGCCTAACGGGAAGAATCGTGTAAAGCAGTGGAGCAATTTGCTGAATATGGGTGAGACAGACCTGAAGAACGCAGATTCGGCAGTACGTCAAGTTACCGACTGGGAACTCAAGTAACAGGAATGCAAGGGTAGCAGAACCGCCGTTCTTCTCGGTAGCGGCGGTTCGATGATAGTGATTTTAATGAAGAGGGAGATGGGCCGAATGGATAAAAACCAATCTTATCCTTATCTCAAAAACAGATTTTCCAAGGTGATCAGTCTAATGGTTATAGGTATGCTGCTTGCGATGGAGTTGACCGGTTTTGTCTCAGCAGGAAGGGAAGGAAATGAGGAAGATCTTGCAAGCAAAGCAGCTGCAGTTCAGGAAACGATTGCCCAGTGGATTTTTAAAGACAAAGGCGAGAACGGAATATTTCCGGCTACCGGAGGGGTATATCAAACGGCTTCATCCATTCGTGATGTAGGAACAAATACAGATGCGTACACCTATGAGTCAGGTGAGAACAGTGTACGCAACCAGGGCTGGCATGAAGGAACGGGCATTAAATACTGGGTGGCCACGCTTTCAACCAAAGGCTTCGAAGCTATCTCCCTTTCTTCACAGCAAACTTCTTCAAGTACGGGACCCAGGGATTTTAAGGTACAATACAGTACGAATCAGCAGGAATGGACAGATGTCTTGGGCGGTAAACTGGTTCTTGCCCAGAACAATTTTAATTGTGCCAATAATTCCTGCAAATTAACGAACCTCGCTTTGCCTGCGGGAACAAAAAATCAAGATGTACTCTATATCCGCTGGGTGGTAGACTCTGTGAAAAGCGTAAGCGGAGGAACGGTATCCAGCTCAGGCTCAAGCAGAATCAAGGATGTAGTCATTAAAGGAACACGCAGCAGTGGCGAACCTGGGGACACTCCCACACTTGAGGTAAGCAAAACTCCCGCTTCAGGAGCTGCAGATGTTTCTCTTAACGCAGAGGTTACAATAAAGTTTAATAAAGCGATCAGTCTCAACAGTGGTTATCAAGTTGTAATCACGGAAAACAGTGTGCCTCTTAACAACATCTCAGCCTTGCTGCTCGACCAAAATACGATTAAAGTCAGCCACCCTAATTTTACTTCCGGCAAAACTTACAAGGTGACCATGCCTAAAGAGCTTCTTAAGGGGACAATGGACGGCCGGACACCGGACAACGATATTACCTGGAGCTTTAAGACAAAGTCTCAGGACACCGGCAACAAAACACCAACGCTGCTGAACATGACTTTTAATGGGGATCCAAAGACAAGTATCGCCTTTGACTGGTATACAGCTGAAACCGTTAGAGGTACAGTAGTGCAAGTGGTAGAGGCTTCCAATGCGGGAGGAAGCGAGTTCCCGGAACAACTGGCGACTTCCTATGAGGGAAGCTCAACAGTTATTGAAACCTTAATGACGTCAGGAGACAGAAGTTCCAAGAAGTATAAAAAGTTCGCCAGTCATAAGGTTATCGCAAGCGGTCTCAAGCCTGGAACCAAGTATATGTACCGGGCTGGTAACGGTGATGCGGACGGCTGGAGCGAGACAGGTTCTTTTACCACGGACAAAGCGAATAATCAGGATTTTCATTTCCTCTATGTAACCGACACCCAAGGCTCCAGCAAGTCGAATTTCGATCTGTGGCAGGATACTTTTAAGAGAGCTATTGAGAAAACGGTAGATCCCAAGTTTGTTCTTCTTACAGGGGATCTAACGGATGACGGTGATCTGGAGCAGCTGTGGCAGTGGTTCTTGGGTGTGCCGAAAAAAGAATTTGCCAATGTGCCATTTGCGCCGATCATCGGCAATCATGAGATAGAGGATTATCCAAATAATAACTTCTATAACCATTTTAATCTTCCAAAAGACGTCGGAACGGGTGCTCATGACGGGTCGGTGTATGCTTTCGAATACGGCGATGCCTTGTTCATGCAAATCAATTCCCAGTACGAAGGGGAGGTCAAGCCTTACAAAGCGGATATTCAATTCACGAAGCAATTGGAATGGATGCGGAATCAGGTGGCAAAGACCGACAAGAAGTGGAAATTCGTCTCTATGCATAAGGGAGCTTATTCTTCAGGGGATAATGCTTCGGCAGAAAGTGAACGGGTAGAATTTTACCGAAAATATCTGATTCCTGTATTTGATGAGCTGGGTGTGGATATGGTGTTTGAGGGACATGACCATATGTATATGAGGTCTTTTCAAATGCTGAACAACGTTCCAATTAAGAATGTCATTACCGATGAGCAGGGAAATGTGCTGAATCCTAAAGGGACTGTATATCTAATGGGTAACTCGGCCGCTTCGAAATTCTATGCTCTTAATCCAGACGCAGACACGTTTTTTGCAGCAAAAAACGATCAGCCCAACAAGAAAATGTTTGTGGATGTTTCCATTACAAGCGACGTGCTGAAATTTACATCCTACACAGCAGTTAAAGATAAACCCCTTGCCGTCTATGATACTTATAGTATTAAACGGACTGACGTAAAACCCGGCACAGTTCAAAATCCAAGCGCAGTAAAACAGTCAGCGAACCGTGCAGTTCTTTCGTGGAAAGCGCCAGCAAATAGCCCCGAGCCGGTGCGAGGTTACCGGATTTACGAGAAGAATGATAAAGTCAGCACGAATTGGAGCGTGTATGTACCGGCTGTAAGCGGTCAGACGAGTTACAGCTATACATTAAACGGCATCGATTCTTCCAAAGCCTACAATTTCGTTATCAAAGCAGTGGGGACAAGAAGTAATTCGCTTCCAGCAGAGGCAGGAATGCAATGAATGGATAGATATGGGGAATACGGACGTATGGAACAGGCGAGATGTAGTTATAGTAGCCCTGGTAACAGGGCTGCTTTTTTCTATTTTGCATAAAAAGCATTGACAGGGAAGAAGATGGAACGTAGTATAAGCTTATATGATAATGATAATTGTTATCAATTGAAACCTCTGCGTATAGCTGTGGTTTATTTGCTTTTGCCTCATTATAGGTTAAACCTATTACATCTATAGATATTATATCTTGGAACAATGAAGGACAGGGTGATATATTTATGTCATTCAAGAGCTTCACTTTTAGAGGAACAACGGAGGCTCTTCCAAGGACCGAACTTATGATGAGGTGAAAATGATGAGTAAAAAAACGATGTTTGAGAAAATTTGGGAAAATCACGTGATTCATCAGGAAGAAGGCAAACCAAGCATTTTGTACATCGATCTGCATCTGGTGCATGAAGTAACATCGCCACAGGCGTTTGAAGGTCTGCGTCTGAGCGGCCGTAAAGTCCGTCGCCCTGAACTGACGTTTGCAACAATGGATCACAACGTTCCAACGAAGGATCGCTTCAACATTACGGATCCAATCTCCAAACAACAAATCGACACACTTTCACAAAACTGCCGTGACTTCGGCGTAAAATTGTACGATCTGGATACCATCGATCAAGGTGTTGTACACGTTATGGGACCAGAACTGGGCCTGACTCATCCAGGTAAAACGATTGTATGTGGCGACAGCCACACATCCACACATGGTGCATTTGGTGCACTCGCATTCGGGATCGGTACGAGTGAAGTAGAGCATGTTATGGCAACCCAATGTTTACAACAAGCCAAAGCCAAAACAATGGAAGTTCGTTTTGTCGGCAAACGTAACCCGGGTGTAACCGCGAAGGATATGATTCTCGCAGTCATCGCCAAATACGGTACAGACTTTGCAACAGGATATGTTATTGAATATACGGGTGAATCGATCCGTGAACTGAGCATGGAAGAGCGTATGACCGTCTGCAACATGTCCATTGAAGGTGGAGCAAGAGCGGGTATGATTGCTCCGGATGAAACCACATTTGAATATCTGCGTGGACGTGAATACGTACCTGCCGATGGCAAATTTGATGAAGCGGTTGCTGCCTGGAAAGAGCTTGTAACTGACGAAGGTGCTGAATTCGACCGTGTCGTTGAAATCGATGTGGAATCATTGATTCCGCAAGTAACTTGGGGTACTAGCCCAGGAATGGGAACAGACATTTCTTCGAAAGTTCCTGTCCCGGCTGAACTGCCAACAGAAAACGAACGTAAAGCAGCTGAAAAAGCGCTTGAATATATGGGCTTGGAACCTGGAACACCAATCTCCGAAATTCCGATTGATTATGTATTTATCGGTTCATGCACCAATGGACGGATTGAGGATCTGCGCGCTGCTGCACAGGTAGCCAAAGGTCACACCGTATCCAGTAATGTTACAGCGATCGTTGTTCCAGGCTCGGGACGTGTTAAAATTCAGGCCGAAAAAGAAGGTCTGGATAAAATTTTCACAGAGGCTGGATTTGAATGGCGTGATGCAGGATGCAGTATGTGTCTGGCAATGAACCCGGATGTACTGAAACCAGGACAACGTTGTGCTTCGACTTCCAACCGTAACTTCGAAGGACGTCAGGGACGCGGAGGACGGACTCACCTCGTATCTCCTGCAATGGCGGCAGCAGCAGCGGTTAAGGGACACTTCGTAGACGTACGTGACTGGAATTTCAAAACGGAAGCAGCTATCTAACATAGGAACGGATTGAAGGGAGAACGAACAAAATGGAAGAATTCAAAACACTGCAAGGCATCGTTGCACCGGTAGACCGGGTCAATGTAGATACAGATGCAATCATTCCGAAACAATTTTTGAAACGGATTGAACGGACCGGATTTGGACAATTTTTGTTCTACGAATGGCGTTTTGACGAAGAGGGCAACAACAACCCTTCCTTCGAAATGAATAAACCTCGCTACGAAGGTGCATCTATTCTGATCTCACGCGCCAACTTTGGCTGTGGATCTTCCCGTGAGCATGCTCCATGGGCGATTATGGATTACGGATTCCGTTGCGTAATTGCACCATCCTATGCCGATATCTTCTATAATAACTGCTTCAAGAACGGGATTTTGCCGATCAAGCTGTCCGAAGAGCAGGTTGAAGATCTGTTCCAGCGTACAGCGACACATGAAGGCTATGAGATGAATGTGAATCTGGAAAACAAAACGATTACAGATGCATACGGGCTGCATATTGATTTTGATCTGGATGAGCATCGTCGTCAATTCCTGTTGCAAGGACTGGACGATATTGGTCTCACACTTCAACATGATGACGAAATAGCAGCTTACGAACAACGCCATGCGGCTAAATTGTTTGGACAAACGGCCTCAGTCTAATCTTTCATCTGTATTTCGTATATCAAACCTCCAATCGTGCAGGGAACTTCACCGTTCCTTGGGTCGAATTGGAGGTTTTTTTGCATTTGGCAATAATGCAATTCTGTCTTCGAGTTGCAGGGTATTCCGACTAAATATGACAACGTTGTAACCGGATGGAGTGACAATATCTGATAAACTGATTAGTAGATTATGGAAGGGTAGATAGAGTCGAGTGCTGCATCACAGCGAATTAGATCGAAGGTTCAAAAGACAAACAGAATGGTGGTTGATGTATGAAGAAATGGTCGGCAGCAGTCTTTGTTTTTCTGTTCCTGTTTTTATTTCCTGTTATGGCAAATGCCGATTCGTCTCCCTCGATTGTGCTGGACGGTGTGACCATTAATCAACAGTCAGGAGCTCCGGCCGAGAATATTGGCAAAACCGTGATGGTGCCCATCCGAATCGTTTCTGAAAACCTCGGTTATCAGGTGAAATGGGAGAAAGCCACCCAGACCGTTCGTATTCTCAAAGGCAACAGCAGTATCCAGATGACTGCAGGTGAAGATGCTGCCACGGTAAATGGAAATCAGGTAACGCTCGATTCACCGCCTCTTATTAAACAGGGAACTACACTGGTTCCGTTACGATTTGTCGGTGAAGGCATGGGTCTGCGTGTGGGATGGGACAATGGAACCAAGACCGTAAGCCTAGCCAGCATCCCTCCTGTAGCAGATACGGAAAGTGAAATTGACCCCGTGGAAGCTCCTAAGCCGGATGGTCTGTCTGAGCTTCAAAGCATCACCTTCGGCGGAGATCGTTTGATCCTGGCGACGAACGGGAAAATCACACCGAAAATTTCCAGTCTAAGCGGACCCGATCGGATCATCGTAGATCTGCCTGACACCACATTTGCCAAGGAGTTCATCCAGGGACAGGCTACCATTCCGGATGGCAGCGGAACTCTTTTGGTTACGGATTCATCACTGGTTTCCAAGGTGCGATATGCAATGTTTAGTCAAACACCTTCAACGGTACGTGTGGTCCTCGATCTGAGTCAGGCGGCGACTGCGAAATGGTCACTGGGCGAGAACAATGTGTTGCTTGTTGATCTTGCGGTGAGTAATGGAGAACCAATTAGTCAGCCTGCTTTGCCAACCAATGATGGCAAAAAGGTCGTGATTATTGATCCGGGACATGGTGGACGACAGTCGGGGGCCGTCAGTGTGACAGGCGCCTATGAGAAGGATTTTAATTTGGCTGTGGGACTCAAAGTTCAGGCGCTTCTACAACAGCATACGGAGATTCAGACGGTGATTACAAGGCAGGATGATACGGAATTATCACTGCAGCAACGTGTGGATATCGCTCAACTGAATCAGGCGGATATTTTTGTGTCGATCCATGGAAACAAGTTTACAACCCCTGTCCCTAATGGAATTGAAACGTTGTACAGTCGTAAAGAAAGCAAGGATTTGGCCGAGATTTTGCACAAGCATGTGTTGCCAATTACGGGATTTAAAGATCGGGGAGTCAAAACGGCAAGTCTGCATGTAACCCGTGAAACAACGATGCCAGCAGTTCTGCTTGAACTCGGATTTCTGAGTAATCCTGCGGATGAAGCATTGATGCTGACTGAAGAGTATCAGAACAAATGTGCACAGGCCATCGTAGACGGAATTGTTGAATATTTGGGTTTGTAATGTGAGTTGTGCGTAAATGTGAAGGTCAGGGAAGTCCGTTGTTTCGAGATGCTTAATTGATAATTAAAAGAAAATACAGACAATAAAATGTAGAAAAAGCTTGATTTGACAACGTTTTTTTTCTGTTATGTTGGAATATATTCGCAACTTTTGAGAGTACAGGGCGTCTAATAGGTGTCTGGTAATGCCTCAGTGGTCAGTCGGAGCTGAAGGTGCACAACATGCGGCAAAAAAATATGAGAATGGTAGGGGTGAAGGATGAAGAAGTTCGGTTTTTTGGTACTGTTATTTGTCTTTGGGCTCGTTTTCCCGGGCTATAGTCATGCAGCAGCAGATACGCACATTATCCTAGATGGGAAAGAAATTGTGCAGCCTTCGGATGCCAAGGCGGAAATCATCAATAGCAAAGTGATGGTTCCGATTCGGGTTATTTCGGAAAGCCTGGGATATGGTGTGGACTGGAAACAGTCAACAAGCACCGTGACTATTAGCAAAGACAACACTGCCATGCAGATGATTGTTGGACAGAAGACGGCAACGGTGAACGGCAGTAACGTGAGCCTGGATGCCCCGCCACTCGTGAAAAATGGAACCACACTTGTGCCCTTAAGGTTCATTGGTGAGCAAATGGGTCTTAAGGTGGGTTGGAACAATACAACGAAGACGGTAACATTAGTTACCCAGAATTCTGGTTCCGGAAACGGGACAACCACTCCTCCGAGCTCAGGCAACGATGGTGGGGGATCGAATCAGGATGGTCTTGTACTGGTGAACGGCATCAGCTTCAGTGACAACCGCTTTTTGATTGCAACTAGCGGAAATACGAAGCCGAACGTCTTCACGATGACAGGACCGGATCGAATCGTTATAGACTTGCCAAATACCGCATTCGCTGATTCTTTCAGTGAAGGACAAGCTTTGGACAGCAACCAGAATGGACAACTTGTTGTCAGTGGATATCCGGATGTGTCGAAGATTCGTTATTCCTTGTACAGCAACAGTCCCTCGACCCTTCGTTTTGTCATTGATCTGAGTAATGCCAAAGGTTATGACGTGCAAAGTGACTCTGGTCTAGTTATGATTGATCTGAACAAAGAAGGCACTACAACGCCGCAACCTCCTGTTGGAAACAACGGCAAAAAAGTTGTTGTTATAGACGCTGGACATGGTGATCAGGACCCAGGAGCCATCGGTGTAACCGGCAAGAAGGAAAAAGACTTCAATCTGGCAATGGCTCTGAAAGTGGAAGCATTGCTGAAAAAAGAATCCAACATTGACGTTGTGCTGACGCGCAGCGATGATACATTTTTGGCTTTGAGTGAACGAGTAAAGATCGCAGAAAAATTGAAGGCAGATATCTTTATTTCTATTCATGCGAACAGCGGGTCTGCAGCGGCAAACGGAGTGGAGACTTACTACACCCGTTCGAATAGCAAGGCACTGGCTACGGTGATGCACAAGTATCTATTGCAATCATCTGGTTTGAAGGACCGCGGAGTAAAAGCGGCAAGTCTCCACGTAACCCGTGAAACAACGATGCCGGCTGTTTTGCTGGAAGCCGGTTTCCTGAGCAACAAAAGTGATGAAGCGGCATTGTTCACTGAAAGCTTCCAGAACAATGTAGCCAAAGGGATTGTTGCAGGGATCAAGGAGTATCTGGGAATTAAATAAGGGTTCAGCCCTTATGATCAGGAGGCGGAGTTAGAATGAACAAAAAATTATGGATTGCAGCGCTGCTCGTAACGGTGATGACAGTTGCTGCTGGATGTGGAAGCAAGCCAACAGCTGCTCCAGCTCCAAATCAGACTCAAGGTGCGGGAGCAGAGAATAACGCGTCTGACGATCAGAATGAGACGGATGTTACTGATCCCGTGACTGTGGCACCGGAGGACACAACAACAACGACACCGGGTACCACAGAAGGCAGTACGGAGGGCACAACGACTTCGTCGGATGGAACTACTTCGGAGAAGCCTGGGACTTCCGAAAGTAATGAGAAGAAGACCATTGATGTGTACTACACAGATCTGGAAGAGTTGGAATTGCACAAGGCATCGGCAGAACTTTCTTACGCTTCGGATGATGCCAAATACAAAGCAGCGTTTGCAGCGCTTCAACAAAGCAAGGACGACAAACTCGTTCCGCTTTGGGCTAAAGAAATTGAATTGAAATCGGTTCAGTTCAAAGACGGTGCACTTACCCTCGATATCCATATGCCGGACACAGCACGTCTTGGCGCAGGTGGCGAAGTGTTTGCCATCGATGCTTTGAAGCAAACGTTCTTCCAGTTTGACGAAGTCAAATCGCTGGATTTGCTGGTAGACGGCAAACAATCGGAGAGTTTGATGGGCCATGTGGATCTTGAGCATCCAATGACACGATCCGAATAGGTTGTACAGCATGTTGTTTTACCGTGGATCTGCGGAATATCGGCCGTTTTACATGAGAGAGGGGAATCATAGGTGACTTTTAAATATAACAATCCATCACACTCTAAAAAAGTAGTTTCAGCCGTGCTTGCAGGCATGATGGCCCTTAGCGCCGGCGGAGCTGCCTTGGCAGCAGAATCAACAGATACGGGGCAAGACCAGACTGCAACTGTAAGCAACACAGCTGCACCAACCGGTTTGTTCAGTGATATCAAGGTCGGATACTGGGCAGAGAAACATGTGTACAAGCTGGCCTATCAAGGCATTCTTCTCGGTAACAACGGCCTGTTCCGTCCGGGAGACGCGGTAACGCAGCAGGAAGCTGTGACGATGGCGATCCGTTTTACGAATAAGGAGAACCAGTTGAACGACAGCACGGCTACGGCATTACCGACAAATATGGAAGTGGGAAACTATTTCAAGCCATATGTCGCTTTGGCGCTTCAACTGGGACTTATTGATAAAACCGAAGAATCCACAGTGGATGTGTCCAAAACATCCTGGGGACAAAAACCGGCATCACGTGAATGGATTACGAAATTGCTGATCCGTTCTTTGAACAAAGATGCTGAAGCGAAGGCGCAAAACAATCAATCTACCGGATTTGCAGATAATGATAGCATTTCCGAAAGTGGCAAAGGTTACATCAATCTGGCTGTAAGTCTGGATCTGGCCAAAGGTGTAGATGGTAACAAATTTAATCCAACCGGTTCTGTAACCCGTGCTCAACTCGCAACATTTTTCAGCCGTGGCGAAACGTTAACGGATACGAAGTATCCGAACACAGCCACAGGTTATGTTACAGGGTTAAAAGATGGGCAGATCACGTTGGTGGTAGACGGAAAAGCCGTCAACTTTGCAGTGAACAGCAGTACGCCTTACTTTACAAAAGACAGTGAATCCCGTGCGTCGTCTGCGGATGTGAAGCTGTATACAAAAGTTCAGGTTGTAGGCACTACCGGTACGGCTTCTTATGTGGAAGTGGTTGATGCTACACCGCAGGTGGAAAGCGTTGAAGGTACGTTTGCTCGTTCATTGTCAGGTAATAAAATTGGCTTGTTTGTAGGCGAGAATTACGAAACATACGGCTACGATGAGGCAACGGCATTTATCGATCAAAACGGAAATACAATCAAACTGTCTGATATTACAACAGACAGCACCATTGAAGTACAGCGTGAGACGTTCTCGGCTGACAAAAAGACAGTCGTTATTCGTGTGAAGTCCGGTATTGTCAACAAAAGTGATAGTGGTGTTGTTGCTGAAATAACAACTTCTGCCAAAACCATTAAGCTTACCAATGCAGCCGGAACCACTGAGCAATATACCTATAACGATAATCTGATCATTCGTTACCAGGACCGAATCCTTTCCCTGGCTGAGCTCAAAGCGGGAAGTGCTGTGAAATATACGGTGAAAGACAGCATCCTGCAAACGATCGAATTGTCGCAAGGTGTAGAGCAGTCTTTACGCGGTACACTGGTGGAGATTGGTGGTAACCAATCCACACTGACGTTTAAACGTGAAGGTGGATCGCTGGAAGCGAAGCTGCTGGCAGAAAAGCCGGAAGTGGTCATTAACGGAATTCAGGATGCAACGCTGAATGATCTGATTACAGACGCAACCAATGGAGATCAGGTTGAGCTTACGTTAAATTCTGAAGATCGTGTGACACGCATTCAAGTGATCGGACGTCAGATGGAGCCTATGAACGGGGTTTCCGTTGTATCCTACAACAGCAAAACAAAAGTATTGACGGTTCTCGACAGCAATAAAAAACCGTTTGTGTTCACGCTGGATGACAAAACGAAGCTGGACTACAACACATCGAAGCCGACACTTGCTGGATTGGAGTCTTTGTTGAATGATGGTCGCAAATTGGATCTGACGTATGTGGGAACTCGTGCGCTATCTGTTAAAGTAATCTACAAATACGAAGGCACAATCAGCAGTATTGATACTTCGGGCAAAAAAATCAGTTTGTTGTCTGGAAACCAAACGATTACTGTGCCGTACTCTACGGTTCCAACGATTGAGATCTACAACAAATCTGGAGCAAGTCTGAGTGACTTGAAGATCGGTGATAGTGTCACAGTTACGCTGGGTTCGAATCAGGACTATGTGCAAAAAGTGGCTTTGAACACCGTTGCTCAATTTGAAGTAGTCTCTGTAGAGACGAATGGTCGCGTTCGTGTAAAATCGGATTCGCTGACAAGTCAGTTTTATGTCGATCAAGCGGTGCTGACAGGAGAGAGCGGTCAGACCATTACGGCATCACAGTTGACAGTGGGCAATTTGATTAACGTAACATTTGAGGGAACTACACCTAAAGCAGTTCAGGTAGTTAAACGCACGCTTGCAGAGGTGACATCTGTCGATGCTTCGTCAGTCACACTGAAGCTGTTTAACGGTCAGAGTGAGACGGTTCCTGTTAGCGGGGCTGTAAAAGTGGTCAAATCGGGATCTACGTTAACCACGCTGGGCAGCCTTACCGTAGGTGACCGTGTTGAAATGACGAAAGATACGGATAATTCGACTCGTTTCAGAGTGTTAACGGTTATGAGCAAGCAGTTCTGGTCTTATGATGGAGTCGGTAATCAGATTTTGGTTAAACGCGAGTCTACTTCGGACACGAATTATCGTTTTGCACTGGGTACAGGCGCATTTGTTCACCAGGGTGACAACACTTTAAGCGTGCAATCTCTCAAAGATAATGATAATATTGTATTGTATCTCCTGAACAACGTTGTTTTGGAGATCCAAAAACAGTAATCGTTTCTTTTCGAGGATCAAAAGAATGACCGTCTTGATGCGGGATCTTTCCCGTATCAGGACGTTTTTTTTGCAAGATTTTTGGGGTCCCCGCAAAGTACTCGAAAGAAGCTTCGAAGTAAGGCTCCACCGCGTGGGGTCATTTTGTGGGAGGTAGCTCTTCATGAATGCAGCCACTGTTAGGCATATACTCGATACAATGGAAGCGATGTTTCCTGATGCACATTGCGAATTAAATCACAGCAATGCGTTTGAATTGACTGTAGCCGTCCTGTTGTCTGCCCAGTGCACCGACGAAACGGTAAACAAGGTAACCGCAGACTTGTTCCAAAAGTACACCAGCCCTGCCGATTATCTGGCTGTCCCTCTCGAAGAGTTGGAACAGGATATCCGGCGTATCGGCTTGTACCGAAACAAGGCCAAGCATATTCAGAACATGTGCCGAATTTTAATAGAGCAGTATGGCGGTGATGTACCGCAGGAACATGATCAGCTTGTGACGCTCCCTGGTGTTGGGCGGAAAACTGCAAATGTTGTGGTATCCAATGCATTTGGAGTTCCGGCAATTGCGGTGGATACGCATGTTGAACGTGTATCCAAAAGGCTGGCACTGGCAGGTTGGGATGACTCCGTACTTGAAGTCGAGAAAAAACTGATGAAGCGCGTACCCCGGGATGAGTGGACTTTAACTCATCATCGGATCATATTTTTTGGACGCTACCATTGCAAGGCACAAAACCCTCAATGTCATATCTGTCCATTGCTGGACATATGCAGGGAAGGGAAAAAGCGTATGAAAACGTCCCAAATCAGGAAAGATAAGGAACGTGCCACAACCCCAAAACGAAAAATAAATTAATGAGCAGAAGAGGATGAGTAATCATGAAATGCATTTCCGTGTACACTGACAATTTTGAGGCCTTCTCCGATATTTTCGAACAAATCGTTGAACAGGAAATGGCTGAAAACGAAGAAAAAGAAGTAGAAGGTATCACTGTAAGTCATTCTGGCGATGTGCCTGAACATTATCTGGAGCGTATGTCCACGAAACCAGAAGTAGTTGTCATGAGAGACAAAGGTCGTGACATTACGATTTTGCAGCATGGACAAGTATTTGAAATTTTGCTGCCTTCGATGGAGAATGCTGTTTCTTAAGAGATTTGAAATAAGGAGCTGTGCTGCTTCGATGTCCATAGGGTAATCCTTTTGAATGTGATCCCCATGGGCATGGACGCAGCAGGCTTATGGAATACAATCGATTTGCAGATAAAACCGACAGGATCGGTTTTATTTTTTTATGTGGAGAATGGCTAAGAAACTGTTCTTTTGTCAGCGATCTTGCGATTGACACCGTTCAATTTCAAACTTGATAATGGTAAAATAAATGGATTATAAGATAAAGACATCGGACGAGATGTCAAATTAGAGGAGCCAGGGGGAAGGCCAGTCATGTCCAGAACAGATTACCCAGTAGAGATGGCCAAACCTCTGCTTCCACTGCGAGAAGCAATGGAGCAGACAGGGGACCATACAGCTGTACAGGCTTTAACGGATTTGATCAGTAAGGCGGAAATGAAACAGTTAACGATTGCGTTTTGTGGACACTTCTCGGCAGGCAAATCGAGTCTAATTAATAGTTTATGCGGCAAGCGGGTTTTGCCTTCGAGTCCTGTACCTACAAGTGCGAATGTTGTATCCATCCGTAACGGTGAGCCGAGAGCACTTATTTATACGTCATCAAACGTAAGCGCTGACAATTCAGGGGGAGTTCTTGAGGTTTCTCCGGAACAATTGGAGGAGTATTGCAAGAATGGCGGGGCATACACCTCCATTGAAGTATGGGATGATATCCCCCTACTGAAAGATGATGCGGTATTACTTGATACACCAGGCGTGGATTCGACCGATCAGGGGCACAGCCTAGCAACACATTCAGCACTACATCTTGCCGATGTGGTGTTCTATGTGATGGATTATAACCATGTACAATCGGAAAGCAACCTTTCTTTTGCCAAAAGTCTATCGGATTGGGGCAAGCCGTTGTTTCTTATCGTAAATCAGATTGACAAACATCGGGAACGGGAGCTTTCGTTTGACCAATATGTTGAAGGTGTAGAAGCTATTTTTGCAGCTTGGGAAGTCCGGTATGATGGTCTGTTGTTTACTTCACTTCGGGACAGTGAGCATCGTTACAACCAGTGGGAGCAGCTTCCTCAACTGATTGAACATATGATGAAGGAGAAGGAAGGGTTAATCAGGCACAGCCTTGCAAGCTCGGCGATTCATGTGACGGAGCAGCATCTGACAAGACAGGCGGAAGAACGCGAAGAGGAAGAGACTGCGCTCCTGGAGGAAGTTGGGGGCAAGGAAGGCATTGAACGCTTAGAACGGGAGCTGGCTCTTCTGGATCAAAAGGAAGCAGAGCTTCGTTCCAAACCATCGCGTGAACGGGAGAAGTTTCGGGCGGAGTTGGAACCTCTTCTGGCGAATGCGAACCTGACCCCGGCCGATATTCGCACCTCTGCCGCGGCTTATTTGGAAAGCCGTAAACCCGGCTTCCGGGTAGGCTTATTGTTCTCTGGTGGCAAGACCGAGCAGGAGAAACAGCGTCGTGCTGCTGAGCTTGTGAGACTTTTGCAGGATCAGGCCTCGGGACAAGTGGAGGTGCATATTCGTACCATGCTCAGAAAGCTGGGTGAAGCCCATCAGCTGTGGGGCGCTGAGTGGGAGCAGGCGCTGAACGCGGAGCTGCCTGCAGTAGATGAAGCACTTCTGGAGATGAAACGAAGCGCCAGTGCAGAGGTGTCTCCCGAGTATGTGCTTCAATTCAGCAAAGATATACGGGGCGAGATTGAGACCCGTTACCGCAGGGCGGCCATGATGCTGGCCGACCGCTTGCTTGAAGCGCTGGGCGCGCAGGGCGAAGCCGCGCTCCAGGCGCTGGACGCCAGCCGCGCAGCGCTGCTGGCGCAATCCGCGTCGGCGGCGCGCTATACGGCGCTGCAGCGCGCCGCCGACGCCGAGGCAGCAGGGCTGCGCAGCCTGCTGCCTCCTGCGGGCCCCCTCACCTCCGGGCTGTTGCCGGAGGTGCAGGGCCCGCCCGTGCCCGCGCACGAGCCGGGCGAAGCTCCCGGCCCGCACACGGGCACGGCAGAGTCTGTGGCTGCGCAGCCACAGACTCCAGGGGCACCGCCGCCGCGCAAAGCGGCGGTGCCTGGGCAGCCGGCGGCTGGCGCGCAGCGCCGCCGGCGCCTGGACGCAGCGGCGGCACGGCTGGAAGCCGCCGCTGCGCTGGTAGAGCCGTACCCCGCCATGGGGTCGGCGGTACGGGATCTGCGTGCACGCGCAGCTTCGCTTGCGGGCGGCACGTTTACGCTGGCGCTGTTCGGAGCGTTCAGCGCCGGCAAGTCCTCCTTCGCCAACGCGTTGCTGGGCGAAGCCGTATTACCGGTCTCGCCGCATCCAACGACAGCGGCAATAAACCGGATCATGGCTCCGTCCGGTGGCGCCGAGCATGGAACAGCCCGGGTCCGGATGAAGACCCCGGACGCCTTCCAGGAAGATCTCGCGTATTCCTTCCGTTTGCTCGGACTGGGCGAGCCTGGGGGAGACTGGCAGAAGCGGGTCAAAGCCCTTTCACCACAGGATGTGCATCCGGCGGGGCGTCCGCATTACAGTTTTTTGCAGGCAGCCGCAGCAGGGTGGGAGGATACTGCAGATCAACTTGGCCAGGATGTGCTGGTAGATCTGAACGGATATCGAAACTTTGTTGCCAATGAGAAGAAGTCTTGCTTTGTAGACAGCATTGACCTGTACTACAGTTGTGATGTGACAGAACAAGGTATTGTACTTGTGGATACGCCGGGGGCTGACTCCGTGAATGCCCGTCATACGGGCGTGACATTCAATTATATGAAGAATGCGGATGCACTCATTTTCGTAACGTACTACAACCATGCCTTCTCTCAGGGAGACCGCCAGTTCCTGAATCAATTGGGACGAGTGAAAGACAGCTCGGCAATGGATCAGATGTTCTTTGTAGTTAATGCGAGTGATTTGTCTTCCTCTGAAGAGGAGTTGGAGCAGGTACTTGACCATGTGAGCACACAGCTGCGCAGTAATGGCATTCGGGCACCACGTCTCTTTCCGGTATCCAGCATGCTGGCGATGGAAGGCAAGACGACCAACGATGCGACATTACTGGAGCAATCCGGCTTTATTCAGTTCGAGGAAGAATTTAACCGGTTTGCAGGAAGAGAGCTTGCGGATCTTGCGGTCGGTGGAGCTTCTGAAGAGATCGCACGGGTGATCAAACGTCTGAAGACACGTGCCGAGGATGCAGCTCAGGGGGAAGAGGTTCTACAGAGACGTCGTGATGAACTGGGCTCAATCCAGGAACAGTCACTTCAGAGGGTACATTTGCTCGAGGAACGGTCCATGAAGGCGGAATTGGCTCAGGAAACGGCAGAACTGCTCTTCCATGTGCGGCAGCGTCTGGGCTATCGTTTTGGTCTGTTCATGGCAGAGGCATTCCATCCGTCCGTTCTTCGAGAGGATCGCGGGAATCTAAAAGCAGCCTTCGCTGCCTGCGGACGCGAACTGCTGCGCATGATTGCCATCGAACTGGAACAGGAACTGCTCGCGACCACGCTTAGACTCGAACAGGCTGGTCAGACTTGGCTGCACAAGCAAGTGAACGAATGCATAGATGATTTGAAACGATTTTCCGGGGGAATGGATCTGTCATTGCCTCTGAACGAACGCTGGAGCACACCTGTGCTGGAAGAGGTGCGTTTGGAAGAACCTTCGGGTTGGAAAGCATATCTGAGTTATTTCCGTAATCCGAAACAGTTCTTCGAAGGGGAGGGACGCCAGCGGCTGCAAGAGGCGCTTGATCCTGTTATTAAACAGATGGTGATCGATGTTCTGCCTGCTGCAGAGAATAAGCTGGTTCAATTCTATGACACCCAGCTTGAGCAGTCTTTGCAGCATCAATCCCGTCAATTAGAAGAGAGACTTGAGGAAGCCGTAGGTGCCCTTCATGAGACACTGACCAGTGGAATTCCTGCCGAAGAATGGGAGAGTCTATCTAACCAACTGGGGCAGATCGAACGTGAATAAAAGGGAGTCAGATCCATGTCTGTATGGAAACGGTTGTAAAACAAAATGAGTTATACAGCGATATTTTGAAATGTTGTCGCTGTACCAAAAAAGGCCCCTGTCTCTAAAGGCATACAGGGAGCCTTTTTTGGTACGAACAACCTGAAAGGAAGAGAATATTCAAACATTTGATTGATAGGAGGGTATCTACCTCCCTTAATGACGCATTAAGGTGAAAGTAGCCTGAATATGGTCGCTTATTCGCTTTGCCGCGAATGGGGGACGGTGATAAACTTCATAAATGTTCATACTGTTTTTGAACGACATAAGAGGAGGAGAGACATGGATGTTCTCAGGCAATTGCAGATCTTTTTCTGGGAGAAGCGCACGTATTTATTTTTATCGATCTTATGCCTCGCCATAGCGACCGCGCTTGGTCTGGTGTATCCGAACCTGCTAAGGATACTGATTGATGACGTCATCACTCCGCGCAATTTTGAAGACGTTCCCAAACTTGCTTTAACGGTATTAGGTGTCGTTATTCTGAAAGCGGGAATGCAATTTTTACACGGTCTTTTTGGAGGTCGCCTCGGGAATTTCCTGGCGTACCGACTTCGTAACGCGTGTTACGAAAAGCTTCAATTTTTATCCTTCCGGTATTATGATACGGCCAAAACGGGAGACTTGATGTCCCGCCTCACGGGAGATCTCGAAGCGATCAGGAACTTTATCGGATTTGGCTTCGCTCAAATTCTCAACATGGTTCTGATGGTCGTATTCGGCGCAATCATGATGATGACCATGAGTTGGAAGCTTACCTTGCTTACGCTCATATGTATTCCTCTGCTTGCCTTCGTTGCGCTGAGATTCGAATCCCGAATTCACCCTGCGTTCCAAGAAATGCGGCTGGCACTCAGTTCACTGACGACAGCGGTACAGGAGAATATTACAGGTGTGCGTACTGTAAAGTCATTTGCACGTGAGCCTCACGAAGTGGAGAAGTTTTCCGTCCGCAACGAGCGTTACAAAACGAACCAGATTCATGCAGCAACATTATGGAGTCAATATTTTCCGATCATGGAGATTCTCGCTTCTGTCAGTGTAGTTCTTCTGCTCCTCATTGGTGGGAACATGGTTATTCAGAAAACGTTAACACTCGGTGAACTCGTTGCCTTTTTCAGTTTGATCTGGTACATAATCGGTCCAATGTGGAACCTTGGTTTCCACATCAACAACTATACGCAATCCAAAGCATCGGGTGAACGGGTGTTGGAACTGTTGAATACGCCGGTAGATGTACAAGAGACAGAAGATCCAGTCATTGTGGAGGCTGATCAAGTCAATGGGCATGTAACCTTTGAATCCGTTACCTTTGCTTACGGCAATAAAATGCCGGCAGTAACCGATATTAACTTTGATGCGCCACCAGGCTCGGTCATCGGCTTCCTCGGAGGAACAGGCTCGGGTAAATCAACTATTATTCAACTCCTGATGCGTGCATACAACGTGAACTCGGGCACCATCAAGCTGGACGGCAAAAATATTAAGGACATTGGAATTCGAAGCCTGCGGAGTCAGATTGCTTCTGTGTTCCAGGAAACGTTCCTGTTCTCTTCCAGCATTCGCAACAACATTTCCTATGGTCTCAAAAATGTATCCATGGACGAAATTATCCGTGCAGCCAAACTGGCCAAAGCCCATGAGTTCATCATGGAATTCCCTGAAGGATACGATACGGTTGTAGGGGAGCGTGGAATGGGCTTGTCGGGAGGACAGAAACAGCGGATTGCTATCGCAAGGGCTTTGCTGAAAAACCCGAAAATTCTCGTTCTGGATGATGCAACCAGTGCGGTTGACATGGAGACCGAGCATGAAATTCAATCCGGATTCCAGGAAGTCATGCGTGGAAGAACGACGTTTATCATTGCGCATCGGATCTCTTCCCTGCGTCACGCAGATGAGATTTTGGTGCTGGATGAAGGACGGGTTGTACAACGTGGAACACACAAACGTCTCATCGAAGAACCTGGGCCTTACCGGGACGTATATCAGATTCAATACGCAGATTATATTGCCCGCGGTAAGCGGGAGGCTGGGGAGCAGGTGAATTCATGAGTGCCGAAACGGTAGCCGATAGGCGTGAGGTCCAAGAGACCTCTGACAAGAAAATGAATGAACGTTTTGTATATCAGGACGACGAAATAATTGAAAAACCGTTTAACTGGCGTGAGTTCGGACGTTTGTTCTCGTACATGAAACCTTATGCAAGACAACTCTTGCCACTTATTATTCTAATGATGATATTGGGTACCCTCACGAAATTATCCGTTCCATTTTTGATCAGTTTGGCGATAGACAGAGCAATTGCACCTGCCACGGGGCTGCCAAGTTTGACGATGCTCTATATTATTGCTGGTTCAGTGCTTGTATTATACCTGATCCAGTGGGCAGCCAATACGTACCGAATCAAATTTACGAACATTATCGGGCAACGGGTCATTTATGATCTTCGTTCGGATTTGTTCAAACATATCCAGAAGCTGTCCTTTAACTTCTTTGACAAAAGACCTGCGGGTTCGGTGCTGGTGCGTGTCACCAATGATATCAATTCCCTGCAGGATTTGTTCACCAACGGTGCGGTCAACGTCATGATTGACTGTGTGCAGCTGTTGGGGATTATCGTTATTTTGCTGCTGATCAACTGGAAACTGGGTCTGGCGGTCATCATTACCGTTCCGCTCATGTTTATCATTTCGACCAAACTGCGCGTGCTGATCCGCCGTGCCTGGCAGGATGTACGTATGAAGAACTCACGCATCAACTCCCATTTGAATGAATCTATTCAGGGGATTCGCGTGACTCAAGCCTATACGCAGGAAAAAGAAAACATGAAGTATTTTGACAACATGAATCTGTCGAGCAAAAAATCATGGGATAGAGCATCGGCCATGAACCAGGGCTTTGGTCCTCTGATTGAAATTACAGGCGGCTTCGGAACGTTAATCCTGTTCTGGTTTGGTGCTTATCTGATTCAAGAGGGGCAGCTGACGATCGGATTGCTCGTAGCTTTTGCCAACTATGTCGGCAACTTCTGGGACCCGATTAACCGTCTGGGACAGATGTACAATCAGTTGCTCGTTGCTATGGCTTCCTCCGAACGGATCTTCGAATTTATGGATGAGGAGCCGAGTATTGCAGATAAACCTGGAGCCAAACCGCTTGCTTCTATTAAAGGGGATATTGTATTCGACAATGTCGTGTTTGAATATGAGAAGGGCAGACAGGCGCTGAAGGGAATCAGTTTCGCTGCAGGTGCCGGACAATCGATTGCACTTGTAGGTCATACGGGTTCCGGTAAAAGTACCATTATCAATCTCATCAGCCGATTCTATGACATCTCTGGCGGACGTCTTACCATTGATGGTCAGGATGTAAGGGATGTAACGGTTGAAAGTCTGCGCAGTCAGATCAGTATTGTGTTGCAGGATACGTTTATCTTCTCTGGCACCATTCGCGATAATATTCGTTTTGGACGGCTGGATGCGACCAATGAAGAAGTGGAAGAAGCTGCGAAGGCTGTTAATGCCCATGAATTTATTATGAAGCTGCCGGCTGGATACGATACGGAAGTCGAAGAGCGGGGGAATGTATTATCCATGGGACAACGGCAATTGTTATCCTTTGCCCGTGCCTTACTGGCTGACCCTCGAATCTTGATTTTGGATGAAGCGACTGCCAGTATCGATACCGAGACGGAGCTCAAAATTCAGGAGGCTTTGAAGGTGCTGTTAAAAGGAAGGACCTCCTTTATGGTGGCGCACCGTCTCTCGACAATCCGGAATGCGGATAACATTATCGTGCTGGATCATGGTGAAATCAAGGAAGAAGGAAACCATGAGCAACTTATCCAGAAACAAGGAGTTTATAATGGGTTAATAGAAGCTCAATACAGATTTTTGTAAAAATTGATCGAAAAAACACAAAAAATCTTGTAAAATTCACAAGAAAAATAGGGAGCACTCTTGCATTCTTTAACCAAAACCCCGAAAATAGAGAGATAGATATAGAAGATTTCTCTTTGGGAGGATTGGAAAGAACATGTGGGGTGCTCCATTTTCGGCTCAAGCCAAAAAAATGCTGCTACTGGGCAGCGGAGAATTGGGAAAAGAGGTCGTTATTGAGGCCCAACGACTGGGAGTAGAGACGATCGCTGTTGATCGTTACGAAAACGCACCTGCCATGCAGGTTGCACATCGGTCTTACTGCATCGACATGTTAAATGCCGAAGCTCTGAAACAATTGATCCGAAAGGAACAACCTCATTACATCGTACCTGAGATTGAAGCAATCGCAACAGAAGCTTTACTCGAGCTTGAGGAAGAAGGATTTTGTGTCGTTCCTACGGCACGTGCTGCCCGTTTAACGATGGATCGCGAAGGCATCCGCCGTCTGGCAGCCGAACAATTGAACCTTCCGACAGCGGCCTATCTTTTTGCGGACAACCTGGAACAACTTCAGGAAGCTGTTCGTGAATTGGGTACACCATGCGTCATCAAACCACTAATGAGTTCTTCCGGTAAAGGGCAGAGTGTATGCCGCACATCGGATGACGTAGAGGAATGCTGGAACATTGCTCTTTCGGGAGCACGCGGCAAATCCGTACGTGTCATTGTGGAAAGCTTTGTGAAGTTTGACAGCGAAATTACGCTGCTCACGGTTAGATCTGTCTCAGGGACTGTATTTTGTCCTCCAATTGGTCACATTCAGAAAGATGGGGATTATGTCGAATCATGGCAACCTCATGCGATGACACCAGAGCAATGGGAACAAGCTTGTCATATTGCCAAGTCTGTTACCGATGAACTCGGTGGTTATGGACTGTTTGGGGTTGAATTATTCCTGACAGCAGATGGAGTCGTGTTCAGCGAGGTATCGCCTCGTCCGCATGATACAGGCATGGTTACCATGGTAACGCAAGATAGCTCCGAGTTTGCGCTGCATGTGCGTGCAATTCTTGGTTTTCCGGTCACAGGAGTACATTTACTGACACCGGGAGCTTCAGCAACGCTGAAGGCTAATGATGAAACATCTGACTTTACTGTAGGCGGGATTGAAGAAGCACTGGCGCTTCCTCGTACTCAGGTTCGTGTTTTTGGCAAACCTGAAACCAAAGTGGGACGCCGAATGGCCGTAGCGTTAAGTGCCGGCCAAAATGTGGAAGAAGCTCGTAAAACAGCGGTACAAGCCGCTAATATGCTGAAAGTGGAGGTAAATCATGTCCAATAATGTTGAGGCCCCTGTACTGATGATCCGAGAGTGTGAGCTGCGAGATGCTGAAGCGGTAACGGGACTGATGCGAGAGGTCAGCTATCCCACAACAGCCAATGTCATGAAAGAGCGCATTGAATGTTTGGAAAGCAATCCAAACGCGTGCATGCTTGTTGCCGAAGTGGATGAACAAATTATTGGTGTGATTGGCTTGCAATGTGTGCAAAGTCATGCCTATCCGGAACCTGCCGCACAAATAACGTCCTTGATTGTAGGGCAGGAATATCGTGGGGGCGGAATTGGCCGTCGTCTGATGGCTCGTGCCGAGGATTGGGGCAGACAGCAAGGTGGGAAACAATTGTTTGTCACCGGAGCGAACCGTGAAGTGACTTCAACAACCTATTCTTTCTACGAGCATATTGGTTTCCAGAAGAGAGGCTATCGTTTCAGTAAAGTCCTTCTATAGAAAAAGAGTTTTATTATATCCCGATCTTCACGTTTTTGGTGTGGTGAATGATAAATTGTGATGAATGATAAATAGAAGATAAGTGGCATTCGGCGAGCTTTTTTTGTCCGGATGCCATTTTTTTATGCCGTATTTCAAGGTTGATGGTTGGAATTTTTGCTGATATGCCAGCGTTTTAAGAGCAGATTGCAGAATATGGCGCAATGTACTGTAAACCGTCCACCCTCATTTGAAACAGATTGAAAAAATGACAAAAAAGTTACTTTTCCATAATTTATGGGTTCACAATCTACTTGTGAATTGATATACTCCAAGAGTATTAATTACAAAGTTGTCATAACTAATTCCTAAGGAGATGAATGAATTTGAAGAAGAAATGGATGAAAACCGTCGTAACTAGCAGTCTGACAGCCGTACTTGCCGTAGGGGTTATGCTCCCTGCTTCCGCTTCTGCTGCAGATGCATCATATAAAACTACTACTAAAACGACAACGTATAAAATTACGAGTGCGGAAAGCTTAAAAGCGTACATTGAACAATGGCTCAAAGATAATGGTTACACTGTATCCAATGGCGAAGGGCAAACAACAGTAGAGAAGCCTGCAACACAGCCTGATCAAACAACCAAACCTGCTCAACCGACAACACCTGCTAAACCGGTAACACCAGCAAAACCAACGCAAGAAGAGAAACCGGCAACTACACCAGCCAAAGATCCTTCAAATAGTGGGACTGGAACTGGGACAACTACAGGTAATACAGGCAACAGTGGCAGTGAGAGCACACAATCGGATTTTGCAGCTCAGGTCGTAAAACTTGTGAACGCTGAACGTTCCAAAGCAGGCTTAAGCGCATTGGCTTCTGATGCTCTCTTGGACAAAGTGGCTGTAGCCAAAGCTAAAGATATGAGTAACAACAATTATTTTGATCACCAATCACCGACCTATGGTTCTCCGTTTGACATGATGAAACAATTCGGAGTAACGTACAGCTATGCTGGTGAGAATATTGCAAAAGGGCAAAAAACACCTCAAGAGGTTGTAACAGCCTGGATGAATAGTGAAGGTCACCGTGCGAATATCCTGAGCAAAAACTTTACGAAAATCGGTGTTGGATACTATAACGGGTATTGGGCTCAAGAATTTACCGGCAACTAATGGATTATATTGAAGAATAATCTGCTTTAATTCAAAAAGGTTATGTCACCGCAGCTTGAAGCTGTGCGTGACATAGCTTTTTTTTGTGAAAGCTTATTTGATAACGAAATCTGCTTATATAGCGGCAAAATTTGCAAATTAGCGACAGAACATTTATGTTATTTAGAAAACGCGTCATCATAATGTAAAATCATTATAAATTTTAAGTACCCGGCCAGGTGTACATGAGCGGAGATGTGATGAATGAAAAAAAGAAATCTTGATTCGGCGCCATGGATCTGGAGAACAATCAGTACAGTGTCCATACTGACTACATTGCTGCTGTTATTCGGATTTGGCTACGCCATAAAAGATGTCATTTTTCCTAAGGGAGATGCGCAGCTAGGTACAGGACAGCAGACGACAACTCCTGCCAAAGAAAACGGGGAATCAACGCCTGCGGTGAATGATGGTAAAATTCGAATGGCTGTGATCGGCGATTCCCTGGCACGAGGTACGGGAGATGATGAGGGGCTTGGTTTTGTAAGAAGGGCAGGAAATTTGCTCAAGGATCAGGGATACGATGTACAGGTGTTGAACAATTTGGGTGTGAATGGTTTGAGGACTGACGCATTGTTGAACAAGCTGGATGAACAGGGTGTACGTTATGTCTTACAACAATCCAACTTTATTCTGTTGTCGATTGGAGCCAATGATCTATTCCAGGGAGGACAAGTTCTACAGGGAGAAGACGTGCCAACGGCAGAAACACTTGTAGCGGCATTACCGGAGACGTCAAAGCGTTTGCAGGAGATTCTGAAGAAAGTGAAAGAAATTAACCCTGATGCACAGATTGCCTACATAGGGCTATACAATCCGTTTAGTGATGTGAAAGAACTCAAAGAGCCGGGAAATGCAGTTGTAGCTGCATGGAACGATGCTGCAATGCAGGTTCTGAACAATGAGGACAAGATGACACTCGTACCTACATTTGATCTGTTTGAAAATCATCTGGGACAGTATCTGTCATCAGATCATTTTCATCCCAATGGAGAAGGCTACGAGCAAATTGCGGTTCGGATTGCACAGGAATATCAGGCAGAGACTCCAGCAGAAGGGAGCAGGAAATAAATGGCACAAGAACAGACTGATCCCGTATTGTCCGTGCAGCATCTGAAGAAAAAAATTGGACGCAAGTGGATCATTAAGGATGTTACGTTTGACGTTAAACCAGGCGAAATTTTCGGTTTTCTGGGTCCCAATGGGGCCGGGAAAACAACAACCATTCGAATGTTAGTCGATCTGATTAAACCAACGGAAGGCAAAATTCAAGTCTGTGGTTATGATGTCAATCGTGATCCTGAACGAGCCTTGAAATACGTCGGTTCCATTGTTGAAAACCCGGAAGTGTACACCTATTTGACTGGATGGGAGAATCTGGAGCATTTTGCCCGTATGCAGCCCGGGGTGGATAATGACCGTATTCAGGAAGTAGTAGATATTGTACGTCTCGATCAGCGGATTCATGATAAAGTAAGGACCTACTCTCTGGGGATGCGTCAACGGCTTGGCATTGCACAGGCATTGCTTGGGCGCCCGCGGCTGCTGATTCTGGATGAACCGACGAACGGACTTGATCCGAAAGGAATTAAGGAACTTCGTATCTTTATCAAACAGCTTGCAAGTGAAGGCATGGCTGTATTCGTCAGCAGTCATTTGCTCAGCGAAATTCAGCTTCTCTGTGACAGAGTGGCGATTATTAGTGCAGGGCGGGTACTCACAGTTGGTGGCGTTAATGAACTGATTGAAGATCACTCCAAATTGGCAATATGGCATATTACTCCGTTGGAGGCAGGCAAAAAAATGCTGCTGGAGGCAGGCATTTCGCTGGTGGATCGTCCTGCAGACGTCATGGATGATACCATTATTGCAGGACTTGGTTCGAACGCTGTCGTTGCGGAAATGCATGAGGAGCGAATTCCGGCTTTGGTGCAGCAGATGGTACAAGCCGGAATTCAGGTTGAAGGCGTACAGCGGATTCAGCCAACACTGGAGCAGCTATTTTTAAAAATGACAGAAGGTGAATCCATTGAGTAATATCATGCCGCTGATCCGAAACGAAACGATCAAGATGGTGAAGAAAAAACGTCTTTATATTATTTTTATCGTTCTCGCGGTGTTGGTCCCGATGTTTACGTATGCCCAGATGAAATCTGCGGAAAATAATCGTGACAAGTTTGGCGGCGACTGGCGGCTTGAGCTGCAGCAGGCCATTACGGATAATCAGAACTCGCTTGGAAGTGACCGGGTACCTGAAGAATACAAAAAGTACAGGACGGTGTACATCCAGCAAATGCAATACTATCTGGAGAATGACATCAATCCGAAGGAGCCTGGTGGTGTAACGTTTACACGGGAATTCATGAATAACGCTGTCGGACTGTTTATACCGCTGCTCATAATGGCGATTGCTTCGGATCTGGTTTCCGGTGAGCGAACCACAGGTACAATCAAAATGCTACTGACCCGTCCGGTCAAACGTTGGAAAGTGTTGCTGAGCAAACTCATAACGCTGATCATGTTCGTGTCGATTATTGTGGTGTCGGCATATATTATCTGTTATGTCATCTCGGGAGCAGTGTTCGGATACAAAGGCTTCGGCATGCCGATCTTTACAGGATTCAAGGTTGTCGGTACAGATGTTGATATGTCAGCAGTCCATGCTGTGGACCAGTGGCTGTATATGCTGATGCAGGCCGGGCTGATCTGGTTCGTCAGTATAATTGTGGCGATGCTTGCATTCATGGTCTCTGTATTAGTGCGAAGTACAGCTGCAAGTATTGTCATTATGATGGCAGCACTCATCGCAGGAACGATTCTCACCAGTATGGCCGCTTCCTGGCAGTCAGCCAAATATTTATTCATGGTTAACCTCGAACTTCCGAATTATTTGTCGGGCGGTTTGCCACCAATTGAAGGGATGAATTTGGGTTTTTCCCTTATTGTGCTTAGTGTTTGGGGCATTGCTTCACTCTTTGTGTCATTCATTGTCTTTACGAAACGGGATATCTTGAATTAAAATGGACAAGGATAAGAAAACATCTGTTTGCATTTTAGGCATTTTTTTAGTTGCAAGTTAAGAAGGGGGAGCATGAATGGTCGAGCAAATCGATATGTCGGCAGGTTCGACAGGCGGAGGACAAGGGTCTTCAGGCTACGACGCGGACGACATTCAAGTACTTGAAGGACTGGTAGCGGTACGGAAACGACCGGGAATGTACATCGGCAGCACCAGTGCTTCGGGTCTACATCATTTGGTATGGGAAATCGTGGACAACGCTGTCGACGAACATCTCGCCAAATTCTGCTCCAAAATCGATATCACGCTGCATAAGGACGGTTCTATTACGGTTCAGGATAACGGAAGGGGAATTCCGACAGGTATACATAAAACAGGGATTCCTACTCCCCAGGTCGTGTTTACGATTTTGCACGCAGGCGGAAAGTTCGGTGGATCAGGATACAAAAAATCAGGCGGTTTGCACGGTGTAGGTGCGTCAGTTACGAACGCATTATCCGAATGGCTTGAAGTCGAGATTTTCCGTGATGGCAAGATTCATCGTCAACGATTCGAGTATTGGCAGGACAAAAAAGGCGTTGAGCATGTCGGAGAACCGGTGTCTGGTCTCGAAGTATTGGGCAATACCAATCGGACGGGAACTAAAGTTACGTTTAAACCGGATATTCGGGTGTTTCAGAACGGCATTCAATTGAATTATGATACACTGGCAGAACGTCTTCAGGAGATTGCTTTTCTGAATTCAGGTCTGAGAATTGTGCTCAAGGACGAACGTTCAGGCAATCAGGATGAGTACATGTACGAAGGCGGAGCAAGCCAGTTTGTTGCTTTTCTTAACGAAAATAAAGATGTGCTGCATGATGTCATTCACTTCTATGCGGAGAAGGATGACATTGAGGTCGAAGTGGCGATCCAGTATAACGCGGGTTATACGGAAACGCTGGCGTCATTCGTGAACTCGATTCCGACCAGGGGCGGCGGTACACATGAGACCGGATTCAGAGCAGCTTATACACGTGTGATGAATGACTACGCACGGCGTACCAGCATGATTAAGGAAAAAGATAAAAACCTCGAAGGTAATGATTTGCGTGAAGGCATGATGGCGGTCATTAGTGTCAAAATGTCGGAGGTTGAATTCGTAGGACAAACGAAGGATCAACTCGGTAGCGCTTCCGCGCGAAGCGCAGTGGATTCCGTCGTGTCTGAAAATATCCAGCGGTTTTTGGAAGAAAATCCGCAGGTTGCGCAAACGTTGATTCGCAAAGCAGTTCAGGCCTCCAGAGCCAGAGAAGCTGCACGAAAAGCCCGGGATGAGATGCGAACCGGCAAAAAACGCAGCGAAAGTTCCAACCTGAACGGTAAACTGACTCCGGCACAATCCAAGGATTTTACCCGGAATGAACTGTTTATCGTCGAAGGGGATTCCGCAGGTGGTTCAGCGAAACAAGGACGTGACTCCAAGATTCAGGCGATACTCCCGCTTAAGGGTAAACCGCTCAATCCGGAAAAAGCGAAATTGGCCGATATCCTCAAAAATGAAGAATACCGTGCCATTACATCAGCGATCGGTGCAGGTATTGGAACGGAATTCGCAGTTGAAGACAGCAATTATTCCAAAATCATAATTATGACGGATGCCGACACGGATGGCGCACATATTCAGGTACTGTTGCTGACTTTCTTCTATCGTTATATGAAACCGCTAATTGATGCAGGGAAAATATATATCGCTCAGCCGCCACTGTACAAGCTGACACGCAAATCCGGCAAAATGGCCAGTGTGCGTTACGCCTGGACCGATGAAGAGCTGGCGAATTACATGAAAGAATTCGGAAACAATGTGGAGCTTCAACGTTACAAAGGACTTGGTGAGATGAACCCGGATCAACTGTGGGAGACTACGATGAACCCGGAAACACGTGCATTGCTCAAGGTAGAGATTGTCGATGCAGCCAAAGCAGAACGTCGTGTATCTACACTCATGGGTGATAAGGTTGATCCACGCAAACGCTGGATTGTAGAGAACGTCGACTTTACAGAGTACGAAGAATAGAAGGTGCTTGGAATGAGTCTATCAGAACAATTTATGCCGGCCTTTCTCGAAGAGGTCGTGGGTGACCGTTTCGGTCGCTACTCCAAATACATTATTCAGGACCGGGCCATTCCCGATGTAAGGGATGGATTAAAGCCGGTGCAGCGGCGTATTCTTTACGCTATGTACGATTCAGGTAATACACCGGAGAAACCATATCGGAAATCCGCAAAAACGGTTGGGGATGTTATGGGTAACTACCATCCTCACGGGGATTCCTCCATCTATGATGGTATGGTGCGGATGGCACAGCCGTGGAAAATGGGGCATATGCTCGTAGACGGTCATGGAAACTGGGGGTCACAGGACGATGATCCGGCAGCTGCCATGCGATATACGGAGGCCCGTTTGTCGCCCATCGCGATGGAGATGCTTCGCGATATCGAGAAACGGACTGTTCTGTTTAAGGATAATTTTGATAATACGGCCAAAGAACCGGTTGTATTACCGTCCCGTTATCCGAACCTGCTGGTCAATGGTGTAAGTGGGATATCGTCTGGTTTTGCAACGGAGATCCCTCCACATAATTTACGTGAAACTATTGATGCTTGTATTGCCGTGATGGAGAAGCCATCGATTGAGCTGGACGAGATCATGATGTTCATGAAAGGTCCAGATTTTCCGACTGGCGGATTAATCATGGGCGGCGATGGAATTCTGGATGCTTATCGCACAGGTAAAGGACGGATCTATCTCCGGTCCAAAACCGATATCGAGAATATGCGTGGCGGCAAACAGCAAATCGTGATTACCGAGATCCCTTATCAGGTCGTAAAATCCCGTCTGGTTACAGCGATGGAAAACATCCGACTGGAGAAAAAGGTTGAAGGGATTGCCGAAGTGCGGGATGAGAGTGGGCGTGAAGGCCTGCGAATCGTAGTTGAGCTGAAAAAAGAAGCAGATGCACAAGGTATTTTGGCTTATTTGCTGAAGAAAACCGATCTGCAGGTCACGTACAACTTCAATATGGTTGCGATTGTGAACAAAGCTCCTCAGCAATTGGGATTGAAATCCATTCTCGAGGCTTATATTGCCCACCAGCGTGAAGTTGTGACTTTCCGTACCCGCTTTGAGCTGGAGAAGGCGGAAGACCGTGCACATGTGCTGGAAGGTCTGGTAAAAGCTCTTAACATCCTCGACGAGGTCATTGCGGCTATCAAAGCGTCGAAGAACCGTCAGGATGCTCAAAATAACCTGATGTGGATGTTTGGTTTCTCGGAACGTCAGGCGGATTCCATTCTGACTTTGCAATTATACCGATTGACCAATCTCGAGATAACTTCTCTGGAAAAGGAACTCGGCGAACTGATGAAAAAGATCGCGCAGTTACGCTCCATTCTGGATAGTGACCGCAAGCTGATCGGAGTCATCCGCAAAGAGCTGATGGAGATTCGTGAGAAGTACGGAATTGACCGTCGCTCAGCCATTCAGGGCGAAGTGGAAGAACTCAAGGTTAATCTGGAAGTGCTGGTGAACGCGGAAGATGTATTTGTCACATTGTCCAAAGAAGGATACATCAAGCGTACAGGCATGCAGTCATTCACACGATCCGGTGGGGAGCGTAACGCAAGTGGTGTGAAAGAAGGCGATTATATCGCCCAGGTCCTTGAAGTCAACACCCTTGAGAATCTGCTGGTATTTACGAAGAAAGGCCAGTATTTCCTGTTACCTGTGCATCAGGTGCCGGAATTCAAGTGGAAAGATCCGGGGACGGCGATCGTCAACGTCATTCCTCTGGCGAAGGATGATCGGATCTCAAGTGTGCTTGCTGTTAAATCCTTCGAAGAACCGGATCACAGTCTGGTCTTTGTCACTCGCAAAGGACAGGTGAAGCGTACCGAGCTGAAGGATTACGTCACCAAGCGTTCCGGCGCTGTAGCCGCATGCAAAGTCGGCAAGGATGATGAGGTACTATCCGTTCATCTAAGCACAGGTGGCAAGGACATCATGCTGATCACCAAAGAAGCCATGGCCATCCGTTTCCGTGAGGATGAAGTGAATCCGATGGGGCGTGTGTCTGGGGGCGTACGTGGTATTCAGTTAAAAGAAACGGATGAAATCGTATCTGTTCTGTGGGTGGAAGGCGATGAAGGCGAAGTTGCTATATTGTCTGACTTGGGTTACGGCAAACGCTCATTGCTGCTGGATTATGCTCTGCAAAGCCGTGGCGGCAAGGGACTGGCAACCTTTGAGTTCAAGGAAGGCAAACGGGTGAAACCGAACGGTAGCCGAATTGCCGGAGCGTTCTATTGCAGGGAACAACGGAATGTAACGGTGATGACCAAGGAAGGTCAATCTCATCACATTTCTTCGGAATCTGTACCTATTACTGAACGGAAGCATATCGGTAAATTGCTTGTACATGTGGACAAACAGGATGAAATTGTGGAGCTTATCCTGGATCTCGCAGAGAATCAGGCAGCTTCTTCCTCCTAATAAGGATTCAAATAAGACTCTTTACAGAGCAGGGAAACCTGTCATGCGAAGAGTCTTATTTTGTTGTTCGGACGCGGATTAAAAGAGGACCTTCATGCGAAGTTTAACAACCTTCGTCGATTACGGTCGATCGCTAGGAAATTGAAAAAAGGCAGCAGGAATGCGGCTTTGAAGGGCGAAAACTTAAGCAGGTGAAGTGATAACCGGTTGCAGAGAGGAGCGATGCAAGATGTATAATTCCGATTTTGCCAAGTGCTGGTCGAGGCTGACCAAGGACTACAAGCTGCATATGGATCATGAGCTGGCACCGTCTTTAACAGAGGCGCAGCTGGCCGTACTGGAGGTTCTTGAGGATCACGAGAAGATGAAACCATCCGATCTCATTCCTTTTCTGGCTACAACACCTGCAGCAGTAACAATGTTGTTGGATCGTATGGAGAAAAACGGTCTTATTCGCAGGGAACGCGATAATCAGGATCGAAGAATCGTATGGGTATCTCTGTCCGATAAGGGACGCATGGAGACCGAACGGGGGATCACGATCCGTAATGAATTTATGAATTCGGTTCTCAGCAATATTTCAATGCATAACCAGCAGTTGCTGGTTTATCTATTAGGCAAAATGACAACACCAAAAACAAAAGAGCATGCCTTGTCCACATCATAATGACGATGGACCAATAATAGTAACCATGGAACTCTTGCTGAAAATGCAGGAGCGCTATGGTTATTTTTTATTGATGTGTATATTAAGAGTTTTTCCTACTTTGAATGACTAAGAATAATTTATAGAATTTTATATGTAAAGAGTTGACTATGTAATTTTTTTTGTTATAATAAGTAATTGTTCCCCTGATATTTCGTGTACGAAATATTATATTCCATAAGTAAAAAGGGTGAATTAATGTCTGACACATACGAAGTATTCTACATTATTAATTCGTTTCGGCAGGTCAATCAAATGCTCTTCCGGGCATTCTGGAATGAAAACAAGGAAATCGAGCTCACTTCGATTCAATTTATGGTGTTATCCATATTGAAGGAGCGTCCTTCAATCGGTATCAATGAAGTGGCTGATCTCTGTCATATGGGCAGCAGCTCCATGAGCGCTGTGGTGGAACGTCTGGTTAAGGGTGAGTACATAGTTCGAACACGTTCGGACTCGGACCGCCGATCCGTAAAGCTACAGATTACGGATAAAGGGGAGCAGGCCCAGCAGGAAACACACCGTTTGTGGATGGAGCGAGTGTCACCCATTCTGGATATCCCGAAGGAAGACCTTGAGCACCTGCTAAGAATTCATAATCAAATGATTGAAAAGTTAGAAGGAAGAGAGATGAATAACCAATGAGTACTACTGCAGCAGCAGCGCCATCCTCCGCGATGGACAACATTAAGAAAGGCCCGATTGTGGCCGCATTGTTAATCGGTGCATTCGTCGCCTTCCTGAATCAAACGTTGATGAACGTTGCTCTTCCTAAGATCATGGAAGACCTCGGCATCGGAGCGAACAAAGCCCAATGGCTGACAACAGGCTATATGCTCGTCAATGGTGTGTTGATTCCGGTTACGGCGTATCTGATCGCCAAATTCTCGACACGTCAAATTTTTATTACAGCCATGACGCTATTTACATTAGGAACCTTGGTCTGTGGTTTAAGTCCGACCTTTGGTATCCTGATGGTAGGTCGTGTTATTCAAGCGGCGGGTGCAGGTATCCTGATGCCTCTGATGACCGTTGTATTCTTGACGATCTTCCCAATTGAGAAGCGTGGTCAGGCCATGGGTACGATGGGGATCGCGATGATTCTGGCCCCAGCCATTGGACCGACACTGTCGGGTTATGTGGTTGAGCATTATTCTTGGAGACTGTTGTTCTATATCATTTTGCCATTCTCTATCATTGCGACGGGAATCGGTATTGCTTTTGTCAAAAACGTAACACGTCAATCCAAACCTAAACTGGATTATCCAGGCGTTATCCTTTCTACACTCGGTTTTGGTAGCTTATTGTACGGCTTCAGTGATGCAGGTACAGACGGATGGGGCAGTGCCATTGTTATTGCTTGTCTGATTGTCGGGGCTGTATCTCTGATCCTGTTCGTTATTAGACAGATGACGACCGATCATCCGCTTTTGGAGTTCCGCATTTTCAAATACAACATGTACACATTAACAACGATCATTAATATGCTCGTAACGATGGCGATGTTTGCAGGTATGATTCTGCTTCCGATTTTCCTGCAAAATATTCGTGGATTCTCACCGATTGAATCTGGTTTGCTGATGATGCCGGGCGCGATCCTGATGGGGATTATGTCTCCAATCACAGGCCGCATCTTCGATAAAGTCGGAGCACGGTGGTTGTCCGTTGCCGGTCTTGCGATTACGGCCATCACCACTTGGGGACTTAGCCGTTTGTCGATCGATACAACGTATGGTTACATGATGTTTATCTACACAGCTCGTATGTTCGGTATGTCGATGTTGATGATGCCAATTCAAACGGCGGGCCTGAATCAGCTGCCACAGCGACTGAACGCGCATGGTACAGCGATGTCCAACACACTGCGTACAGTTGCGGGTGCCATTGGTACAGCGATTCTCGTTACAATTATGAGCAGCAAGCTGAAATCTCATCTGGCAGATACTCTGGCTACAGGCCAAATTGCTGCAGATGATAAGGCTGCAATGATGCGTGCTACCGCAGATGCAACAATCTACGGTGTAAACTATGCGTTTGTCGTAGCGACTGCGATGACTGTCGTAGCTCTGCTGCTGGCGTTCTTTATCCGTAAAACCAAACCGGCTACTGAACCAGTCACAACGGAGCAGCAAAAAGTGAATGCTACAGCTTAAATCTACTTAGATGACTGTTATTATTCATTCCATAAAGGCTTTATATATACAAAAAGAGAGTTCAGGCAGATCATACTGCCTGAACTCTCTTTTTGTTATGCCTTGTTTTGATTTTATTTTTCATCAGTCGATAGATCAAGCAGGAAGGCAGGACCAGGATCATGCCCGAAGAGTCTGAGATCGATGCTCCCATCCATCTGAAATTCAACGCCCTCACTAACGAGCTCCGTCTCCTGCATCAGCCTCGAATGCTCGTCTGGAATGGAGATTAGACCTTTGGCGTTGACGACGCGGTGCCAGGGAAGACGCTCTTTCCGGCTCATGGAGTGCAGAATGCGTACAACCTGTCTGGCAGCTCTTGGGCTGCCTGCATGAGCGGCAATCTGCCCATAGGTCATGACTTTTCCCTCAGGAATTGCTGAGATGATGGCAACGACCTGTTTCGTAAACGGTGTCATTATAATGGGTCTTCCTTTCCATTTGAGTAAAAAAACCGTGTCACTCAGATATGAATCTGGATGACACGGTTTACGGTTAGAAGTTGACCTGATCCTGTGGACGATTATTATTAATTTAAAAATTAATGTTCCGCTTTAAATGCTTTATCATACACAGCAGCCGGCCACTCTGCCCATGGGAATTCACGGGGAGGCAGGGACTGTAGGACAATTTCTTCCTTCGTTACGGGGTGAGGAAAAGCTGCAATGGCAGACCAGAGAGCGATTTGTTGTCCGGGCTTATTCACACTTGCACCGTACTTCTGATCTCCGAATAGCGGGCAGCCGATTTCTTTCATTTGAACTCGAATCTGATGGGATCTGCCAGTGTGCAGTTCGATATGAACCAGACTATAGCGATCGGTTTCGCCAATGACTCGGTAATCCAAAACGGCGTCTTTACCGCCGGCTGTACCCTGAGGTACAACGGTGACGGTATTCGTACGCGCATCTTTTAGCAGGGTGTGTTTTAACGTTCCTTGCTGTGCAGGCAGTTTGCCATGTACAACAGTCGCATATATTTTGCGGAAATGACGTCCGCGAACCGTCTCGGATAATCTTGAAGCTGCCTTCGATGTTTTGGCAAAAATCATCGCACCACCAACGGGGCGGTCAAGACGATGCACCAATCCGAGATAAACGTTGCCAGGTTTGTTATACCGTTCTTTCAAATCCTGTTTCAGCAGTGTAAGCAAATCCGGATCACCTGACGCATCTTCCTGGGTAGGTACATTGACCGGCTTCGTAATGCCTAACAAGTGATTGTCCTCAAACAGAATCGGAATATTACCGGTTCCTTGCAAATGTTCGGACATGATCAGGACTCCCAGCGGCCCAAGATGCCACAAGGCAGATCCAGACCACTACGGGTAATTGGAAGACCAATCTCGCCTGCGGTAATTTGACCGCCGTACTGGGCAGACATCGTCATTGTCAGCATGTTGCGCAGAACGGTGGAGGAGATACCGGTTGTATAGGAGTTGACCAGCATGAATAATGGGTTATCCGACAAAATTTCCATACACGATTTCAGGAAAGGGTAGAGGTTTTCTTCCAGCTTCCACGTTTCCCCGTTAGGGCCTCGGCCATAGGAAGGCGGGTCCATAATAATCGCGTCGTATCGATTGCCACGGCGTTGTTCGCGCTGCACGAATTTGAATACATCATCTGTGATGAAACGAACAGGGCGATCTGCAAGTCCGGATAATTGAACATTTTCTTTCGCCCACTGCACCATGCCTTTGGCTGCATCTACGTGTACTACTGAAGCTCCAGCATATGCAGCTGCAACTGTAGCACCGCCTGTATATGCAAACAGGTTGAGTACAGAGATGGGACGGCCTGCTCCGGCGATTTTATCCATCATCCAGCTCCAGTTGGCCGCTTGCTCAGGGAACAGACCGGTATGCTTGAAGCTGGTTGGTTTAATATGAAATTTAAGGTTCTCGTATCCGATGGTCCAGCGTTCCGGGATCGGTTTTTTCATATCCCAGCTGCCGCCTCCTGAAGAACTGCGGTGATAATGGCCGTGCACCTGGCGCCATTCATTGGTTTCTTTTTCAAGGGGCCAAATGATCTGTGGATCAGGTCTGCGCAAAATCACATCACCCCAACGCTCCAGCTTTTCGCCGCCTCCTGTATCGATTACTTCATAGTCCTTCCAGTTCTTTGCTACGTACATAAGTATTTATCCATCCTTCAAAAGTCATTTGGATACTATTGTACAACAAAAAAGGGCCTGTACGCCAGTTGCGGTGGGCGGAAACCCATTGTGGAAAGATGGTCACGTCATGCTGCACTTTCATAAGTGGAATATAATAAAACTGTTCTTAAAATGTTTTCTTATAAAAAGTTGATCAAAAACGCTTGGCCAAACGAAGTCAAAGTGTTTTTCATGGTGTTGAATAGGGTTCATCGCCATATACTGAAATGGATTGCGAGTGAAAATTTAATTTGACAATGATAATCATTATCACATATGATTTTGATACATTCAAATGTTACTTCTTCAGGGACAGTATGACATGATTAATAAAAAGTGAGGGAAAAATAGATGGCTAAATTGTTAGTGGCTTATGCAAGTATGACTGGAAATACGGAAGAGATTGCGGAACTGATTGTAGAAGGAATTAAACAAGGTGGGCATGAAGTGGATCTCAAGTCCGTCACGGATTGCAATGCATCTGATGTGCTTGATTATGATGGGTTTCTCATTGGAGTATACACGTGGGGAGACGGTGAACTGCCGGATGAATTCCTCGATTTTTACGAAGAGCTGGATGAACTTGATCTGAGTGGCAAACGAGCTGCGGTGTTCGGAAGCGGAGATACTTCTTATGAGCAGTACTGCGGTGCCGTTGATCTGGCGGCTGCGAAGCTGGTGGAACGTGGGGCGGAGGTATCTCCAGAGATGCTAAAGATTGAATACAGTCCGATGGAGCAGGAGAAGGATACGTGCCGTGATTTCGGTAAACGGTTTGCTGCTGCCGGATTACAGGTGTCCTAATAACTCATGTTAAGACATATTGTTCAGGCAGCTTTGCAGTCGGGAATGTCAGACACCCCGGTACGGCTGCTTGAAGATTACAGATTGGAAGAGATGCTGCGCAGTCCGCATCGGTTCATCCGCCCGGAACCGGAGGCTCAGCAGCGCTCTCCGCTGCAATGGAGACATCGTGTACAATATGCTGTCAGCCATGCAGTCAATGCTTTTTACAGTTTGGATCCGGAAGTGCGCAAAGAGGTGCCTGTACAGTATTTGCTCGAAAAGTGGTGGCCCAGAAAGGCAACCGGTTTCGAATCGGTACTTCATTATTGGGATGTAAAAAACAAAATTACGGATGAATTATCCCTCGCCATTGCCATGAACGATGATCTGAGGCATCCAACCATTTTGTTTGAACAATGGCGAACAGAGCTTCCTTCCTTGTCGATGCATCTGTCCATGATCTTTCAGGCAGCTTGGCAGCCAGAGGGCTGGGATTCACTGCTCATTCAAAAATTTATGGTTGTCCATGATCCAAACGTCGTTGAGGCATTCCAGCACATGGTGAGCGCGTTCTGTTGGGAAGCCTTTGGCAAGCTGCCAGGCATGATCGAAATCTATTGTTTACTCGAAGGCCGCAAGATTCGATACATCCCCGGACGTCAATCGCTTGTCCGTTCGATGGATTATATTCGATTGATTCGGGATAGTATTCCGAACGCAGAGAAGTTGGAATCTGACCAATTTACGGTTCGAGACAAAGTCAGAGTACATGAAGAGGTTGATCGCTGGAGAAGTGAGACTGAACCGAAAAAAAACTGGTTGATGTGAAGAAGGACAAGGGATGTTGTGATATAGGGTGCAGTTCAAGGAGGGATGAGCCATGTCTACCGGTTTGAGACAAGATGCAGCAAGCGGCAAGAAACGTACAGGAACTTGTGAATTCAGCCCGTTGCCCGTGCCACAGTCGGTTATAAGACAGCTGCTGGATGAAGCAGATCCATCTTTATATGTGATGAGTTCAGAGCCTTGGCGGTTTATGTTGTTCGCCAGTGAAGGACGTCAACTGTATCTGGAGGCTGTCAGACAGAGTTATCCACCACATTTGGCAGACCGTTACGGGGACTGGGCTACATATCAATATACCGAAGCTATCCCGGCACATCTGGTTGTCGTCGCCCCTTCAAGTGAGAGGGAAGACCATTTAATGCCTGCAAAAGCCTGGAGCAAACGTTTTTGCATCCTGGCAGCGGAGCAAGGCTTGAATGCTGTCTGGAAGATCAATGACTATCAACAGCATCCTGTGTTTATGAATTTGATGGGTTTAACGAGTGAGGAAAAGGTATTGGGAGTATTCCACATCGGTTACGGAGACCAGTCTGCACTTCAGGATACTGATGCAGGCAGACCAGCCTCTGAACTGATGACGGTCTACGACCATCTGGTTTGAATGAGGGAATCATCCCTCATTCCTATTTGCCGGTCTTGGCAATAAAATTACGAACGAGCTGACGATACGATTGATCAGCAGAGCATGCTGAATACATCCGGTTCGACACGGTGATCGTGTTGCCAAAAAAGAATCGTTCGAACTGCGTCTGTCTGCCTCCAAATGATCCTGCTCCAAGCTCCCAGATCAGGCGGAACAGTGCGGTGCGTTCCTGTGATACCATGTCGGTTCCTCTTAAGTAGATATCCAGGTGCGGCGCGATATCAGAGCGGAATTCTTCTTCCTGAGGCACCATAATTACGCCGCTGGAACCTAAGAGCTGCAGGATTTCAATCATCTCGGGATACAGCTTGGGGAACAAAAGGTTTGCTGCCATTAATGGTTTGGGGGCAGGTACAATAAATCCCCGTCCATCTGTTATAGCACCGGCTTCTGCTGCCAGAGCCAGTGCTTTTAACGTTTCAAGTCCGGCGAGTACTCTGGCTGTTTTCTCTATCACATGAGTTTCGGTTGCCTGGTCAAGCGTATCCACGAGTAACTGAATGGTACCTAGAACAAATTCCGTTTTGGCAATATATCGGCATATGACCTGATGTCCCGCGTGAATGTGAAAATTGCTGCCGCTAAAGAGCCGACCGGACATTTCTTCATTACCAGCGAAAAATATTCGCTCATGAGGAACAAGCACATGATCAAAAATGACGATGTTGTCCATCTCTTCATATCTGGAACTGAGTGGATAGTTGAAATTGGATTCGGCTGCGTAGGTATCCCGACAGATGAGACTGATGCCGGGCAGGTCATTCGGTACAGCAAAGGCAAATGAGAACGGATTTTCATCGTCGAACGGTGCTGGTGAAGGGGAAGGATACACCAGTATTTCGTCTGACGTGGCGGCCTGAGTCGCCATCATGAATGCACCATTGATGATCAGACCTTCTTCAGTGCGATCCACCACTTTTGCGGCAATGGAATCTTCGGTCGCATCCAACTGTCCCGAAATTTTACTGGCATGAGGCTGAATGAAAGCATGGGAGAGGGTAATGTCATTATCCCGGCAGTAGGCATAGTAGTTTTTCAAATTTTCGGCGTATTGTGGTGATACTTCTTCAAGAATAGCTGCTCCGGTATAAAAGGCCATGATCGCTGTGTTCATATAGTCGGGTGATCGTCCCAGAAACCCATGATGTGTTCCTGACCATATGCTCATTGCTTCTCGACGTCTGCGCAGATCCTCCACGCTGGTTGGTGGCAAAAAGGATATGCCTACGGGTTTTCCATCAGCTGGGGACGCATAAGTCATCGTGTCGATAAAATTTGGATCGGACTGAAGATCATACAGTTTGGCTTGTGTATCCATCAAACCTGCAAACGCAAAATGTTCAGAACGTTTTCCGGTAACAAGCTCCCCTTTGTACCAGCAGGGGACAGTCTGGGCATCGATACGTTCAATATACTGTTTGCCACTTTTTACGGGCATCGTTACTCACCTCTATGATCTATTCGTTCATGGGCAGTTTGACTGCTCTCGTAGTGTACGTCAATAGTCAGTCCAATGTGCATGAAGAGAGGGGAGTTCAGATTTTGCAGAAAAGAGCTTGATAATAATTATCATTCTTGTTACAATAGCAAAAGAAAAAGGAACCGCGAAGGCTCCTTTAACT
The DNA here is from genome assembly GCF_030433635.1 of Paenibacillus vandeheii. Lineage (NCBI taxonomy): Bacteria > Bacillati > Bacillota > Bacilli > Caryophanales > Paenibacillaceae > Paenibacillus > Paenibacillus vandeheii. The sequence goes on from NZ_JAROCD010000005.1 coordinate 297,188, forward strand.
TGTACAATTTGAAATTTCTTCTTATTTTACTTCAAATGTTTTGCAATCCGTTTCAGCGGATTCGCTTACTTTTTTGGAACTGTGACTCACGATGTAGATTGAAGAAGCATTGCATTTGTTTTCTTGAGCCCAGTGACGACAGGAATTAACCTCACATAATACGTCTTTTGCCATGATTGTTAACCTCACTTCGATTGAATTACATTCGTTGGTATAAAGAACTTCCGGAAATGACAAGTTGCCGCTTGTAAATCTGGAAAAATTTTGTGCTCTCTCACGTAAATAGAGGGCTTTTTTGCGTTATACACAACGATGCATATTTAGAATAGCAAATTTTTCTGCTGTAAGCAACAAATTGGACGACCTTGCCAAAACAATGATGGACGAGCCATGATAACTTTGCAAATTGGTCGCCATATGTTATGATTTAATAGTAAAAATTACGATTAAAATAAGTGTTAAATTAGGAATGAGAATGAATTGATGGGGTTTAATTTGGGATGACCCCCTGAGACATAGAAGAAGGAGAACGATCAACGATGAGCAAAACTAACCATATAAACCGGATTCCACGTGCAAAGGGCATCGATATGGCCGCCTTTTATTCACCGAAAGAGTGCGGACGAAAGGCAAAGCATATTGTATTCTCCGCAGATAATGAACGAGTGGTTGAAGAGTTTATTACCATTCTCGGTATGAAAGAGCAGTTTGCAGAGCACGATGTACCGATGCCGAACAAAATGGTAATGTTTGGTCCTCCGGGTACAGGCAAAACATTAACTGCCTTTCATCTTGCACACCGACTTCAGCTTCCGCTGGTCCTTGTAAGGCTCGATGCCATTATTCACAGCCACCTTGGGGAAACGGGAAGCAATGTTCGTAAATTGTTTGAATATGCACGGGTTAACCCCTGTGTGCTGTTCCTTGATGAATTTGATGCCGTTGGGCGTACACGTGAAAGCAATGATGAGGTTAAAGAGATGGCTCGTGTTGTTAATACACTGCTGCAATGCCTGGACGAATTCGAAGGAGATAGCATTCTTGTTGCCGCGACCAACCTGGAGACACAGCTAGATCAGGCGATATGGCGGCGATTTGATACTAAAATGACCTACGGAATGCCGGATGAGTCGAGCCGTAGATTATATATCAGCAAGCTGATGGGGCAGTTTGAACAGGAGAGCCGAATGGAAGATTACACGTGTGAACGCCTCACAGGATGCAGTTATGCCGATGTAGAGCAGATTGTCTTAAAAGCAAAACGGAAAGCGATTATTGCGAGTAGCCCATTGCATGAGCAACTCATTGATGACGCATATGCAGAATATATGCCGCGTGTACTGACCACATAGTATGCTAATATGAAGATCAGTTACTGTCGTCACATATCAAATAGCCCGGTTCCCATGAAGGAATGCCGGGCTATTTGATATTTCAGCGTGTTACATTAGCTATCTGCCTTTGGTTCTTTGGCATCTGAAGAAAGCTCGCTTATGACCTGTGTATCGTGGTGCTACGCATTTGCCGCTGCGCGGTAAAGTGGTTCTATCTCTGGTTTTTCCGGACCCGACCAACGTGGCAAGGCTAAGGTGAACAGACTGCCCTCGGGACTGCTGGAAATCAGGGTTAAATCCCCTCCCTGGGCTCGAGCAAGCAGGCGGCTATAGGTCAGTCCCAAACCTAGGCCGCGGGTACGGCGTTTTTTAATCTCGCCACGATAGAAACGTTCGAAGATCTTAGGTTGATCTTCTTTGGAGATACCCGTACCGTTATCCTGTACATCAACAAACAGCTTGTCCGCCTCCGCACGCAAACGGATATGAAAGACAGCAGCTTGGTCGGAAGCTGCGGCTTGGAGCCCGTTATTGAGCAGGTTGACCATGATCTGCTGAATCCGAAGTGCATCACCGATGGTATAGAGCGTACCCGGAGGTGTATGCAATTCGATCTCGGGAGATTTGTCCTCATAAGCGATTTTCCACTGATAAATAATCTCACCCACCAGCAAATTCAGATCTATACGTTCCCGACGAACAGCAACACTTCCAGCGCTCATCGCATTGTAATCAAGCAGGTCAGCGACCATGCGTTCCATCCGTTCGGATTCTTTGAGTGCAATGTCCAGAAATTCCTTCGCTTCCTCGGGACTTACGATATCATCCCGAACAGCCATTACAAGTCCTTTAATGGACGTTACCGGCGTTTTTAATTCATGGGTTACCCCAGCAAGCGACAGGGCACGCCATTCCTCCAACTGCTGCAAACGAATGGACATCTCGCGAAAAGATTCAACGAGTTCATTCATCTCCCGTTCTCGTGTGTTCAGATCCAAATTGACTTCATAATTTCCATTTCGGATCTGCTCTGCGGCATGAGCGACCTGTCGAATAGGCCTGGAAAGCTTGCGGGACAGGAGGTAGATCGTAAACCAACCACACAGGATTAATGCAACGAACAGGATGCACACCACCAGCATCGTTTCAGGATTGTATGCAATGGACTTTTTGGATTGCATGACCCACACTTTACCGAGCGTTTGATCGTCATCCGTGACGTTAACCGTCACCCCAGCAAATTTTTTGTTTCGGGGTTCACCCATGTCGTCTGACAATCGGTTATACACATCCTGCTGCGTCATTTTCGGTTTGGAATAAATTAATTGGTTATTATTGTCCAGCACCATAATACAAAAGTAATTGTCCGTATTGAAAAGTTGGGTACGCTTGTCCACCAGCCTGTCGAGGTCCGGAGGGACATGAATTTTATTCTCGGCTCCAGCTACCTTCTCGGCGATTTCCAGTCCCAGCAGTTGGGCCGTTTTGAGGCCTTTCTCAATGGAGGTCGTTCGGATCCAGTAGAGTGCCCCTGCAACAATAATGGTGAAACCGATGCATAGGATTAAAAAATATCGAAGCGTCCAGTAGGACAGAATAGATGTTTTACGTTTTGGTGTATTTCCTTTTAGTTGGCGATCCAAAATTGATACCCCATTCCCCGTAAAGTCCGAATTTCTCCTGTTTCCGGCAACCAGTGGGATAGTGCCTGACGCAGCCGTTTGATCGACAGGTCCACAGCCCGGTCACTTCCGTCATAGTCCATGCCCCATACCTGCTCAATGAGATGATCCCGTGTAAATGTACGGTTAGGATATTCTGACAGAAACAGGAGCAGTGACAAATCTCGTGGTGTCAGGGCAACCTCTGCTCCGTTCAAAAGCACCTGTTTGGCAGCCAGATCAATAACCAGATTGCCAAAATAACGTTTGCCTTCACCACGAGCTGTCCAGTGTGGATTGCGGCGAAGTACAGCATTGACGCGGGCTACGACCTCCTCAGGCACAAAGGGTTTGCTCATATAATCGTCAGCACCGGCATTCAGACCGTTCAGACGGTCCTGAATATCATCCAGTGCGGTTAGCATGATGACGGGACAAGCACTTTTTTCACGAATCATTCGCAGCAGATCCCAACCGTCCATTCCAGGCAGCATCACATCCAGCAAGACCAGGGAAGGAACATCCGAATCAAATAGAGTTAGAGCAGTCGGCCCATCCGCTGCATGACGAACGTCGAATCCCGCTTTTCGAAGATAGGCAGCCAGCACTCGGGCAATCGCCTGCTCGTCTTCGACGATGAGTATGGATTTCAAGAAGGTGTCTCCTTTCACTTCAGAAGCTTGTGTACTGATTTTACATGAGCGGAAGCACAATGCCAATGAGGCAATTATTTTCAGAAAAAATGCGCTGTACGTCATTTCTTGACGTCATCCTGACACATTGGGCTGTTAAGATGCTGATACATAACCAACTTATACAGTTACCCATTGGAGGAGAATAGAGATGAACAAAAAGACAAAAACATGGATGATCTCAGGTGCGGCAGCAATCGTCATTCTTGGGGGTGGAGGTTATTATGTCGCGAACAGTTACCTGGGCAACAACGTCGAGATTGAGCAGGTGCTTCCTGCCAGCACCGCGGCGTCCACAACGGAAGCAGGATCGGACAGTGGCACAAGCGTATCCAACGAAACAGCCGCAGCAGAGCAATTAAATGGAGACTGGAGCATCAGCGAAGGTTCGAAAGTATATTTCTCGGTAACGACATCCCGGGAGACGGTTAATTTTGCGGACGAGCAGGTCAGCGGTAACCTAACCCTTAATGTAGACGATGCTTCCCAGATGAAAGCAGATGGACAGATAGAGATGAGTGCCATTGATTCAGGTAATAGCCAGCGGGATGGACATGTGAAAGAAGCTGATTTCTTCGATGTTTCCACCTATCCACAAGCTACATTTACCGCTACCTCATTTGAAGGTGTACCAACGGAATGGCCGGCAGGCCAGACAGTGGATTTTAAAATGAACGGAACCCTTACGGTAAAAGGGATTGAGAAAGAGGCTACATTTGATGTAAAAGCCGCTTATGAAAATGACCAGGTGCTGTTGTCCGCCACAACGATGGTTACCTTTGAAGATTTTGGTATGGAAAATCCACATTCGGTAGTTCTTTCTACTGAAAATGACATTCAGGTACAACTGGAACTGAAGCTCAGCAAATAAGCATTTGAACATACAAGACCCGAATCTGTTCCAATCCGCCGGTGTGGTGGAGGGGACAGATTTTTTATGTTAAGAATGGGAATCGATCCGCGTTGAGCAAGGAATTACCAATCAATCCGTTAAAATAACTGCTGTTTCCTTGGGATAATACCGTGTCCTCGTTTGTTGTAAAGCGCTTACAATGATAATGATTTACCACATTCATTGTTTAAGTTGAACCAAACACGATAAGGGGGAGATTAAGCGTGCACAAAAGATACATAAGCGGCTGTCTCGTATTACTGCTGTTGTTCTGTGATCTGGGTCTGTTGGCTCGACCAGCGGCAGCAGCGAAAGTAAACGTTGCACTGGGCAAGACGGTAATAGTCAACTCGGAGGATCTGCAGTGGGGAGGCAATAAAGAGAACGCAGTGGATGGCAAAGACAATACGAAATGGAGTGCGGACACTCCTACTTCAGTGGATCAACCGCACTGGTTGATGGTCGATTTGGGAGCTTCATACCATCTTTCCGGCGCGGAAATAACGTGGAAGGATGCAAACGAGGTGGTGAAGTTTTTGGTTGAAGTTTCGGAGGATGGAAATACCTGGACTTCGGTAGCGGATCAAACGACTAACGAAACGCCCCAGAGTGTAGCCAACCCGGATTTTCAGGCTGACGCAGTTCAGTATGTAAAGGTCACGATTCCTTATTATGCGGGTCCTAACTACTGGCCTGGCATTTCCGAGCTGCAAATCTGGGGCGAGAAAGAGGTACGTGACCCGGCTGATATCACAAGTTACGATGCAGTCAACGTATCTACCGTAAGCCGGAGCGCGCCTGTTTTGCCTACTGAAGTCACGGCACATTACCAGAACGGTAAATCGGGCCTTGTCCCTGTTGAATGGGAGGGAATTGACCCATCACAGTATGCTTCAGCAGTTAACTTCACTGTAACAGGAGCCGTCTACGGAGCATCGGTTCAACCGGTAGCTACCGTTACGGTGGAAGGCTATCGCAGTGATTTTGTCAGAGGGGTGGATATTTCCACGTTAACCGCCATTGAGGATAATGGAGGTTATTATCTGGACAGTAATGGCGCAGAACGCGATCTGCTCGATATTCTCAAAGACCGTGGCGTGAACTATGTGCGGCTTCGTCTGTGGAATGACCCACAAAAATCAAACGGATACAACGACAAGGACGATGTAATTCGTCTGGCTCAGCGGGTAAAAGAGAAAGGCATGAAGATCCTGCTGGATTTCCATTATTCCGATGAGTGGGCACATCCTGGTCAACAGCTTCGTCCGAAAGCTTGGGAAAACCTCTCATTCGATGAATTGAAGACGGCGGTGTATGAATACACGCGTGAAGTGGTAGGTGAAATGAAGGATGCGGGCGCCATGCCCGACATGGTACAGATCGGTAACGAAATCAACAGCGGTGTGTTAAACGGATTGAATAGTACAGTCAATTTTGATGAAAACGTGGCCTTGCTCAAGAGCGGAGTAGAGGGTGTACGGGCGGTTACTGGTGGTGATCAGGTCAAAATCATGATCCATCTGGCAGAAGGCGGTAAAGCCGATACATTTGACTGGTATTTCGGCGAATTGCAGGAACAGGGATTACAGTACGATATCATCGGGCTGTCGTATTATCCTTTCTGGCACGGAACATTCGCAGATGTCCGCAAAACGATGAATGAAGTCTCCGCGAAATATGGAAAAGAAGTCATTATTGCCGAGACGTCATATCCATTCTCGTATAAAAACGGGGACGCGCACGGCAATATTATCGGTAACCCGGAAACGCTGAATGTGGGAGGTGCTACCTTCCCGGCAACCGTACAGGGACAATATGATGCGATTGCAGGCATCATGGACATGATTTCTCAAGTTCCGAATCAGAAGGGAGCCGGTTTCTTCTATTGGGAGCCTGCATGGATTGCGGCCAATGTAGGCTGGATCGCTTCAGAGGGAGATGCATGGGAGAATCATGCCATGTTCGATTATGACGAATACCCGGCGAATGGCGGTTACTCGTATGAAGGTCGTGCTCTGCCATCGCTGGATGTGTATAAACGTGGACTCGACATTCTGCCTGCAGATCGGAAAGAGCTGTCGGCAGCCATTACACGTGCACAGTCACTTGAATCCAGCGATTTCACACCTGAAAGCTGGCCTTCATTAGCTCCTGCCATTACAGCAGCAGAGAATATTTACAAGCTGGCTTATACATCAGGTGGTGTGACACAACAGGATACGGATGCTGCGGCGACCAATCTTCATACGGTTATGCAGCAGCTCGACGTTATACCTGCGAACCGGAACGCTCTTGAGGCGATCATTGGCGAAGCCAAAACATACAAGGAAACAGACTGGTCTGCTGCGACATGGGCTGTATTGACCAAGGCTCTTGCTCGGGCAGAACAGGTGATGGCAGATCCAAGATCTACCCAGACCGAGGTGAATACATCAGTAAAACAAGTGGAAGCAGCAATTCATGGTTTATCCAATGTGGACAAAACAGAGCTGACACAGTTCATCGGTGAAACACAACAACTGACCGAATCGTCCTATACACAGCGAAGCTGGGCAAACCTGAAAGCGGCATTGCTATCGGCAATCACGGTGAGAGACAAGCAGGATGCCAATCAGACCGAGGTGCAGGAGGCTTTGACTACACTTCAAAAAGCAAATAACAACCTTGTTCTGCTGGAAGCATTAACAACAGGCAAAACAGCTACTGCATCAAGCAGTGCAGGTACAGGTGGTGGAGAAGCCAACTCGCCTGGGGGTGCAATCGATAGCAATCCGAATACGTCATGGGGAACGGATCAAAGTGTGGGTAGCTGGTGGCAAGTGGATCTGGGAGCGACAGCCGTGATTCGCAAGCTGGAAATGTCCATGTGGAGTGGAGGCATTAAATACAAGATCGAAGTATCCAACGACAATGAGAACTTTGTCAAAGTCGTAGATACGACAAGTGATGTAGTTGTATCGACCAATCCAAGACATATTCTGCCTGCAGGCACGGAGGCGCGTTATATTCGTCTTACTATAACAGCAGGTTCTGAGTGGGTAGGCTTTATGGATTTTGAAGCGTACGGGGTGTTCCTGGCGGACAAATCTGCCCTGGAGACTACAGTGAATTCCGCTGCGAAGCTGCGTCAAAGTGAATATACAGCTGCAAGCTGGAATATGTTTGCACAGGCATTGTCGTTGGCCCGCGTGCTCATTAATGATGCAGAAGCCAGTGCACAGGAAATTAGTGGCGCGGATACCGCATTGAAAGAAGCAGTTAGCCAGCTTGTACGGCAAGAGTCGACAACAGAGCCGAATCAGCCCTCACAGCCGAGCCAACCATCGCAGCCTTCCACGCCTGGATCATCGCAGAATCAGAATCCTGGCAATTCTTCTGTAACGCCATCTGTTGAAACGGGCAATCCAGGAGAAAGTGGTTCCATTACTTTCAAAGGTACAAGTACGGGAGCGGGCACCTATGTGATTCAACCTGATATGAAGCAGTTGTCTCAAATGATCCAAGGAATGGCAGCAGGGAGCAAAAAGCTAATCTTGATTGCAGATGTTCCCAAGGATTCCAAAGCTGTAACCTTCCAGCTCAATGCCAATCTAATTCAAGAATGGGCACGTACTGAGGCATTACAGTCGCTGGAGCTGACGATGAAACAGACTTCTGTTCGCATCCCAATAAGTTCACTGAAGGATACCCGTAGCGAAGATGGGGCTACAATGGATGTCATTCTGGCAGAAGAATCCACCGCTAATCTGTCTGAAGCACAAAAAGCAATCGTTGGCAGCCATTCCGTAGTCAGTGTGGATCTGCTGTTAAACGGGCAGCCGTTGCAGTGGACAGATCGATCCATTGAAATGGCGATGTCGAATGTGCAACATTCAAATGCAGAGGACGTTGTGCTGGTTATCCAATCCCTTTTGCCAAATGGTGAAATGAAACCAGTAACTTTTACCCAATATGATGAAACGACCAACAGTCTGGCTTTCAAGCCGCTTCAATCAGGCCGTTTTGTGATTACTGAAGTACAGGTGCCTTTAAATGATCTGCAATCCTACTCCTGGGCCATAAAAGAGGTGCAGAATTTGTATGGCAAAGGAATCATTTCAGGCATGACAGATACCAAATTCAGTCCGCAAGCAGAACTGACACGAGCACAATTTTTGCAAATGATTATTAAGGGCATTGGCGAATCACGCATGCCGGATACATCTACTTCATCTCCAATGGATGTGAAGAGTAATCAGTGGTATTCGGATTCCGTACGCCTTGGTCTTGAGATGGGAATTGTACAAGGCAGAGCGGACGGATCGTTTGGAGCGAATGAACGTATTTCGCGTGAGGACATGGCAGTGATGTTAAACCGTGCTATACAGGTCATGAAGCAGGACGCCAGTGCAGTCGTTGATTCGTCGTCCAGCAGTGCAGGATTTAATGACGACGCAGCTATCGCTGCATATGCAAAACAAGCTGTTGCAGCGATGCAGGAGCAAGGCGTGCTTAAAGGTATGGCAGATGGTACATTTGCGCCTAAACAGCATGCGAACCGTGCACAGGGTGCAGTCGCTGTAGCCAGAATGATGGAACAGATCTATTCATTCTAGTGCGCACATGATATAGGGATCGGGTCTTTCTGGCTCGGTCTCTATGTTTATGTATACCATTAAAATGGTAGACAGTTCTTAGCCTATTCTGCTATGATTCGAATGATAATGATTACCATTATCATAATAAGCGTTGAATTATAGGAGGCCGTCATGTTTATTTTTAAATCCAAATCGATTCTGTACATTTGCACGTTATTCATTGTATTTACGCTTGTTCTTGCGGGCTGCGGAAATACCGGTACAACCAGTAATGAAACGGGGAGCGAATCAGGGCAGACGACTGAGAACCAGGAATCCGCTGGAGCCGATACAGCTCAGAACGAATCAACGGAAAGTGAAACACGTGATTATGAGACGGATAAAGGGACGGTTACCATTCCTGCACATCCGAAGCGCATCGTGACCGACTACTACGGAGGCGAAATTCTGTCTGTAGGCGGTAACCTGATTGGTGTGGAGCCAAGTGCCTTTGATAATCCGTTCATTAAGGATAAGCTCAAAGACACCACAGATGTGGGTTATCCGGTGAACGTGGAAAAGACGCTGGAATTACAGCCTGACTTGATCGTCGTGATGTACGATGATAACTACGAGGAACTGTCCAAAATTGCACCAACCGTGCATATCCCTTACGGCACAGCAACAGATATTTACCAAACAGTCGAGCTGTTTGGTGATTTGATTGGTCAACCGGAGCAGGCGGAGGCGTTTATTGCCGATTATGAGAAAAAGGCGGCAGAAGGACGCGAGAAGCTAAAAGGCATTGTGGACGAAAATACAACCGTTGGGTTATACGAGTTGACGGACAAAGGGGATCTATGGATCTTTGGCGACAACGCAGGCCGGGGTGGACAAGTCGTATATAATGCTTTGAAGCTGAAAATGCCGAGCAAGGTGAGCAAAGACAACCAGACCGTGCAGCTTTCGCTGGAAGTTCTGCCCGAATACGCTACCGATTACATGTTCATGACGGTGTATGATCCTGAGAAAAAAGGTGAAGCGCTGAAGGAATTCAAACAGTCCAAAGTATGGAACGGTCTGGATGCCGTGAAGAATCACCGATTCTTCGAGAATGATTTTGACACATTTTATCGATATGATCCGATCGCCATTACAGCCCAGATTGATTTGTTTGTTGATCTGATCACGAAGAGCGCTGAACAAAATAAATAAATAACTAACAAGTTGCTTAGTTGCTTACTTCTATTATTAAGCTAACCACTTATCCCATTATGAGTTATCATTACTGACTATATTTAGTGAAAATCGACCTACCTTAAGGCTCCTGCCGGAAGGAGGTCTTTTTTGATGTCAAAAGCAAAAAAAAAGGTTAATGTCATATTGACAATATCAGATCTGTTTGTTATCATTTTGATAATATCATAATGATAATATTGAGAAATGGGGAATGAGCCATGTTTGGATTCCGATTCGTGAAGTTTCAACCCAGTGAATATGTAATGAAAGTAAAGAATGGTCAGGTGCAGCTGCAAGGTGTGGGTTTATCCTTTTACTACTATGAGCCGACAACGTCGGTTGTGGTGTTGCCTGTATCTTCTGTGGATGTACCCTTTATGTTCGAAGAGATTACGGCGGATTATCAGACGGTTACGGTTCAGGGTCAGCTGAGCTATCGTATTGTTGATTATATGAAAATCACCCAAAGCTTGAATTACACGTACAATTTACGCAAGAACAGGTATATCTCCGACGATCCTGGCAAGTTGGATCAACGTGTGATTACGACTGCCAAGGTGCTGACCAAAAAACATCTGGAGCAAATGCCTCTGAAGGAAGCCATTCAATCGAGTGAACGACTGGCCAGCAGCATGAAACGGGAAGTGGTACAAAGTGAGGAACTGGAGAAATTGGGCGTAGAGCTGATGAGTCTATCCATTCTCGCCATTTTACCTAATAAAGAGACCATGCGTGCACTGGAAGCACAAGCACGGGAGGAGATTTTGCGTCAGGCCGACGAAGCATTGTATGTACGTCGCAATGCATCCATTGAACAGGAGCGTAAAGTGAAGGAAAACGAACTGAACACGGAAATTGCCGTTGAGACGAAGAAACAGCAGATTCGTGAAACGCAATTGCATGCCGAACGTTCGGTGAAACAGAAACAAAATGAGATGGAGCAGGAACAGCTGCAATTTAATACGGCGATGGAGGAACGGAAGCAGCAGCTCATTGAATTGACGATCGCGAATCAGAATGCCGAAGCGGATGCCAAAGCCTATGAAATTGCTGCCGTGATGAATTCGTTACAGCATGTGGAACCTAGCGTGTTACAGGCGATGGCTAACATGGGTATGAACTCGGATAAACTGATCGCTCTTGCATTCCAGGAGCTAGCTGAGAATGCCGGGAAAATTGGCCAGCTTAACATCTCGCCGGATCTGCTGCAAGGATTGATGAATCCACCGACAAGAGAGCAGGGAGGTCGGGCACGATGAGACTTGGGAAGGCAAACCAGACTGAAGCTGCACACACTGCGGGAAGTGAACCTATGACCGAATACAAGCTGATTTTAGTCAAACGCAGAACAAGGCTGGAAGAATTAGTGGTTCGTTATAATACGGTTCAACAAGCCCAGTTCTATATTGAACGTCTGGGGGCGGACTTCAGTGATTACCTGGAGGAAGATAGACGTTATCATCATTCCGTGCATCAGGCCCAGCAGCAGCTCAGCCAACTGGGTCGGGTTCAGACCATTGATCGGGAACATGTGCCCAACTTTATTTTTGGAGCACAGGACATTGTGGTCGTCGTCGGACAGGACGGTCTGGTTGCCAATACGCTCAAGTATGTGACCGAGCAGCCGCTTATTGGTGTAAATCCTGATCCAATGCGTTGGGATGGGGTATTGCTGCCATTTACGGTGGAGGATCTGAGCTTCATTATTCCCGATGTTATTCGTAAACGTCGCTCTCTGAAAGAGGTGACTCTGGCCAAAGTGGAGTTGAATGATGGGCAGTATCTGTATGGTGTCAATGATCTGTTCATTGGCCGAAAGACGCATGTATCTGCTCGTTATGAAGTTCGTATCGGTTCATCGGTAGAACAACAATCTTCCAGCGGGGTGATTGTATCTACCGGAATGGGATCGACGGGCTGGTTCAAAAGTGTACTCGCAGGTGCTGCCGGGGTTGTGGGCTCGGAAGCGTGGCAGCACATCCAATCGGATGAAGCTTTCAGCACCGATAAAGACAGCAGGAGCTTTCATCCAGGCTCAAGGCCTAAAGGGAAAGATTATTCAGAAGAACGTAGCCCTGTGACTGCATCTGCACAGGGAAGCATGAGCGGCTTGAATCACTTCGGTTGGGATGCGCCTTATCTGTATTTTACAGTACGTGAGCCCTTCCCCAGCCGAACGACTGCGGCCAATTTGGTGTTTGGACAGATTCATCCGAAACAGCCTTTGCACATGGTCTCCCAGATGCCAGAGGATGGCGTTATTTTTAGTGACGGGGTAGAACAGGACTTTCTCGAATTTAATTCCGGGGTGGAAGCCACCATTGGTTTGGCGGAGAAGCGTGGACGGCTGGTCGTCTGACCTTTATTTCCAAACCGTTTCCGACTAGAATGGTAATCTAGATGTAGAAGATATGTCAGGGAACGGAAAGAGGATTGACGATGCAATCGATATTGTTGGTTGAAGATGATGCTAAGCTCGCAGGATTGTTGGCGGCATATTTGATTCGGAATGGTTTTCAAGTGCAGATCGTAACTGATTTCCGTCATGTACTGGATGAATTTGTACAGATCGGTCCGGATTTGGTGTTGATGGATGTAAATCTGCCTCAGTTTGACGGCTATTACTGGTGCAGACAGATCCGCTCGCATTCCATATGTCCCATTCTATTTATTTCGGCTCGTGATAGTGGCATGGATCAGGTTATGGCGCTGGAGCATGGGGCGGATGATTATATTACTAAACCTTTTCAATATGAAGTAGTTCTTGCTAAAGTTCGTAGTCACCTGCGTAGGGCGTACGGGATGTATGCAGCTGTACAACCAGAGATGAAAGTGAAAAACGGCTCTATGATACTGTACCCCGAAAGATATGTGTTGGAGTACGGGGGGCGTTCCATGGAGCTGACACAGAAGGAATCCGTGTTGGTCGAAGCACTGATGGCCAAAGCAGGGCGGGTAGTTAGCCGGGAACGTTTGCTCGAACTGATGTGGGAAGATCAGCATTTTATTGATGATAATACGTTGAATGTGTACATTACACGTGTTCGCCGTAAGCTGAAGGATCTGGGGGCAGAAGAGATTCTGGAAACGGTTCGCGGAGCGGGTTATCGGTTGCTTGATCTGGAGTCAGCTTCCCAGGAGGATCGACAATGAAACTGTTCTTAAGGGATCAGCTGCCCCTCATCGGATTTTATTTGCTGCAATTGCTGCTGGTCCCATGTGTATATTGGCTCTCAGGTGAAGAGCGGCCCATGAGGATCGTTCTTTATGGCATATTGCTCAGTACAGTGGTATTAATCGTATATCTGACCGTGCGTTATTTCCAGCTCCACCCATATTACCGTGTGCTCCAGTATCCACAACGGCTGGTACAGGAGCCTTTCCAATCGCTTGGAAGCGCTCCTGTGGCAGAAGCATTACAGGAATTGATGCATGAACTGGAGCGTAACCGTCAGAATGAAATCGGTCAATTGCGCAGTCACAATGAGCAGCAGGTTGTGTTTATGAACCGTTGGGTCCATCAAATGAAGACCCCATTATCGATCATACAGTTGACCCTGGAAGATGTGGAGGATACAACTGCTGGCAGCATTCAGGATGAACTGGATAAAATGCGCAAAGGGTTGGAAATGGTACTTCATTCTTCACGCCTGGAACAGTTCGAGGGGGATTTCCGTGTGGAACTTCTGTCTCTACCGGAGGTGGTTCGAAGCAGCATCGCTGAGAATCGTCGTCTGTTTATTCGCAGGGGAATTACGCCGGATTTCCAAATGGACAACAACCTTCAAGTCTATAGTGACTCCAAGTGGCTGCGGTTCATGTTTACCCAGATTTTGACCAATGCCGTCAACTACTCAGCCAGCAAAGCGGGTAAAAAAGTCATAATTACCGCCTATATGGAGGAAGAGCGAATCGTATTGGATATTCAGGATCAGGGGATCGGCATCTCAGCTGAAGATATTCATCGCGTGTTCAATCCTTACTTCACAGGAGAGCGGGGAAGACAGTATCATGAATCTACGGGTATGGGACTGTATCTGGTCCGTGAGATCAGTTCACGTCTGGGTAATCAGATTGAATTGTTCTCCAAACCGGACGAAGGAACATTAGTCAGATTCAGCTGGATGAATCGGAAATAGAGGCGCTTTGCCCATGGGCGAGGTGCTTTTTTTATGGATACGGAGTTTCTTCATAGAAGGGGAACATAACCTTAAACGCTGTGTAAGGAAAGTTTAAGGTAAATCGATAGCAGGGTTGTGGGAGGTCGTTTAGGATAAGGATATGAAAAAACACAGATCGTTCAGTTGGAGGGGAAACACCTATGGAAATGTTGCAAGTTTCGGCACTTAACAAAGTGTATCAGGGCAAAGTGCAGACTCAAGCCCTTAGTGATATTCATCTGACCATCAAGCAGGGTGAATTTGTAGGAATTATGGGACCATCGGGCAGTGGGAAAACGACTTTGCTCAATATGGTTTCGACCATTGATGAGCCAAGCTCAGGCAAAGTGCTAATTAATGGCATGAATCCGTTTGATATGAAAAAGAAAGAACTCGCCATGTTCCGACGTCGGGAACTCGGGTTTGTATTTCAGGATTTCAATCTGCTCGATACCTTGACCGTTGCTGAAAATATAGTACTGCCATTAACGCTGGACAAGGTCAAGCTGAAGGAGATGGAGAGCAGACTCCATCGGATTACGGCTCAGCTTGGAATCGATCACATTCTGGATAAACGTGTCTATGAAATCTCGGGTGGACAACGGCAGCGTACAGCCATTGCCAGAGCCATGATTAATATGCCATCGATTGTACTTGCCGATGAACCTACAGGTGCATTGGACTCCACGGCATCCCAAGCGGTCATGGAATCGCTTGAACAGATCAACCAAGAAGAGAAAACAACCATTATGCTGGTCACACATGATCCGCTTGCCGCAAGTTATTGCCATCGGATTGTATTTATCAAGGATGGCAAGCTCGCTGCCGAAGTGCATCGCGGAGATAACCGTCAGACGTTCTTCCAACGAATTATAGATACATTATCGTTCTGGGGAGGGAATTCGCATGAGCTTTCCTCAGTTCGCCTTTAACAACATTCGCCGAAACGGGCGAGCATACATTGCCTTTTTTCTAAGCAGTGTATTCATGGTCATGATCTTCTTCGCGTATGCCATGTTCATCTATCATCCGTATGTTGAGAGTTTACCGATTGGCAAAACCACGGCAGCGGGAATGCAGGTCGCTTCGGTCATCGTCTATGTGTTCGCGATCTTCTTCGTTATGTATTCCATTAGTGCATTTCTGAAATCACGGAATAAGGAATTCGGTATACTAACCATTTTGGGCGCGGAGCCGGGACAGATTCGAAGACTGGTCATTTTGGAGAATATGTTTATCGGATTTCTATCCATTATAGCCGGGATCGGCGGGGGCATGTTATTGTCCAAGCTGTTTCTGATGTTAACCACCCGATTTATCGGTATGGATGATTTGCCTTTCTATTTTCCTGTAAAAGCGATGTTGATAACGGTAGGTGCCTTTTTATTACTGTTCTTCTGCATTTCCCTGTTCACACTGTTCTTTATCGGGAATAAGCGGGCACTGGAGCTGTTAACCGGAACGAGCAAGCCCAAAAAAGAACCCAAAGCTTCTTGGGTGTTCTCTATTCTTGGGCTGGCTTTCCTGGCTACGGGATTCATTGCTCTATACAGCAGTTTGTCGAGTGAAAGCATTCTGATCGCTGCTGTGACAGGCATTGCGGGAACATATTTCTTCTACTCGCAGCTCTCCGTGCTCACCATACGGCTGTTGAAGCGTAATCGGAAACGGGTATGGCATGGGACACGCTTGCTGTGGATTTCGGAAATGAGTTACAAAATAAAAGATAACGCACGCATGCTGTTTATGGTAACGGTGGTCATTGCGATTGCTTCCATGAGTGCAGTTGTCATTTTGTCGCTGGATCAGCAGAATCGACAAGTATTTAAAGACAATCATTTCCCAATTCGTTATAACGTGTACAGCGCATCGGAAGAGCCGAACATGGCTCCTGTCAACGAGGTTCTTGATGCGGCCGGTCTTCCATACCAGGATGTTTATCTGGAATACTTTTGGACAAGTGCGGATAGCAATGGAATCAGTGTGATATCTTTGAGTGATTTCAACCAGTTCAACGCAATCCAGAACAAACCGACTTATACTCTTGCACCCCATACCGGCATATTCATCGATTCCCGTAATATGGAGAAGCCTCGTCAACAGGAACGGTTCCATGCCTATGCCAAGGGCGATCAGTTAACGTTGGGTACGAACTCAGAGCCTGCTAAAATCGATATTCGGTACACTGAAATTGAACCGGAATTCAACGGGCTTTTATATGCATCAGCCCTAGTTATTGTAAATGATGAAGAGTTTAATGCTCTTGCCGGACAAATGGACAAAGATGCAATTTCCGGTAAATACCTTTATCATATCCCTTCTTGGGGGGAAACCGTGCCCGATCGGCAATCATCTGAAGCAATGGTAAGCGATCGGCTGGAGGGCATGGATGAGATCATTAGAAATAGCTCTGATGATAAAGACTTTTCCGGCTTTTTCACGACGCGATATGCTGACTTTGAAGAATTCAGACAGACGACGGCGCTCTTTACCTTTCTGGGCATTTTCATCGGATTGATCTTCTCGATTTCCTCAGCCAGCTTTCTGTATTTCAGACTGCATACGGATCTTGAAGCAGATGGGAAAATGGTGCATTCTCTCTCGAAAATGGGTCTTAGCTTTCAAGAGATGAAACGATCATCGACGATCCAGATTGCGATTCTCTTTTTCTTCCCGATTCTGATCTCGATCATCGAAACCCTTGTTGTGGTTAAACCGTTCTTGAAGGAATTCGGTATTACCGAATATACGGTGCCTGTGTTAACCGTGTTTGGTGCGTTTCTAATCGCGCAGACCTTCTATTTCTTCATTATTCGTTCAAGATATATTTCTTCACTACGTAAAATGATGGTTTAGTGTTAGCGGTTTTTCGTTGTATTCCATTCACCTGGTGATGTACCCTGTTTTTGTTCTGTATGCTCCGGTTAATGGAGTGATAGATCATATATGAACATGAGAGGGGTCATCCCGGATGTGGACTGCATTCATGTGGGGCGGCATCTCCGCCTCGGCTGTTGTCATTGGAGCACTTGCTGCGCTATTTCTGAAGATTCCCAAACGAGTGATAGGCTGGATTATGGCTTTTGGTACTGGCACCCTGATTGGTGCGGCCGCATTTGAACTGATTGGAGACGCTCTGAATGATGGGGGGATTGTGCCGACCGCGATTGGATTTACTGCAGGGGCGGTCGTGTACACCATGTTCGATTTGCTCATTTCCAGTAAAGGGGGAGCAGGGCGCAAGCGTTCGGCAAGCGCCGGGAAGGGAGATTCCAACCAGAGTGGACTTGGCATTTTTGCAGGGACGGTCATGGATGCCATTCCCGAATCGATTATGCTGGGAGCCAGTTTGCTCGCCGGAAATGGTGTCAGTGTGGTGCTGGTTGTATCTATTTTTGTCAGTAATATTCCTGAGGGTCTGTCCAGTACGGTTGGACTGCAACGCAATAAATACTCCCGCTCCAGGATTATTCTCTTGTGGTTGGGCGTACTGATCATCTCTGCACTCGCAGCCTTGGGAGGGTATCTGTTTCTGGAGCAGCTGCCTGATGAGATGGCCGCGGCTATCGGGGCATTTGCCGGAGGAGGCATCATTGCGATGATTTGCTCCACAATGATGCCTGAAGCGTTCGAAGAAGGGGGACCCGTCGTAGGTTTTATTGCTTCAATGGGACTGCTTGTCTCCCTTTTGCTTGACATTTGATCGCGTGGATTGGAATAGTGAATAGGAGTGCCTTCCAGATGATGATCTGGAGTAAGGTGCTCCTTTTTACGTTGCATTTCCTTGTGCTAAGCACAGGAGTTACATATAATTTTAGGTAGAACAACTGGGAAATGTTGAGTGGTTGCTTTCAGCGATGGCCAGCATACAGGGGATAGGCAGGGATTAAAATGAAACGTTTCGAAGAGGAAGGGGCTTATAAATACAGCTTCTACGCTGTTCTTCGCCAAATATACCTTTGAAGACGGCTTCCCATACCATCCCTGCGTATATCAAGAACGCCAAGAACAGAGAGTTGGTTGTCCGCACGTTGACCAAACTTCAGCACACGACAGGATGAACCGGTAGAACAGGGGTCGCTAAGGAGGATGATCATGAAATTTCGTATAAAGATTACTATATTTGCAGTAATTATAGGCACGTTACTCATTCCGGCTTATTTCATTTTACAGACGTATGGTGTGTTTCAAAAAGAGAAGGTACTTTCTGACTATGCTCTCGCTGTCGATGTGAATGGGAAATCCTATGAAGCCTGGCCGCTCATCAACAGTTTCGCTGCCATGGATAAGGAGGAAGACAACAGGCAGTTATATTATCGTGTAGATATGAATCATATCCAATACCTTTTTCACATCGCTTATCAGGAGTTTGATATTAAACCCAGTGAAGACAATCCCTATCTGGCTGGGACGATCCGCTATCAATCCACGGAAAACGAATATGTAAAAACCGAAAAGCAATATACCAATGCCAAAGATTATAAAACGGTGTTGAATTTTTATAATCGGGACAAAGAGGTGATTTATACTTATCCAAATACCGGAAAAGGGGATGGACAGCTGGTACAATCGATTATTCATCAGGGAATGAGCCGTTCCAGCAATGGGGGCAGTGAAGCTGCTCGTGATCCGTATATCAACGTTACGGCTTTGTTCCATGATAAGTTAGACATGGATGTGAAGCTGGATGTGGATGAAGAACATAAAGTCGTAACCATTCGAATGAATAAAGCGGAGGCGAGATGATGAATTTGTTTGGTGTACATAAAGGACCTACATATTTGGAAGGGTTGGTTCGGGAAATACCGGATGTTCAAACGCATGAAGTGGAATGGAAAGGCAAGTTGCAAGCACGGGATGGACATGACAAGTTCCATATTTTTTATTATGGTGACTTAACCGATGATGATCTGATAACCTGGCAGGATTCGACACCACTCATCGTATATGCGGAGCACACCGTAACAGGAGAACGCTACTTACTTATCGATTCAGCCAAACACGGTTATGATGCGATGTTGTGTGAGACATATCCGGAGGAAGACATTAGTAACAGGTCGCTACGCCCCTATTTGGACGTCGAAGGAGAAGATATTTTTGAAGTACAGCTCACTGCCTTTTATAACGTGCCATGGGATGAGGAGTTCGGGGAAGATGTGGACGAAGACGGAACCTACGAATTGATTACGGGAGAGAGTATGGATTTTGAGCAGGTGAAACGTGACGGTTATGATGCATTTGCCATTAGCATTATAAACCGCAAGGGTGTAGTGACCGAAATTGTACAGGAAGAACTGGCTTAGCCTGATTGAATTGCTGATCGATTGAATGAACTGTCGTGAATTGAACGAAACGATCGTAGGGAGATGTCGTGAATGTATATTGTATCTCATGCGTTAAAGCCCGTACCCGCTAAGGAACTGGATCATTTTGAAGAGCAGCATTTGATCTCGCTGCCTGTGTCTTATCGCCAATGGCTGGAACAATACGGGGAAGGGACATACACAGGCTGGATGAATGTGCAGCGGCCGGATCAGGAGGTACTAAAACCTTTTGCTGAATATGATTTTTGGATGCACACGGAGGATACGCCAGTCACACAGGAGCAGCTTAAGGAGTGTATCAGTATCGGCAGTTCGGTGGATGGTGATTTCCTGGCGATTCATCCAGATGTGAAGGGACTGCTATGGCTCCCGCGTCATGATGAGTCTATAATCTTGTGGTCGTGCTCAGAAGCTGACTTTGGAGAGACCATGGACCGGATCTATTGCCGATATTACCATCAGGATAAACCGCTTGCCCCAGCGTATTTTGAACCCTGGAATGAGCTGCGAAACCACACGTTCTACCACTTGGTTAACGTCGAGCGCGAAGACTCTATGAAAGCACTGGCTGAGTTGTGTAAGAGCAAATTCAAGTGGGATGCAGTGCTTGAAAATGAGTACACATGTAAGCTGTTTATGGTCTCTATGGGTGGGTATTTACGCTTTAATTATGCGAATGGCAGGGAAATTGCGCTTTTCTATGAAGAGATGCACGGGACGGAAGGTGCAAAGGATCACGATCTGGATCAATTTTTGCTGGCACATCACTGTACAGTCGTCAATAGAGGTGGAGTGGAGGAATAAATATTGAGTTGGTTGAAAGAAGACATTGCAGAAACGTGGCGGAGTGAAGGCAAACGATACGCAAAGGATGTTAATGCATTTGTGCGCAGAGGCATGGCAGGAGAGCAAGTGGACGAATCGGAGCTGGAGGCGGACGCGCGAGCTCTGATTAGCACTGAAGTGTGGAATATGGTGAAGCAGGCCAATCTTCAAGGCGATTTGGAACGGCTCCGGCTTGAACTGCCTGCTGCAACGTGGCCATTGAACGAAAATTTTCAATCTTCCATGCAGGCCGTGAGGGTAGTAGGATATCTGAACGCGGAAACGATTGTATTCACAATCGGTACCTTCACGGAGAATGGATGTGTATATACCGCTGATCAGCATGGTTGTTTGCCTTTCTCTAAGTATACCTTCGCAGGTTGTTCACCGGACAGTGCAGACTATGCGTTGGCCGGATCGGAAGATATTCGTATCATCAGACAGCCTGATCGCCATCTGGTAGGGCAAGAGCTTGCGGTATATCGCTGGGAAGATATCCAATCGAGTATTCAGAAGGCATTGCCGCGCATCGAATCCCTTGCTGACTGTGAGCATCCAGAGCGCACACTTGAAGGGCTCATTCCATTTAATGATGGGAAATCCGTTCTTATCTTCTCCACTTATGGAATCTATCTGCTAGAGCAAGGCCAGGTATCCCTGCTGCACCCGGATCTTGCAGAGATTGATGAATACGAGTTGGAAGATACGCAGATCGATATGGGGCATGCGGCGGTCTCACGCGACGGTCGCTGGATTGCCTACGGCAGCCAGGTGAGTAATCATATGATTCTGGATCGCGAACAGAATAAGACGTATTCCCTTTATCCCGAATCCAGTTATCCTCATCATGCGGTGTTCACCACCGATAGCTTGAAGGTATGGTTTAATGCATGTCACTTTTATAACGGGGCTACAATACAAGTTCAGTTGGAAACGATCGATGGTAATGAGAGTAAGGAAGACTGGCCTGTAATGGATGAGAATGCCCGTGTTTACGCTGCTGTGGCCATTGATGCAGGCATGGTGCTTGGGGATGCATACGGATATTTATATTGTGTGAATAGTGACGGGCAGGAAGTGTGGAGACATTTTGTAGGCAGCACCATCTGTTCCTTGGCGAGCTCTCCTGACCAGTCCAAGCTTGCAGTGGGTACGTTCGGGGGCATGCTGCATATCCTTGACCTGCACTCCCAAGAAATGGACGAATATGGGATCGGTACAGGAACTATCCGTGAGCTTGAGCGTTATGTGTTGTGGCGCGAAGAAGATCCTATACGCTGGTAAACCCCGCAATAACTTGATCTTAGATGAATGGGAGGGATGCTTCATGACACCTGAGGCTAATGCAAAATGGAATGAAATGTTCGATGCGCTGAATGGGCTCCTGAATGAAAAAATCCAGGATGACGAAATTCGGCAGTTATACGAGGAATACCAGCATCGGGCGGGTGCTTCTGAACAGAGTCTAACCGCATTGGAAACGGAATATGGCGTCCGACTGCCGGAGGATTTCCGCGCCTTCTATCAGCGTAAGGACGGGAGTGGTTATGCATTTCATATTTTGTATCCGGGTGATGCGGAGGCAGAGGAGTGTAATCCATTTTATCTGATGTCATTGAAGGAGATTCGGGAAACGAAACAATACTTCTGTGAAGCGGATGAGAAGCTGGACGAGTACTATTCCCCAGATGAGATCAGCAAACTGGACCCGGAGATTAAGCCCTACTTATTCCACAAAGAGTGGATTCCGTTTGCAACGATGGCGGGAGGCTCCCTTTATTTGATGCTTGATTTTGATCCGACAGAGAAAGGAACCTACGGGCAAGTCATTATGTATGTGCATGATCCGGACTTTGTTTATTATGTGTCTGAGACGTTTACAGACTTGCTGGAAGTGTCCAACCGTAACCTGAAGATTATGGATGAAATTGAGTATTGATGGCGGGGTGGGTTAAGCCTTTATCATACGTGGTTAAAAAGTTGAACAAGGGAAGGAGCTGCTGGTAGCAGCTCCTTTCCTGCAATTTTTAGCATTAAAAAATACGATGGCCGTGGAAACCTCCGCCAGGTCCACCAGAACCCCCGGGTCCTCCACCATGTGGACCGCCCGGATAGCCTCCTCCAGGGAACGGGCCGTGGGGACCGCCAGGGTAACCGCCATGCCATCCTGGGCCTCCGATGGGAAGGGGCAGCGGAAACGGAACGATGGGTGAATAGGGGTATGGATAAGGATATGGATAAGGGTAGGGATAGGGTGGCGGTGGATAATAAGGGTAAGGATAACCCGCAGTTGGCGGGATAGGAAGTGAACCAGGTCCGTAAGCCATGATGCATGCCTCCAGTGTTTAATTGATGATATCAGCCTATGCTGCGATACAATCGAGTGACACAGAGGAGTTAATAGAACGTGGTACGGGTGAAGGGGGATATGATTTGGTAGCTGTATCGTTTCATACTGATCCAAGAGGCGTTGCCTATGAACAGTTAATTGACTGGTTGATTGAGAAAACAGATCGTTTTTTGCTGGTTGACAGACGAAGGTACGATAACGACGAAGTACCAGGGGTTTCAAGAGTATTGCAGAGACTGAAGCCTTACCTTATTGAAAGCTGTACAATGGAAGAAATGATGATGCAAAGTGGTGCCATGTATTCAGAGGGAATCTATTACATATATCGCTGCACACCGGAATCAGGGCAGATCCTTAAGGAAGAAGCCAATCGTTTTCATGACTGGTTGTATCCATCATTGCCGGATGATCTTTGTTTTTTGAAAGCGGATAGAAGTGATTTTTTCTTTAGTGTTGCTCATGAGAACATATATGGAATGAGGATTACACAAGAAGAGGCTAGCCAGTTGATGGAGCGGATTACGGGGTTATTCTTTGATTTGCATCGGCATCGGGACGTTCAATGTCTGCTGGATGATGCGATCAAGCATCAGACCGACATTCTAAATATCAGTTCACATGGTCTGACCGAGATTCCTGAAAGGATTAGGGAATTGAAGCAGTTGAAACAGTTGACGATTTTTGAGCAGGATCTGTACATGCTTCCTCCAGCTCTTTTTGAACTAACTTCTTTGGAGAGATTGGAGATCATGACATTGGACCTGGAGTGTATTCCTGGAGATATCGGGAAACTTAAAGAACTTCGAGAGCTGAGAATATATTGTGGTAGTCCTTTTGCATCTGTACCTGGATGGAGGCCCAAGCCGCAATCGGAGCTGGGATTGAAGTGTATTCCGCCCGAGATCGGTGAACTTAGCAATTTAAAATACCTGGAGATTGTTTATTCCGGTATACGAGATTTTCCTCCCGAACTGGAGAAACTTAAAAACCTCAGGGCATTGCTGGTTACGAATTCATTAATTGAGGAGACACCAGATATCATTACACGAATGAACTGGTTGGAGTATGTGGACTTGATGAATATTCCGTTCGGTACCAGTTGGCAAGAGGTGTGGGACATGAAAAAAGATCAATAACGAAAAAACTCTGATCAGGCTTTCTGCATCAGGGTTCTTTTGCTTAAGCGGCTTTCGGTATAAATGGGCTCACGCATAGAAGCCCAGAGCATAAGCTGGCGTATAGGTTATCACCTAAACCGAGAGCGAAGGGCAGGCGTTTTATTTTGGCAACTTCCTATATGGATTACACCTTACCTACCACCCAATTTACATTTGATGTGAACCAGAATCCTTTCTTCAAAAAAGACGGAAATAACTATATTAACTTTCTCTCCATTCATCAATTAAACACATTGGGAAATGTATCCTTGTTGGATATTTTTCTTAGTACTGGCAATGTGGTTGAACCCCATATTCATCAAAATGCATCGGAGCTGGTGTATTGTATTAGTGGTTCAGCTGTCGTTTCCCTTATTAACCCGTTTACTAATACGTTGTTAAACTTTACGATTACCCCAGGCCAAGTAGCAAATGTTCCGCAAGGCTGGTGGCACTATGAAATTGCAACGGTAGATCAGACGCATCTGCTGGCTATTTTTGATGCCCCTGTTCCTGAAGCCATTTTTGGTTCGGACATTTTGCGTCTTACACCTGCAAGCGTCCTGGCCCATACCTACTGTCTCGATGAAAACAAGGTGAAGGAAACGCTTGCTCCCATTCAAAAAACAGTAATCGTTGGGCCGCCTGTGGACTGTGCAACTCAAGTATCCCCGGCCACAAACAATATGCCACATCCGAATAGTCAGTCTAACGAACTGCCTTATGTAAATCGCCTTCCGTATTGGGGAACATGGGTAGATCCCCGTATTATTCACGAACCAGGCTGTCCGTATTATACAGAACCTCCTATGAATACGAATAATCAAGGGTAAGTGACAGATATAAGCATATTATAAGTAAGGTCAATCCCAGTACATCGTCACGAACGAAAGTGTAGCAATTAGACAAAAAAGATGCATTCGCATGAACGCATCTTTTTTGTCTGTTTGTGTTCAAGTTATGATGTGTAGTTTCTTCCCAAGCCCAGCTCTGTCAGTAACTGACGATATGCAATCGAGGTACGGTCTGCGGGAATATGTGCTTCTGCATGCAGATCCAGCGGCAAATCCTCCGGTTTCTGTGATTCCACCATTTCACGGTCCTCCTCAAATACCTGCAAGTTAAACTTGATTGTCTCTTCAATTGGAGCATCCTTGTCAAAGTTACGCGTAATCGGACAGAACAACCGTGTAAAGCGTGCAGATATAGGTGAGGCGCAGTTCAGAATGTTCAGTTTGTCGTTATCCGGGAAGTGAACTGTAAGAGAGGCGGCGAATGGCGGAAATACGCGGAATTCACGCAGCCATTGAAAGCCTTCGGGGGCTACATTATCCTGACCTTTACCATAGTTGCTGACAGAACTCCAGTATTCGGCAAGCAGCTGATTGCCTTCACGTTTTACTTTGTATTGGGGCACTTCGGTGTTGTTCCGATCGCCAAACGTCTCTGTATGCACGTAGGCAAAATGGGATACATCCAGAAATCCCTCCATCTGACGTCCTGCTGAACCTGCGATATCAAAGTTCGGAGGCAGAATGTTGATATATTCCGGATCATCCCATCCTGGGAATGAAGGAAGTTGCTCATCGTTTCCGGCGAGTGAAGTCCAGATCAGGCCATAACGTTCGACCGCAGGATATACGATAAGTTTCAGTTTGGGAGAAATTTTGGAGCTGGGATGTGCAGGCACGGCGGTGCATTTACCTTCACAGTTATAACGGAAACCATGATAGGGACAGATGATTTCGCCATTTTCTACCCAGCCCTTACTGAGCGGAGCACCACGGTGAAAACAAAGATCCTTGGCAACTACAACGTTGTTGTTGCTGCGATACAGAACCAATCTGACATCAAGCAATTGAGCGGCCAGTGGTTTATCTGTCACTTCACTTGCCTGAGCGATCGGATACCAATATTGAGATAAGACATGCCAGTCTTCAGCGGAGAACGTGCAGCCGCGGGGCAGTTCGGATGTAAGTTGGGGATTGGAATTGGAAGTTATCATGGAAGTCACTCCTTGCTGGGATAATGATTCGTTCGTTATTCATGTCAGGAAAGTTTACTTTGTAGTCGTATGTTACTACTCTTTTGTTTGGAGTATCAATATGTGTAATCGTTTTTTGTTTAAAATGACAAACAATACCGCGGACATCTAACATAAATACGGAATTATCTGCTTATACATAACGTTTTGTGTAAACTATATCTATGTTGGGCAAGCTTCATTGAGGTTACTCATCTTACATAGTTGAGCTTTATGCTGTTCTCAAATATCCTGAAATTTTTTTATGGAAAATGTCACAGATATGAGTCTTGATTTGTCTTAAGGTTGTAGACCAAAATACGGAGGCGAATGAGATGAATTTAAGAGTGAATTATAGAGTGGCTAATTCGGGTGCTTTCAAAGCAATGATGGCATTGGAGCAGCATGTTTCGGGTCAGTTTGAAGATAATAAAGTGTTATATGAGCTGTTGAAAATCCGTGTGTCGCAAATCAATGGCTGTGCGTTTTGTCTCGATATGCATGCCAAAGATCTGATGAAGCTGGGAGATTATGCTGATCACATTTTGCTGCTGAGCGTGTGGCGCGAGGTACCTTTGTTTACGGAAAAAGAACGTGTTATGCTGGAGCTGGCTGAAGCCGTAACGCTTGTTTCGGAACAAGGCGTACCATTTGAATTGTTTGAAAAAGTGAAGGAGCATTTCAGTGATGCTGAACTGGTGGATCTGATCATGGCGATCAACACCATTAATAGCTGGAACCGGATCGCAATTACAACAGGGATGTATCCTGGTTGCTTTAATAATTAAAGTTACGACCATCTGCCAGAGGAGGCCATTCTCATGAAATTGGATTCTCTCATCAATGAGCCAGAAGTGTCTTCTCTGGAAGTTGGTGAATTGTATATTCGTTATAAAGCCTATGCCTTTTCCATTGCTTACCGCATGCTCGGTAGTGTTGTGGAGGCTGAAGATATGGTGCAGGACTGCTTTGCAGAGCTTCAGAGCAAGTCCCTTGATAATATCCGTAATCCCAAGTCCTATATTGCTAAACTAGTCGTAAACCGTAGTCTGAATCTGCTGAACTCTGCCCGCAATCAAAGGGAAAGTTATGTTGGAGAATGGCTTCCTGAGCCGATGAGTGACGGTGGAATAGGGAACATTCCGGAAGCAACGATGGAGCAGAAGGAGATGATTTCCTACGCTTATCTGGTTATGCTGGAGCAACTCACCCCAATAGAGCGTGCTGTTTTTGTACTTCGTGAGGCGTTCCAGTATGAGTATGCGGAAATAGCAGATTGGCTGGGAAAATCCGAAAGCAATTGCCGTCAAATTTTTAGCCGGGCCAGACGTAAGCTTCCCGATCGTCTTCCTCCGCTGGAACATCGTTCTGCTGATTATTCTGCCAAAGAAAAATTGCTGGCTCGTTTCACAACCGCTTTTCTGAGTTATGATGTCAACGCCATGCTGGAGCTGCTTGCCGAGCAGCCTGTATTTACGGCAGATGGCGGTGGACGTGTGCATACGGTCATGAGAACGATGAAAGTTCGTAAAGGTGTACTCGCCTTGTTGACCTCTCGCCGGGTGCTTACCCGATTGCGAGAACGAGATTGGGTGCCCACATTCATCAATGGAGAGCCTCACCTTGCATTACTGGATAACGGTCAGTTGTCCGAAGTTCTGTGTCTCAAGCTGGACTCTCTAGGAGAGCGGATTGAGGGATTCTATCTCGTTGTGAATCCGGACAAACTAACATCGGTATCGACATAATACATTCTTGGAATAGAACAAGAAGCGCTGAATGCATGCTAAAGCGGCACATCCATTAGAGAGGAATGCTGCTTTTTTCACTTCTGGATCGAAGCCGTAGCAGCACAAAGAACAGCATCTTACAACCATGGGGGTTGAAGATGCTGTTCTCTGTTGTTGTGGCTTATTTTAAATTAATGAAGAGGTGGTTTATTGTTCGTTGGCATTTGAGGTGCACCGGTTGCTGGGACATATGCTTGAAGCATCTGTGTCGTATCATTTGCATTCAGTTGAGGCACTTGATAATAAGCATGTTGATTTTGATACATGAAAATTTCGTAAGCCATCTCGATAAATTGTTGTACCTGCGAAGCGATAACTCGGCGTACGGTCCCATTCGTAATTTCAGGAGCAGACATGGCCAGCAGAGAGGCATGTGACTTGATCAATCCCAGCATATGACCACTGATGCCTGCATCTTTGACGTCGGCGAGTGATTGATTCGGCTTTTTCGGTGCAGATGGCTTGAGGCCATATACGGGCGGAACGATGTTTGGAATCATGTAGGTTGCCGTCTCCTCATGCGGTTTCTGTCCAGTTGAGAAACATTCTGCCGTCAGATTGTACTGGGACAGCATGAAATTGTACTGACGATCAAGAAGTTGAAGAAGTTCAGTGTCCTGTACAAACGTTCTGAAAATCATGTATTGATCCAGCACGTTGATGGCCCCTGATAGAATTTCGTGCATATCGAACATTTCATGTCCGCCATGGTTCATTTGAGGTGTGAAGCCTGGATTTGCGTTGTTTGCAGGTTGCATTCGGTTTGAAGGCTGCATTGAATTTGAATTCATGGTAAATTTGATTCTCCTTTGGGAAGTGGTATGATCCTAGTATGGTCTTCAACAGTAAATTTATGTAATGTGTTTTGGTTTTAAGCAAAAATAGAGACAGGTACGGTGGTGGTTGGATGGAAACGGACTGGAGTGTTCCAAAAGCGTTATTCGTTAAGCATTATGGGAGCGCTGTTCAGATGCATCGGGGTGGTGTTTATGCACAATATAAACAATGGGATGTGCCTCAAGAGCTGGAGCAGACATGGATGGAAGAAAGAATAGGTCAGTTAACCTCTGCATTATCTATCATGAACTGGGACGCGGTTGATGAGCTTACGTCGATTGCCAGATATCATGCTAATCCGCTGATTATCACTGCAATCACAGCATTTGCTTCAAGACAACTGACGAGTGCGGACAGTATGGTTCGTCTGGTGTATGCGGAACGTTTGATTGAGTTGATCAAGCGATATGAATCGATTATTCCGGTGGATGAGCTGCGTGAAGCCTATCAATTGACAATGAACTTGTTGGAGGATGTGGTAACCAAACCGTTGGTGCTTGATCCAGGACATGAACTACAGCAATATGGGTTAAAGGATAAACGTGGGCTGAATTTGCGTGTGGAAAAGAACAGGGAAGAGATTATCCGATATTTTCGGAACTAAATGTATTTCATTGAATCAAGTGAGGTAAATATCATTGAGAAAACTGAATTATATCAAAATATTGATTTTCCTTAGTGTGGTCACGGTGGTGACCCTCGGTTTGTATTATGCAGCTGCGGATTGGTTGGATCAGCGCTATTTTCGCTTCCTGATCTGGAACCTGTTTTTGGGCTGGATTCCTTTTGTATTTTCCTATGTGGCTTATGGCTTCAGCCATGCCAAATGGAAAGGGGCGACATGGTTTGCCGTTGCAAGCGGACTGCTCTGGCTATTGTTCTTCCCGAACTCGTCCTACATTGTAACGGATCTCGTTCACCTGACGGCACGCAGTTCCCGCTATTATGGCGGAGGGGATGGATTGGACTACAAGTACTGGTATGACTTAATTGTGCTCTTGATGTTCGTTTGGACGGGCTTGTTGCTCGGATTCCTGTCGATGTATCAGCTTCAGGAAGTGATTCATCACAAAATGGGACGATGGTTTTCGTGGATTTTTGTGCTGGTAGGATGTGCTCTGGGTAGTTATGGTGTCCTGTTGGGACGTGTGTATCGACTGAACAGCTGGGATGCGTTAACCAATCGTGAAACGCTGGTCGAAATTATGCATGAGAGTGTAAGTCGTCCGTCACTCGCTTTCTGTATGTTCTTTGGCACGTTTATTCTAACGATCTATGCAACGCTATACTATCTAATCAATACGAAATCTCCACATGCCGGGAAGACAGAGCTTGGAAGTTCAGAGGCGGATCTGAAAGGTTTGCGATAAACAATAACCCTCAACTCATGGGGAAAACTCCCTAACGGTTGGGGGTTATTTATGCCCATTAAGCGAAAATGAAGAATGTTACAGGCATTTTAACAGTTCAGGAGCAATTCTTTTGGGGAACACATCCAGTGGAGGTTTTTCTTTCTTTCGTTTGTCATTGGTGAGCACTGCAACGAGTTCCAGAGCCGGGACGATATATACAAATTGACCTCCAAATCCACGGGCGTAGTAATAGTGGAGTATGGGAGTGGGATTTTCCGTGATCCCAGCCTCAGCCTCAGAAGTCTCCCGGGTATAGGCATCCACCCACCAGTGCCAAGCGTAACTACCATGATTGGGTGGGGTAACCGTAATGGCAGGCCTTGTAGAGCGGCTAACAAGATCGTTCGATATCAGCGACTGTCCGTTCCACATGCCTTGCTGCATAAACAGCTGACCGAATTTTAACAAATCCCTCGGCAGCATCTTTAATCCGAACCCACCAGTATGTACACCCTGTGGGTCACTTTCCCATTCATACTCTTGAATCCCCAACGGGCCAAATAGATAACGTTCCGCGAACTCGGCTACGGACATCCCTGTACTTTGCATGAGGATGGCAGACAAGATCTGTGATACCCCGGAATTGTATTCCATATATGTGCCTGGCACATGACTTAAGCGTTGCTCAAACGCAAAATTCACCCAGTGATCCGTACGTGTCATGCGCGGAAATGAATTCTGTCCACCAAACTCGTCCCAATTGAATCCAGCTGTCATGGTCAATAACTGCTCTAACGTAATTTCCGGTTTACGTGGGTCAGGGTCTGACCCCAGCTGTGGGAAAAAGGTGGAGATTGGAGTAGTAGACGCTTCGGGCAGCCAGCCGTGATCCATTGCAATACAAATGAGCGCGGACAGCACACTTTTGGTACAGGAATTCACTTTGGCAATATGAGTTGCTGCATCTTGATTACGGTAATGCTCGTATATGATTTCGCCACGTACGCTGACAAGACAACTGCGCAGATCCAGCGGCGGGATGGTTTGCTGTAACATGGATGGTATGGATGAAGGGTTCATAGTGTCCTTTCTTAATTGGGACATATCCCATAAATTGAGTGTCGTTAGAAAAAGGTTTGAGCCATTATCTTATCACACGATTTAATAAGTTCTCAATTTATAACCTCAGACTCCGGCATTAGTTAAAACTGGACCACAGACTGATTCAGATATTCGTGTTTATTGATACACTCGGTGCAGCGGATAAATGGGGGTATTTTACAGCAAAAAGGGATGTAACTTTGGTTCAGAAGGTTCGGCATACTGATAAAAGAAATTACATATAGTGTACCTGATTAATCCAAAGTAGTGTTCCATGCAAAGGAGCTAATGGTTGTTCATGCTATTACGTATGTTAAGAAATGAGCTTATGAGGAAAAAAGGAATCAACATTGCTTTATTTGTTTTTATTTTGCTGGCAGCTTTGCTTATGTCTTCAGGTACACGCATGATTATGGAGCTAACAAGTTCAATCCACTATTTATTTACGGAATCCAAGACCCCTCATGTTGTGCAAATGCACGCAGGTGAACTGGATGAAACGAAGGTGAATGAGTGGGCACAGGCCAATGAAATGGTAGAGAAACACCAGATCGTAGAAATGATTAACATAGACGGTTCTCATTTGTTTTTTGGAGCGGAAGCCGAGAAAAACAGCATTATGGATATTGATTTTGTCGTACAAAATCAGAATTTTGATTTTCTGTTGAATTTAGATAGTGAGATTGTGCAGGTGAATGATGGAGAAATTGCGGTTCCTGTTTATTACTTTCAGCAGAAGAAGTTGAAAATTGGTGACAGTATTAACATCAAAGACAATTCTTTCACCAGAACCTACAAAATCGTGGATTTTGTACGTGATGCTCAAATGAATCCATCCATTATTCACTCCAAACGTTTTGTCATCAGTCAGGGTGAATTTCAGTCCTTAAAACAAAATACGGGCGAGACGGAGTATCTTATTGAATTCCGACTTAAAGATCCTCAGATGATCAATGACTTTACTCAAGCCTATCAAAATACGAATTTGCCGAATGCAGGTCCTGTGGTTAACTATAGTCTGTTCCAATTGTTGAATGCGTTAACCGACGGGGTTGTGGCAGCTGTAGTCATACTTGTCAGTTTAATTTTAATAGTGATCGCTGTACTCAGCATTCGTTTCACCATGCTTGCCACCATTGAAGAGGATTATCGAGAGATTAGCATCATGAAAGCTATTGGCATATCCGAGCGTGATATTAAGAAACTCTATTTGAGCAAATATGTTGTTATGGCAGGTTTGGGCTCTATTATTGGCTATTTTACCTCGCTATTGGTGAACCGTTTGCTCATGTCCAATATGATGCTGTACATAGGAACAGCCCCCAAAACATGGTTGCACTACGTCATCACATTATTTGCAGCCGTCATCATTTTTGCTATAGTTGTATTTTTCTGCAACCGTGTGCTTCGACGTTTTAATCATATTTCAGCTGTTGAGGCATTGCGTTCAGGCAGTCTGGGCGAAACCAGAATGAGTCCAAACAGGCTCAGCCTATCCAAAAATCGATGGTTATCGGTGCCGGTTTTCCTGGGTTTAAAAGACATCATTCAGCGGTTGAACATGTTCCGTTTGCTATTGTTTGTTTTTATTATAAGTTCATTTATTATGATCGTACCTGTCAATTTCCTCAATACGTTACAAGCCCCTAGCTTCATCTCTTACATGGGTGTTGGTCAAAGCGATATACGTATTGATCTGAGGCACTCCGAAGATATCGAACAGCGTTATTCCGAATTAATTGAATATATTCAAAAGGATACAAACGTACTTAAATACTCAGCATTCGTCACAAGCCAATTTAAAGTGTTGAACAGTGAAGGTGGATATGATCATTTAAGCGTGGAGACTGGAGATTTCAATGTGTTTCCTTTATCTTACGTGAAGGGTGTGGCCCCAAAAAATGAAAATGAAATTGCCTTGTCTGATGCGAACAGTAATGAAATGAAAAAGAAGACGGGAGACACCTTAATACTGTTAGTAAATGGAAAGGAAAAAACAATGACTGTCAGTGGTATATATCAGGATGTGACCAATGGCGGGAAAACTGCAAAAGCACGCTTACCTTATAACCAAGATCGTGTACTCTGGTATGTCTTGAGTCTGGATTTGAAAGATGATGGAAGTACAATTTCGGATAAAATTGCGGAGTATGCACAGACATTTGCACCGGCAAAGGTGACAGATTTACAAGGTTATTTATATCAAACGCTTGGAGGGACGATCCATCAGCTGAAACTGGTTACGGTGTTGGCGCTAGTTGTAGCATTATTGGTCACGATCCTGATTACATCTTTATTCCTGAAGATGCTTGTTGCAAAGGATAGCGGTGATATTGCGATTTTAAAAAGTTTGGGATTTCCCATTTCCTCAATCCAATTCAAATATGTAGCGATGTCCCTTATTGTTTTGGGTGTTGGGGTTCTTATAGGAACTGTACTATCGAATACGGCAGGTCAATTAATGATTAGTCTAATAATGGCTTATTTTGGAGCATCTCATATTGTTTTTGTCATTGACCCGCTGAAGTCATATGTACTTTGTCCTTTGTTGCTGGCAGCTACGATTATCTGTACAGCTATAATCAGTATTCAATCCATTAAAGAATCCAGCATTTCCAAAATGATTGCCGAATAGGGAGGGTGACCTTGACTACGATATTAGAAGCCAAAAACGTGAATAAATCGTACAGTACTGGTGAGCGTGAGAAGTATCCTATTTTGAAGAATATTAATTTTCAATTGAAGAAGGGTGAATTTGTTTCCATTATGGGTCCGTCAGGCTCGGGGAAATCAACTTTGCTTTACAACGTCAGCGGCATGGATCAGGTTAGCAGCGGGAGTGTTTATTTTGCTGGGAAAGAGATTTCTGCTTGTTCAGAGAAAGAATTGGCGCAACTTCGCTTGAACAAGATGGGATTTATATTTCAGAACATCCATCTGTTAAAAAGTCTGAATCTACTCGAAAACATTATTCTGTCTGCCTATCTGGCGAAAAAAAGCAGCAGGGATTCCATTCATACACGAGCTCTCAATCTGATGAAAAAAATGGGCATCGAGGAACTCGCCAATCACAATATCACTCAGGCCTCGGGTGGACAGTTGCAACGGTTCGCCATTTGCAGGGCATTGATTAATCAGCCGGATATTTTGTTTGGTGACGAACCGACGGGGGCACTGAATTCACGTTCAACCAATGAAATTATGGATATTCTTGGAGATATTAACGCTTCGGGAACCACCATATTGATCGTCACTCATGATGTTAAGGTTGCAGCACGATCTGAACGGGTTTTATTCATGATGGACGGCAAACTGGTGGCAGATCGTAACCTTGGCAAGTATAACAAGCAGCATGATCTTAAAACGAGAGAGAATATGTTAGGCAAATGGCTTACGGATCAAGGGTTCTAACACGGTTAATTGGAGAGGGGTTATCCAATGAAACAGATGGGACACAGGTCATTTGGTACATTTTTGACAGTATGGTTCGGACAGCTCATATCTACAATGGGTATCGGAATGACGGCATTCTCCCTTGGTGTGTATGCATTTGAGAAAACCCATACGGCGACAGCTGTGGCACTGATTACACTGTTTACCTTTCTGCCTAATATCTTGTTGCGTCCTATAGGTGGAGTCCTTGCAGATCGTTTTGACCGACGCACGATGATGGTCTTAGGTGATCTTGGTTCTGCGGCTGGTTTAGTTTTTATCTTGTCCATGATCCTGACGGGCAAGATTGAACTGTGGCATCTCTATGCTGGTGTTGCTTTTAGTTCCGTGTTCTCGGCCGTTCAAAGTCCAGCCTACAAGGCTTCAGCCACTGATTTGCTCGATAAAGATCAATATTCAAAGGGCAGCGGCCTGGTGCAGCTTGCCGAATCATCCAAGTTTCTATTTTCGCCCATTATAGCCGGCATTCTGCTCAGTATAACAACGATTGAAGTCATTCTGGTCATTAATATGTTGACGTATCTGGTTGCGATCCTGGCAGTGCTTGTTATACGGAAAAGTCTTAAATCGGAGCGAACCGATGCTGAGAGGAAACCCTGGCTGGCTGAGCTTTACGAAGGCTGGGTTGAAGTCACGACGAATAAAGGCGTGCTCCTGCTTGTTATCATTATTTCGATTATCACGTTCTATCTGGGATTCCTAGAAACTCTCATAGGTCCAATGATCCTATCCTTCTCTGAATCAAGAACGCTTGGAACATTTCAATCGGTGAGCGCAATAGGCATGCTGATCAGCAGCCTGTGCATTGGCATGTTCACCCTAAGTAAAAAATATTCAAAAATACTTGTTTGGGGTCTGATCATGTCCGGATTGTCCTTCTCCCTTTTGGGATTTACAACAAATATATATTTCATTATCCTTGCAGGTTTCCTGTTCCTGTCCTCCCTGCCCTTTGTCAACATGAGTGCAGATGTATTGGTGCGTAATAACATATCCAACGAGAAACAAGGCAGGGTGTGGGGTATCATCGGCATTTTATCGCAATTGGGCTTTATCGTTTCCTACAGTATCGCAGGATTGTTGGCAGACCATGTATTTAACCCATTGTTGGAGGAAGGTGGAGCGCTGGCCTCGACAGTAGGATCATTCATCGGCGTTGGTCCGGGAAGGGGCATTGCGTTCTTGTTTATTATTGCAGGCGTGTTTGTTATCGTTATTGCAGCCATCACTTCCCAACTTAAATCCATTAAGGGGCTGGAGAAGGGCATTGATATAAAGTAGATGATAGCCCCGGAACTCTATGTTTCGGGGTTGGTTTGAGCTTTAGGACAAGAATCTGATTTTGGTAGAGGCTTTGTACAAATGAAAAGGTTAGCAGGTATACTATGAATAATGAGCATTACAGGACGTATAGTCGTGTCGATATTTAACCGGAGGGAGGTTACACCTTTGTTCAAAATCGGAAATCAAGGAACGTTTGAAACGTTGCCTGATCACGCCGTGGCGATTTATAAGGGAGACGTTACTGGTGTAGAAAAATTCATTAAACAGGGTATGGAGCTTGAAAAAGAGATTTCGCTCAGCAAATACATAGCTTTAACACCACTGGATATTGCCCTAATCACCAATCAGCAGGCAGTGGTCAAGTTGTTGGTGGAGCGCGGAGTGAACCTGAATGTGAAGGATAATCCAGCAATCCTCAAGGCGGCCAGATACTGCGGGGAAGATACGGTTCGATATCTGCACCAGAAGGGTGCCAAGTTGAATACTTTGAGCAAGGTGAGGTCGAGCGCATATGATGAAGCCTATTACGGTAACAAAAAGAACATCCCAGTATTGAAGGACCTCGGACTGGATATTCGAAAATATGGTGGAAAAACGTTACGAAAAGCCGTTTCGAATCACGATATGAAGATGGTCCAGTATTTGCTGGACGAGGGCGTGGATATCAATTACAACGAGTCCGATATGGTGTATTCATACAAGGCAACACCCCTTACAGTAGCCGCTCGTAACAACAATATGAAGATGGTTCGTTATTTGGTAGAGCATGGAGCGGATGTAACCATTCAAGAGAAGGATGGAGAACGAGCATACACGATTGCCATCAGTCAGAAAAATGAAGAAATGGCAGAGTATTTGAAATCTCATGAGCCGCAAGACCTTCACAATCTGAGCAACAAATTGCATGCGCTCAAATCGTACAAGTTGCCTAAGAAACTTATCCAATTTCTGACCGAAGGGCCAGGTCGTATTGACCTGCCTGACAATGAATCAGGTATTCAATATGTGGAGTTCTTTAATCTGGTGGATACTGTAGAGATGAAGATGGGGAGACAGAAGTTGCTGCGTTTATCTGCTGATTTGCATGAGTACTCGCATATGGTGATCGTGTGGAATCAAAGTAAAAAAGTAATTGGATACGTGGATGTGGAACATCAGGAGACTGGTAATATATTGAGTTTTTAGCTGAACCAGGTAAACAAATCACAGAATTCTTCGATCAAATGTAGCTAAGTACGAACAATGCAACTATCAGATAAGTTCTCGCATATATTAGGGGCGGCTTCTCGCTTGTGGTTAGAGCAGAGCATGGAGCGAGCGCTAACGAATCGGAGGCGTCTTATTCAAGGATTTGAAGTGACTGTAGAAATCTAAGGAACTTGAGAAACGCTATATCGGAATAAACAGTCGTTTACAGCGTTTTTGTCAGGAATTTCAGGAAATAACGTGTCTGAGGTTCCTTACTTTTTAGAAAGAGCATCTGAAGGCGAAATAAGACGTCCTGAGTTCCTTAGAAAATGGTCTACTAATCGCCAGCCATGATCAGCCGTCTTGGACTTCGAGACTATTGAGGTTAACCATTTTGGATAGAGCCGTAATTGAATCCATAGAAATCTAAATATCTAAGGAGGTTATTTATGACTACAGGTATTAGCCGAAGTAAAACACTGGGTGAATTTTTGAAATCTCGGAGGAGCCGGATTCAGCCAGATCAAGCCGGAATCAGCGGATCGTATGGACAGCGCAGAACGCCGGGATTAAGACGTGAAGAAGTTGCTGTACTAGCAGGTGTCAGTGCAACTTACTACACTTGGCTTGAGCAGGGGAGAGAGGTTAACGCGTCTCGCGAGGTGATGGAAAGTATTGCGCGTGCGCTCCAGTTAAGCGAGGAAGAGAAGGACCACCTATTTCGTTTATGGGACCCCAATGCAGAGCGTGAATTTCCTGCCTCCTATTCACATCTCGAAGAGGGATGGCAGAGCATCATTAGTCAACTTGCATACCCTTCTTTTATTACGAATGAAAGGTCTGAAGTACTTGCATGGAATGAGGCAGCGAATGAAAAACTGTTCGCCTTTTCCTCGATGAACGTGAACGACCGTGTCATGATGCGAATGTTATTTCTGGATGCAACGCTTCGAGAACGTATGCATAATTGGGATGAATTTGCACGGCATTCGGTAGCGGTGTTTCGTACGTATTATGACAAGTATCCGGGTGAACCTGAGTTTACCAAAATAGTTCAACAGTTGAACGAGGACAGCACGGATTTTCATAACATTTGGAGCCTGCACCAAATAAAACAGAAAAAAGTTAACCGAATCTATCTCGAAACTACGGATCGGGCGGATGGCATTGCCTATGCCTATGATATCTTTTCCATGAGCAATCTCAACGAACAGTCAGGTATTCATTGTTGTGTGTACATACCCGTTATGGAGTGACAGTAACGATCAGGGTGGTAATTCTAGTACTAGCATAAACAGACTGTGGTTGGGCCCTCCGTTCTTGAAATAGAATGAGTACAAGTTCAATATCTTTCTATTTAATAACGAAAAGAGGGAACCGCATGATTAAGACAAGAACGTTGGGAAGCGATCATTTGCAAGTATCCGGGCTTGGGCTGGGTGTAATGATGATGCCAGACAACCAAGATTCGGTGCATACAATTCATGGTGCGTTGGATGCAGGCGTAACGATGTTCGATACAGCCGATTTGTACGGTGAATATGAAAAGCAGCAGTTCGGAGGTAACGAAAAATTGCTTGGGCGTGCGCTTAAAGGGCGAAGAGCCGATGCTATTGTAGCGACCAAGTTCGGTATAACACATACCCAGGGTCCTAAGGGAGATCCGGCGTATATTAAAAAATCAGTGGATGCCAGTTTGTACAACCTGGGAATGGATTATATCGATCTCTATTATCAGCATCGTCCTGATCCCAATACTCCAATTGAGGAAACGGTGGGAACACTTGCCGATCTGGTTCAACAGGGGAA
The DNA here is from genome assembly GCF_030433635.1 of Paenibacillus vandeheii. Classification (NCBI taxonomy): domain Bacteria; kingdom Bacillati; phylum Bacillota; class Bacilli; order Caryophanales; family Paenibacillaceae; genus Paenibacillus; species Paenibacillus vandeheii. Next base: position 336,215 of record NZ_JAROCD010000005.1, read on the forward strand.
GATCCGATATATAGGTCTGTCTGAAGCGCCTGCAGAGACGATTCGTCGTGCGAATGCCGTTCATCCAATCACAGCGGTCCAAACGGAGTATTCATTGTGGAGTCGTGAGCTCGAAGATGAGATTTTGCCACTGCTCGGCGAGTTGAACATTGGGCTTGTCCCTTACAGTCCGTTAGGGCGTGGCTTCCTGACAGGCCAGATCCAAACGATAGACGACCTGCCGGAGGACGATTATCGTCATCATTATCCACGTTTCCAGGGTGAGAATTTCCAGAAAAATCTGGAGGTGGTGCGCCTGATCCAGGAGCTGGCTATGCAAAAAGGGTGCACTGCCTCTCAACTTGCACTCGCCTGGTTACTTGAAAAAGGAGAACATATCGTTCCGATTCCTGGTACTCGCAGTTTGGAGAGAGTTCACGAGAATCTTGGTGCTCTGCAGGTTTCTCTCACCATTGATGAATTGGCAGAGATTGAACGGATATCTCCGAAAGGATTTGCCGCCGGAGGAAGATACCCCGGAATTGCTTAAGATATAGCAAGGACTATAGATAGACACTTAACGCCCCAGACCTGTTTTCAACAGGAAAAGGGCGTTTTTGTGTTTTACGTGAGAGTGAATTTTCTTCACTTGAACCTGATCGACAGATGAAGCTACACATTCGGATAAAAAATGAAATAGAATCGTGTCCACGGTATTATCTCCGCGTATTAACGCATACAGTACAACAATGAGATGTGTGCCTATAAGGAGGAAACAGCGGTATGATTAATCCGATTCTGCAATCCCCGAATGTTCAACTGGCAGCCGATTCGACAACGGTTTTAAATTATCAGCGTGACTCGCGCAATTATATTACCCAGTTGTTTGGGGAGCAGCTGCCAACGATCAAAAATGGATTTTTCAACGTACACATGAGTAAAGGTATTATCGTTCAGCCACACTGGCATACCAATGTGACAGAGATGGTCGTTCTGATCAACGGTGAAGTTACCACCTCTGTCTACGATCCCTTCAAGCGGGAGCGGATAAGTTATCACTTGAAGCCGGGTCAAGTTTCGATATTCCCTCAAGGGTGGTTTCACTGGTTTGTGGCGGAGACCGACGATGTGCATCTGTTGACGATTTTTGATCAACCTACACCGGACATTGTGCTTGGGGCTGATTTCCTGGCTGCAACACCGCCTGAAGTTGCACATCGTGCATACTGCAATGATGAGGAGGCGTATGCCAAAGCAGTGGCTTCCATCAAGAATGATGCTATTTTGGGACCGCCAATTGGATGCGTGGATTCTGTTTCCGATCAGGCGATCAAAGCTTCCAAATCATCCAAGAACTCAAAGGGATAACGATAATAATTCCTTCTCCAATGAACGCATTCAGGCCCACGACCGGGAAATTCGGTTGTGGGCTACGTTTTGTTCCAAATTAACACGGTCAGAATTCTCTGTTAATATAAGGATAACATTCGTTTGTCACAGTAGTGAGAGCAATAATAGGACAAGCATAATTCATAAATTGATCAAACCCTAATAACGTGGAGGAACCCATCTATGACCATGACTGAGCATATAATACTGGAAACCGCAATGAGTTATGCCCCTGTATTAATGTTTGATCGAAATGAGCCTTTTTATCCGGATTTTGTAGGTGTTTCAATACTGGAACGCTCTGGCCCTTCCCCATCCTTTAGCCGGGAAATTCATTTCCCAGCCGATGCCGTGCGATATGTGATTGAATTTGCGATCTGGTGGGATTACGAAATTGGGCATTTGTACGAAATGGAGCATGTGTGGATCTATGTGGGCCATGACGGCGAAGTCGTGGACTGTGAAGCCAGCTTTCATGGCAGAGTGCTCAGGGGATTGCTGAAGGATCGGGTTAATGTGGTTGGACGCCATGTGTGTCTTTACTCCCAGCCAGGCAAACACGCGTTTTCACCGCTGCCTGTGGTATTTGAACTGTTACCGGATCTGTACAGCGCAGCCGGGGCTAATGCTGGATGTGACGGCCTGCTAGTCAACGAGATGTTCAAAGGTTATTTTGAAACAAATGAAGAGATCAATGCCAGAGTGCAGGCATTCCTGCAGACGAAGGCGTTTGTACCTGCTATGGAGTTTGAGGAATATGTGCTTGACCCCAATGTGTTTATGATCTGGGACCAACTGTTTGCTTTGATTCCTGGAAGAATTGAGGAAAGACTAAGAGAACTCGAAGTATGACATTGAATCCGTTTTTGATGTGAATGAAGAGGTGGAGTTATTTCAATGGATAATTTGATTTTCTTTATGATAATTTCTCGTTCGTCATTTTACATATGTATATAATAAAAAGTGCTTCATCATCCGTATGGGTGATGAGGCACTTTTTGTTGACCCGAGAGTCTAATCGCATTTAAAAATGAGATCCATAAATCGGTTCGCTGCCAGGGAAATCGGCATATTCCGCTTTGTCATGATGCCTACATGGGATGGAGGCAGGGGAACATCCAGCTGAATTTCGAAGAGAGAGCCTTCCTCCAGCTCTTTGGAAATAAACTCACGGGTTACATACGATATGCCCAATCCTCGACGTGCAAATTCAATTAACAAATCCACACTGCCGACTTCAATCTCGGGTTTGAGTGTATAGCCATAGCTGTTGAACAATTCCGTAATCGCCATCCGCACCCGGCTGTTCCGGGAGAAGAGAATCAATTGATACTCCAGGAGCATCTCCAGTGTCATGACTTTATCCTTCAGCTGAGCATAACGCTCACCCGCGACGAAGCAATCCTTGAGCTGAATACTTTCCCGGACTTCCAGCTGAGGATCGACAATCGGCATTCGGACCACACCCAGATCAATTTTACCTTCTTTCAGGAACGTGATGACTTCCGGCGTTGTCCCATGACTCAGATGCAGCTTGATGTTAGGATAGAGGATGTGAAATTCTTCTAGATATGCCAGCATGTAATGCTTAAACAGTGAATCACTGCCGCCAATCCTCAGTTCTCCGTTGTCTAAACTCTTCAGGGCGGCCATTTTCTCCTCGGCCAGCGAGATCAGAATCTGGGATTGTTCAATATAGGAATACAGACTGACACCTTCCTGTGTCAGCGCAACTCCTTTGGAATTCCGGTAAAACAACGTGAGTCCAAAGCTTTCCTCCAGCTGTTTGATAGCATGGCTGACGCTGGGTTGAGTGATATATAGCGCTTTGGCAGCTTGGGTCAAACTTCCTGTTTTGGCAGCCCAGTAAAATACCTTATATAATTCATAATTTGTTGTCATAGATATCGTCTATAGCTCCTGTGAAATATATTAATTACTTGTATGGCTATGAAACGTATTATAGTGTAACTACAGCAAAGAAACCAGAGTTACTTGGAAGGAGAACAGAGAGATGGAACCAACGACCATTATTTTATTTGGTGCGACTGGCGATTTAGCCAAAAGAAAAATATATCCTGCCTTATATAATCTATACATTGAGCAGAAACTCCCGGAATCCTTCTCACTGATTGGCCTGGGACGAAGAGAATGGTCTGATGAATTCTTTCAGGCACAAGTGGAAAAATCATTGAATGAATTTTCCAGACGCCCGGCTGATCCTAAAATTGTGAAGTCGTTCGTGCAGGCTTTCCGCTACAGTGTATTGAATATAAGCCATAAGGAAGATTATATAGAGCTGTTAAATTTGGTTGAACAGAGAGAGGCTGAACTTGGCATTCTGTCCAATCGATTATTTTATCTTTCGGTTGGTCCAGAATTCTTTGAACCGATTGCAGCTAATATTCAGGAAAGTGGACTTGGATCTACAGATGGCTGGAAACGCCTTGTGATTGAGAAGCCATTTGGTCATGATCTGCAATCTGCTCGTGATCTGAATCGTAAATTAAGCGAGGCATTCACCGAAGAGGAAATTTATCGAATTGACCATTATTTAGGCAAACCGATGGTACAGCGTCTTGAAACCTTGCATCAAAGCAATCCGATCATGAAGGCACTCTGGAACAACCGTTACATCTCCAATGTGCAAATCACCGCTAACGAGACTGTTGGTGTGGAAGAACGGGCATCCTATTATGACCATGTAGGGGCCGTGCGGGACATGTTCCAGAATCATATGCTGCAATTGCTCATGATGATGGCGATCCAGCTTCCATATAACAGCACCACGGAAAAAGTCGGTTTGAAGAAAAAGCATATCATGGAATCGATACAGCCACTGCAAAAGCAAACTGTGGGTGCAAGTGTTATTCGCGGACAGTATGCTGAAGGAAACATTCAAGGCAAATCCGTTAGCGGATATGCAGCAGAACCGGGTGTTGCCGAGAATACGATGAATGATACTTTTATTGCGGCGAAATTACAGATTGATGATTTCTTCTGGCGCGGAGTTCCTTTCTATATCCGTACAGGCAAACGAATGAAGGAAAAATCAACTCGTATCGTCATTGAATTCAAAGAACCATCTGGACAGGCCAACGTAGTTAACGGCTCCAAGCCGAACCTGCTTGTTATTGAGATGAGTCCTGACCAGAGCATGACGCTGCAGCTTAATGCGAGCGACCCGCAAAACAAAGGGGAGTTCAAGCCGGTTCATATCGATCTATCACCAGATCGTGAGGATTTGGCCGAGGCTTATGAGAATCTGATTCATGATGCATTGCATGGCGATCCTACATTCTTTGCCCACTGGGATGAAGTAGAACTGTCCTGGGCATGGGTACAACCAATCTTGGATGCATTCCAGGAGAATTTGCTCCCGCTTCATTTGTACCCGGCAGGAAGCTATGGACCGGCAGAGTCGGATGCAATGCTGGCTGCAGAAGGGCACCACTGGTGGTTTGATCAACCTGCCGATCAGCAGGCTGAAGCTGCAACTGAAATTCCTATGGCTGTTAATGCAAACCGGTAACATCAAAAAAATATATCCTTTGGAGGTAATTGAATATGAAATTTTTCATCGATACAGCAAACTTGGTGGACATCAAAAAAGCATATAAAATCGGCGTTTTGTCTGGTGTAACAACAAATCCGTCATTGGTAGCCAAAGAAGGCGTGAAATTTGAAGACCGCATTGAAGAAATTTTGCGTGAGGTACCTGAAGTTGAATCCGTGTCTGCTGAAGTAACACCAGATGCGATCACAGCTGAAGAGATGATTGCTCAAGCAGACGAACTGATCAAAATCAATAACAACGACAAAAACATCACAATCAAGCTGCCAATGACACTTGCAGGACTGGAAGCTTGCCGTTACCTGACCAAAAAAGGTGTAAAAACAAACGTAACGTTGATCTTTACCGTTAACCAGGCGCTGCTTGCTGCTCGTGCCGGTGCAACATATGTATCCCCGTTCCTGGGACGTCTCGATGACATCTCCGAAGATGGCGTGCAATTGGTTGCCAAAGTTGCTGAGCTGTTCCGTACACATAACCTGGATGCACAGATTATTGCGGCTTCCGTAAGACATCCGGATCACGTTACACGTGTAGCGATGGCTGGAGCACATATTGCTACCGTTCCATTCTCCGTCATTGAACAAATCTCCAAACACCCACTGACAGATCAAGGCATGGAGAAATTCGCAGCAGACTGGAAAAAAATAGTTCAATAATTCAGGAATAGCTGATTACAGATTTTAACCTACTATATATAAAGAGTATTGGGAGGACATAATGAGTAAACAACAGATCGGTGTCATTGGACTTGCAGTAATGGGTAAGAACCTTGCCCTCAACATTGAGAGTAAAGGATTCTCGGTAGCGGTTTTTAACCGTTCCCCAGAGAAAACGCATGATCTCTTGAAAGAAGCTGAAGGCAAAAATCTCACAGGTGCGTTCACGATTGAAGAGTTCGTGGCTTCCCTGGAATCCCCACGGAAAATCCTGATCATGGTTCAAGCGGGTAAAGCAACGGACGCTACCATCGAACAACTGCTGCCACACTTGGACGAGGGCGACATCATCATTGATGGAGGGAACGCATACTTCCCTGACACCCAACGCCGCAGCAAAGATCTGGAAGCCAAAGGCTTCCGCTTCATCGGTGCAGGCGTATCCGGTGGGGAAGAAGGCGCATTGAAAGGTCCAGCAATCATGCCGGGCGGACAACAAAGTGCATATGAACTTGTTGAACCAATCCTGACAGCCATTTCGGCTAAAGTGGGCGACGATGCTTGCAGCACATATATCGGACCAGATGGTGCTGGACACTATGTCAAAATGGTGCACAACGGTATTGAATACGGGGATATGCAGTTGATCGGTGAAGCGTATCACTTGCTCAAAGACGTGCTGAATGTTTCTGTTGAAGAGCTTCACGCGATCTTCTCTGAATGGAACCAGGGTGAGCTGGACAGCTACCTGATCGAAATCACAGCTGACATCTTCTCCAAATATGATCCGGAAACAGGCAAACCAATGGTTGACGTCATTCTGGATGCAGCCGGACAAAAAGGAACAGGCAAATGGACAAGCCAAAGCGCGCTGGATCTCGGCGTACCTTTGTCCATGATTACGGAATCCGTATTCTCCCGCTTCCTGTCTGCAATGAAAGACGAGCGTGTGGCAGCGAGCAAAATCCTGAATGGACCTGCAACTGAAGCATTCTCCGGTGACAAAAAAGCGTTCATCGAGAATGTACGCAAAGCGCTGTTTGCAAGTAAAATCGTTTCCTACGCACAAGGCTTCGCCCAAATGCGTGCAGCTTCCGACGAGTACGGCTGGGATCTGAAGTACGGTAACATCGCGATGATCTTCCGCGGTGGTTGCATCATCCGTTCGCAGTTCCTGCAAAACATCAAGGATGCATATGACAAAGATGCAGAACTGAAAAACCTGCTTCTGGATCCATATTTCCAAAACATTGTTGAATCCTACCAAGGTGCATGGCGTGAAGTCATTGCTGCTGCAGTAACAAGAGGAATTCCGGTTCCTGGATTCTCCAGTGCGTTGTCCTACTATGACAGCTACCGTACAGAGCGTTTGCCAGCGAACCTGCTGCAAGCACAACGTGACTACTTTGGCGCTCACACCTTCAAACGTGTGGACAAAGAAGGGTCATTCCACTTCCAGTGGATGGATACCAACGAATAATATGTAATTCGAGATCATTAAGCATTCCTGTGCTCGTTCATGACGTTAGTCAGTCATGAGCGTACGCAGGGATGTTTTTTTATTCAGATGACAGGCTATGAGTTGAGTTATCGCCTAAATAATGATTGGAATTTAAGTATTCCAAATTGTAATAAAATGTACGCATCTGAGGAATGGAAACAGATGTCCTCACCCCTTTAACTACGTTATACTTGTTCAGATGGACTGGAATTGGGTTAAGAGAAAATTCAGTAATCAACTTATTGACGTGGAGGTTAACGGAGGCATGTTCGTACTTGCAGGCATCTTGTTTTTGGTTGTGTATGGTTTATTAGTGTTTTACATAGGACGGAGCGGATGGAGCTGGATGAAGCCGGTTGTATCTGCGAGATTTCGTTGGTTTTACATTGTTGCCCTTGTATTCCTTGCAATTTCTTTCATACTGGCAAGGTTGTTTGGAAGTTTCTCCTTCCTGAGCATAATCGGCTCATACTGGCTGGCTATCTTCTCGTTGCTGTTAATGATCTTGCCGGTTGTCCATTTGACATTATGGATTCTGAGACTGACAAGAATTCCAAGACATCATGCCCACAAATGGGCGGGTGTGATTACACTTGTATTGTTGTTGTCTACACTGGGTTATGGCATCTTTAATGCATATAGTCCGGTTGTAAGGGAATATAACATCCAAATTGATAAAAAGGTAGAAGGCATGGACAAACTCAAGATCGTTATGGCTGCGGATATGCACTTTGGCCTGCTGTCCGGTCCTGCTCACGCCAAACGTATGGTGGAAGAAATTAACGCATTGAAGCCGGATTTGGTGCTGTATCCTGGTGATATTATCGATGACAACTTAGATATGTACCTCAAGAGCGGGATCGCGGATATTATCAGCGGCATTCAGGCCCCATACGGAGTGTACGCTTCACTAGGCAATCACGACAAGTATGATGGTCCGATCGAGGATCTGATTGCGGCTCTGGAGAAGAGTAATATGCAGGTCCTGTATGATGACAAAATTACCCTGGACGATAAGATTACGCTGATTGGGCGTAAAGACCGGACCGAGACGGATCGGGCAGAAGTAGCAACATTGATGCAGGATACCGACTTGAGCAAACCTGTACTTATGATGGATCACCAACCATATGATCTGGATATTGCGGAGCAGAACCATGTGGATCTGGTTGTGTCAGGTCATACCCACCGTGGTCAGATCGCACCCGCTCAGTTTATTACTAAGGCCATCTACGAGAATGATTGGGGTTATCTGCAAAAAGGGTCTATGCACTCTATCGTGACCTCTGGATTTGGCTTCTGGGGACCTCCGATTCGCACGAGCAGTCGATCCGAGATTGTACAGATTAATGTAACGTTTCAACAGAAATAAGATTGTTGGCCTGAGCGAGTGGTGTAATATAGGCTACAATTTTTCTACTTAAATTGATGTATCTGACTCACTTCGCGCATTGCTAGAGGGAAGTGAGTTAGCAAAGCAGCCCGAAAATCTTATCCACATGTGGACAGGGTTCTGGGCTGCTTTTCTGTTGATCTCCCCAACAACCGGTAGTAGCAGCTTTTTTTTGTAAAAGATGGCTTCATAACATCGATGATGATATACTGTGATCCTATTGGAGGGGATAAAGATGAAGAAACCTATTATTGCTGTAGATATGGATGACACCATATGTCATCTGGTCAAGCGAGCCATATATCATAACAACATCAACTTTCCAACTCATCCGCTGCGATACGAGGATATGGTGCACTGGGATACATCCCATATTCGCCATCCGGAATGTACACATGATGTATTTTACGGTCGGCCAGGACTGTTTGAGGAACTGGAGATTTATGACGAATATGTGGTGGAAGAGGTGGAAAAGCTCCATCTAGCCTATGATCTCCTTATACTAACGGCGGCTGAACCCAAGACAGTTGTTGAGAAGTGGAATTGGCTCCAGAAGCATATGCCATACATATCTCCAGAACAGTTTATAACCTGTAAACGGAAGAATCTGATTAATTTCGATCTGTTAATTGATGATGGAGCGCATAACCTGATACCGGCGCTGAATGATGGTAAGAAAGTCATTTGCATCCCTCATCCATGGAATGTAAACGAGCGGGAGCAACATCAGTTTCCGTTAATGACCTCCTGGAAAGGTGCAAAGGCTTATGTGGATCGTTTGCTTGGAACAGAACATGAAGAGAGCAAGCTTGAAACGGTAAAGAGATGAACCCAGGGAAAGGAGCAGAAGGCAGGAACACTTAATTCGATGGTTTAGCTCTGAAGTTCCTGCGATAGCCCTGCGGGGTTTCTCCCGTAATGCGTTTGAAGACGGCGTAAAATGAATCTACATCCCGGTAGCCTACAAGTTCAGCAATTAAACTGACTTTATGTTGTGAATTCTTCAGCAATTCACAGCTTTTTTGTATGCGCAAATGTTGCAGATAGGCACCAAACGTCCGCCCGGTGTGGGTCACGAACATACGTCCAATATGTCTTTGACTCCAACCGGAGATATTCACGAGTTCGCTTAGACGGATTCGTTCGTTAACATGCTGGTCGAGGTAATGAAGGATGTGTTCCATATCGGCTGTATTTTCCTTCTCGGTCCAGGCAGGTTGATGGAGGTGTCTATAGGTCGTCACGACGAGTTGGCTTACGAGTGTATACAGGATCGTGGATGAGCCGATTCCCGGAACAGCAGATTCGCGGTACAGCTTTACCATTAATTCTTCCATCCGTTGGCTGTAATCAGTGATAGATACATAAGGAACCCGATTCTTTTCCATATCTGTCAGATGGTTTCGAATCTCCGCCTCCTGAATAATGATGGACAGGGTGTGGATCAGTTCAGAATTGAACAGACAGTTATAGATAATGAGTGGATGCTCTGATACATTCGCTGTAGCCGGACGGAATACATGAGGAACGCCAACCGGAATGACAAACAGCATACCTTTGTGCACCGGGACAATATCTTCACCGATGTGATGAAAGCCCTTTCCTTCTGCCACATAACTATACTCAACAAATTCGTGTGCGTGAAAGGGAACTACAAAATCCTCGGAGCATCGGTTCACGAACAGCTTCAAATTATTCTGAAAAAAGGATTCGCTCTTGAACAGTTGGACGGTTGGATTCACGGAATAGCCTCCTTGGTTGGAATGACCAGATTACCGGGTTAAACTGTCCTCATTGCCGGGTATTTCCGATCACAGAATCGATATAATTATATCGTAACCTTGAATTGGAAACCACGATGGAAAGGGATGGTTCTCTGATGTTGACCATAAGTCATCTGCGTTGTGAATACAGAATAAACCCGATTGGAATAGACATCACGTCGCCCAGGATAAGCTGGCATTTACAGTCCGATCGCAGGAATTGTGTACAGTCAGATTATCAAATTCAGTTGTCACGGACGGAAGTTTTCGATCAGATTGAATGGGATTCCGGCAAAAAGAGCTCTGATCAGTCCATTCATGTTGAACTGGATCACTGGGTACCTGAAGCACGAACCCGCTACTATTATCGCATTCGTGTCTGGGATGGTACAGGAGACGAGTCGGCTTGGTCGGAAACGGCTTATTTCGAAACGGGATTCATGGGTAGTGAAGATGCCTGGCAGGCAGAGTGGATCACAGTAGATCCATCCTCTCATCAGGATGAGTCTTGCCCGCGACTGCGCACCTTGTTTGAACTGAAAAAGCCTGTCGTTGCGGCAAGAATATATGTGACTGCACTTGGATTGTACGAACTTCATCTGAATAACCAGCGTGTGGGTGAGGCATACTTCACGCCGGGGTGGACCAGTTATGGTAAGCGGTTGCAATACCAGGTCTATGATGTGACCGATCAGCTTCAGAATGGACAGAACCTACTCGGTGCTTATCTGGGTGATGGTTGGTATAAAGGACATTTGGGATGGGATAAGAGGCAGAAGATCTACGGAGCAGACCATGCTTTACTGCTGGAACTTCATGTTCATTATGGGGATGGTTCGGAGGAACACATTGTATCGGATCAACACTGGGAGAGCGCGCCCAGTGCCATCCGCATGTCGGATATCTATATGGGTGAAACGTACGATGCTCGCCTGGAGTCCGAGTGGACAGATTCTACCTCAACGACATGGTCACCCGTACGTGTGCTGGACTATACGAAAGAGATCATCGTTGCTCAGGAGAATGTGGCGGTAACGCAAGTACAGGAATTGAGTCCGATCGCTTTGCTGAAAACGCCTCAAGGAGAGCGTGTGCTGGACATGGGACAGAACATGGTCGGCTGGATGAGATTCAGTATTCAGGGTGAGTCGGGTCATATGGTTGAATTACGACATGCCGAGATTTTGGATCATGCAGGTAATTTCTATACAGAAAATCTCCGTAGTGCCACTCAATGCATCCGCTATACGCTGAAAGGCAGCGGTGTGGAGACGTATGAGCCGCATTTTACGTTTCAGGGATTCCGTTATGTGAAGCTCATCGGGTTTCCGGACCACGTTAACCTGGAGGATTTCACAGGAGTTGTGCTGCATTCCAATATGGAGCGTACAGGTCACTTTAAGACCTCCAGTCCTTTGGTGAATCAACTTCATCACAATATATTGTGGGGGCAAAAAGGGAATTTCGTTGACGTACCGACAGATTGTCCGCAGCGTGATGAGCGGCTGGGCTGGACGGGAGACGCGCAGATGTTTATACGAACTTCTTCATACCTGATGAACACGGCACCATTCTTTACCAAATGGCTGCGGGACCTGGAAGCCGATCAGGGAGAAAATGGAGGTATTCCCTTCTTTGTTCCTGATCTGAGGAGTCCGACGTCTGAGGGATGGGGAGACACCAATCATTCTTCTGCCGCCTGGGGAGATGCTGCTGTCATCTGTCCATGGACGATCTACGAGATGTATGGGGATGTCAGGCTGTTGGCTGAGCAATATGACAGCATGAAACGTTGGATTAATTACATTCATGCTCAAGGGGAGAATCCTTACTTGTGGAATACAGGCTTCCACTTTGGCGATTGGCTCGGACTGGATTCCAAGCCGGACAGCTATATCGGGGCCACAGACAAGGATTTTGTAGCGACAGCATTTTATGCCTACTCTGTTTCTCATACAGGGAAAGCGGCCGCGGTGTTGGGGAAGAAGGAAGATGCAGTGTATTATGATAATCTTCATGACAACATTGTTGCTGCATTTCAGGATGAATTCGTGACACCTGCGGGCAAACTTGCCGTCCCCACACAGACAGCGCATGTACTTGCTTTGCATTTTGACCTATTGGATGCTACAGCTAGGAAACGTACCATTGATCAATTGGGGAAACTGGTTGCGGAAGCAGGGAACCATCTGACCACCGGATTTGTGGGAACACCTTATCTGAATCCGGTACTGAGTGATACGGGACATCATGATCTGGCCTATACGCTACTCTTTCAGGAGGATTATCCATCCTGGTTATACCAAGTGACACAAGGTGCGACTACAGTTTGGGAGCATTGGGACGGTATCCGGGAGGACGGAAGTCTGTGGAGTGCTGATATGAACTCATTCAACCATTATGCATATGGCGCCATAGGAGAGTGGTTATATCGTTATGTTGCAGGGATTAATACGGATGAACATCAGCCTGGATTCCGGATTGTGCACATCAAGCCCAAACCAGGACCTGGACTGGAGTGGGTTGAAGCAAGTTTCGAGACGATGTACGGTTGTGTGACATCAAACTGGTATCGTCGTGAACATAACGAGATGGAAGTCCATGTGACGTTTCCTGCCAATACGACGGGTACAATCCTTCTTCCTGGAGCAGATGTACAGACCGTTCGGGAGAACGGGAAAGCTTTGGACCAAGTAGCGGGTATTCATGATTTTCAAGCACAGGGAACCGATGTACGAATTGCGCTTGGATCAGGAAGCTATCAATTCACTTACAAGATGCTTGGAGCGGATCAGGAAGTCTATGCACAACAGACGGAATCAGTATAAAGAGTATGGATTAGAGGAATCTGCCAACAGGATCGTGAACTAATATAATAGCGAAAGCTGGACCCGAGAGGAGGATCTGCATACGCAGGTTCTCTTTTTATACTTGGATAATGATACTGTTCTTCAAATCGATAAGAGGATCATAAGTTATTAATGCAATGAAGGGAGATGGATTAATTTGACGAGTGGAAAAATACTGGGCATTGCATACAATGTCATTCCTGTGACAAATGTAGAGCAGTCAGCAGCATGGTTTGTGAACCATTTTGGATTCAATATCAGGCAGCCTAGAGAAGGCTATATTAGTCTATTTAGAGACAATAGACCGATTCTCGATTTGATTGAAAGTGATCATGACTCCAGAGCCGTATTTCAAGTGAGGCAGAAAAAGAGATGGGTAATCACTTTTTTTACTGACGATATCGTTAAACTCCATACTGAACTCACTGCTGGTCATGTCCGTGTTGGCAAAGTTAGTGATGAGGGTATATACGGGAAGTTTTTTACTTTCGAGGATTTGGACGGTAATCTGTTCGACGTTTGGGAGCATCATGACTGTGAATTAGTATATTAGGTTGAAATAGCAGGGCAATCAATATGAGTGAGGAGGACGTACGTAAAATGAGCAAAGAAAAAGTTAGACTAATCAAACCTTCAGCAGAATATAAAGAAACGTATATGGCATTTTATGAAGACTGGGTTGCAAGCGGAGAATCGATGGTACCGTGGGTCATTTCGAAAGAGCCCTACCCTTTTGAAGGGATGTTAGCTTTTTTGGAACGTAGTGAGCAAGGTATTGATATACCGGAAGGCTGGGTTAGGGACAGTACATACTGGCTCGTGACGGAAAGTGATCGAGTGGTTGGAGCCGTGAATATACGACATGAACTAAATGAGAAGCTGTTTCATAGCGGAGGACATATTGGTTATGGGATTCGTCCAGGCGAACGGCAAAATGGATATGGTGCCGAAATCCTCAAGCTTTCCTTGGAAATCACGAAAGATCTCGGAATCACGAAAGTGCTGGTCGTATGTGACGCGCACAATGAGGCATCCCGAAGAGTTATTCTTCGTAACGGAGGGATTCAGGATCAAGACTATGTTGAGCCTGATGGGAATATCGTAGAGCGGTTCTGGATAGGTGATGTCGAATAATGTTGATCATTGTTGTAATTTAACGAAAATAATATGGATTATGATTGTAATACCCACGTCTGCTGATTTAAAATGAAGGGTAGAATCTGGATTGCGGCCGGAAACTATCATTCTATCAGGCATAAGTGAGGTTTTGTTATGAATCATCCGGTTAATCGGCCCCGGCGTATTGAGTATCTGGATCTCTATCGTGCATTTGCAATCATGGCTGTGGTTGCTATTCATGCGACTTCAACGGCAGTTGCGCATTATCCCAAGCACACGCTGGATCATGACTTTTATTATTTTTGGAACAGCTTTCTGCAATTCGCCGTACCTGCATTTCTGTTCCTCTCCTCGCTGGTGTTGTTCTACAATTACAGCTCCAAGATGAAGGAAAAGGGCTGGATGCCCACTTTTTATAAAAAGCGATTATTTTATGTTTTTGTGCCTTATCTGGCTTGGTCACTCATTTATTTTATCGTCAAGCAGTGGTTAGCAAACAAAGAGCCTTTGGCACATGTGAAGCAGTTCTCGGAGCAATTGTTAACCGGCACTGCACACACGCATCTATATTTTTTTCTAATTATATTGCAATTTTATGTGGTATTTCCACTGCTTCTTTCGTTAACACGTTATCGTTTATTTAATCAATATTTACCGTTGTTTTTTATTGCGGCACAGGCTGTTTTTTACGCCCTGCATCTGCAGTTTCATTTCTCACGGATGGGGAGTTTGCTGCCAAGTTACTTGATTGTTATTGGATTCGGTGCCTGGATTGGGTTGAACTTCGATGCAGCAATGAAGAAACTGTTCTCCTATCGTTATGTGTTGATCGCTGCATTGTTGAGCGGAGGGGCCGTCTTTATTTATGGAAATACTTATGTAAAAACGACTTTCGCCGCATCTCCGGCGCTAACCTATACGCTACTATTTCTTTTCCGTAATCTGTTTACCCTTTCGGCCTGCTTGCTCTTGTTGATGACATGTGAACGAATGGGCGCTTGGAAACAGAGCGGATCTAATCGGGCAACTCGCATTCTGAACTCTTTGGGCACGGTGGCATTTGGTGTATTCTTAATACACCCATTAGTACTGTTGTTCTGGAGAAGAGAACTCACCGTGGAGCTCGCTCCACATTTTAGCCTAGGCATTATGCTTTCTTATGTTGTAGCAATACTGCTCTCATGGATTATTGCCATGGGACTCCGACGTATGAAGTGGGGATGGGTTCTGATTGGACGTTAATGTGGGTACACTGTGAAACGATGAATATAAAGTGTAACCGAAAAAGAGATTTCAAGCCCTGAACTTTCAGTGGATGGCTTGAAATCTCTTTTTTATTTGTCCAAGAGGCGTTATTATGGATTAATGTCCATAAAATTCAAGTAATGGAATACATGTAACTGAAGTCAGGAGTGGTGGAATGAAGTTTATCATTATTTTTGGTCCACAGGCTGTAGGGAAAATGACGGTTGGCCAGGAATTGGAGAAGATCACTAATCTGAAATTGTTTCACAATCATATGACGATTGAACTGGTGTCGCCTTATTTCAGTTATGGTACGCCTCAAGGAAAGAGGCTTGTTAACCTGTTCCGTCAGGAGATTTTTGAAGAAGTGGCGAAGAGCGAGCTGCCCGGTTTGATTTTTACATTTGTGTGGGCTTTCGATATGAAAGAGGATGGGGAGTACATTCGCAAAATCAGTGCGTTGTTCGAATCCAGAGGTGCTGAGGTATGCTATGTTGAACTGGAAGCTGATTCGACGGAACGTCTGGTTCGTAATAAAAGCCCACATCGGCTGCTGCACAAAGCAACGAAGCGGAATGTCGAATGGTCTGAGCAGGATCTGATTTCGAGCATGGAGAAATATCGATTGAATTCAGAGCCTGGAGAAATTACGCACGAGCATTATATTCGAATCAATAACACGGATAAGAGTGCGACAGAGGTTGCTCAACTCATCCAAGAACGATTCAATCTGTAATTGAAAGAGGAGGCGAAAAAGGCATGTACATTATTTTGGCTTTAGTAGTAGGAGTTGTTCTCTGTCTTCTGTTCCCATATGGTACGATTCTGGCAGGTGCTATTATATTTGCACTTGTTGCAGACAATTATCGTCAGACCATGAGTATGCGCGAGGATATTCGATCCATCAAGCATCATCTGGGACTGATGAACAAGGGTGAAGCGGAAGAATACAAGATAGATGAACAGTTGACAAATGTCGAACACTTGGATTCGGATCAGTTGAAAGTAATCAATCGCAGGATTGAAGCAGAGTTGGAGAAGGAAAGCCGCAACAATAAATCATGATGAAACGATTACACGAAAAGGGGGACACGAATGACTATTCATATAGATAATACTGAAGAATACGATAACCCTGCGTTATACGATCAGGAGAATAATGCATACCTTGAAGATGTGAAATTCCTTTCCAAATGGGCTGCAAATACGAATGGTGTGATTATTGATATCGCATGTGGTACAGGAAGAGCGACTATTCCATTAGCAATGGAAGGTCACCACCTGGTTGGTATAGATGTCCATAAAGGAATGTTAGAGGAAGCCAGAAACAAGACAGCCGATCTCCAGTTAGCTATTGAGTGGGTGGAACAGGATTGTACCAAACTGCAATTAAATGTGGTAAGCAGGCTGATCTACTCCATTGGCAATTCGTTTCAGCATTTCCTGACCAATGAAGCCCAGGATGGATTGTTATGCTCAGTGAACAAGCATTTAGAGATGGGAGGTCTCTTTATTTTTGGTACACGCTTCCCGAGCACAGAGGAATTGTTGCAACCTCCGATTGAAGAATACTGGAGAAGCTATGTCGATAGTGAAACCTATAATGCTGTCGATGTATATACCCTCAACCGATATGATTCAGTCCAGCAGATCCAGCACTATATTACAACAAGGAAGACGAAGGATGGGAATGGAAATATCATTAGTGAAAAAGGGACCAATATCCGTTTAAGATATACATATCCCCAAGAGATGGAGCGTCTATTACGTACAAATGGATTCAAAATACTACATCTCTACAAGGATTGGCAGGGTACACCGCTCACTGAAGAATGTTATGAAATGATATATGTCTGCCAAAAAAGTGAGCAATGCGTGACGAAATAAAAATATTTAATTTTTTTGCATGCAATTTTTCATTATTCGGACACATGAAGCCCTCTAAAATAGAGGGCTTTTTTGTATATTTTTTGATCCGAATTCAACTTGATTTTAAGAATTGTGAAAGTGAAAAAAGGTAAATAAGTGCAAGCGTTTTTTGTCTGAAATGAGGCGGAATTATTTATGAACGTATCTATTAATTTTGGCTTATATGCACAAAGTCAAGGGCGAGTAAGAAAAAGTGGTCTAATGCAGACAGGTATTGAAATTAAGGATTTGGTGTTCCGGGTGTCAAGTATAATTCTCTGGATAAGCGTCATGCTAAGGGAGTGGTTTTGATGGGAAGGCAGGAACATATAACTTGTTTATACGCAAACAGAAAAAAATACAAAGCAGCTGAACAGATTCATTTAGACGTTCAACATGTGGTTTGTTAGTGATAAAGCATGATCGATTTTTTTGTTGCACATTGTAGAAAAATGTAATACCATGAACGCACATTAGTTAATATTGAAGTGAAAGGGCAAGGCCAGTGACCTCGTAGAAGGTACGGTTTGCCTTTTTCTGTATATTGGAGTGGATAAAGTGAAGATCGAGAAGGTGTTAAACAATAATGCTGTAGTTGCGATTAAAGACGAACGTGAGGTCATTGTCATTGGCCGGGGCATTGCTTTTCAGAAGCGAGCTGGCGATGACGTGTCCGAGCAGCATATTGATAAGATATTTACTTTACAGAATGAAGATATCCAGGAAAATTTCAAGGCATTAATCGCGAGCATACCACTGGAATACATGAAAGTGTCTGAGGAGATTATTGCCTATGCCAAGCTAAAGCTTGGGAAAAAGCTCAACGAGAGCATCTACCTGCATCTGACGGATCATATTCATTTTGCCATTGAACGTTATCGTAACCATCTGCCCATCCGTAATGGATTGCTCTGGGAAACCAAGCAGCTTTACAAGGATGAATATGAGGTAGGAATGGAAGCGCTGAATATGATTTGTGATCAGTTTGGTGTGCTTTTGCCAGAAGATGAGGCGGGTTTCATGGCACTTCATTTTGTAAATGCGGCACTCAACGAAGAGATGCCTAACATCCGAAGCATGACGCAGGTCATGCAGGAGATTTTGACGATCATCAAATATCATTTCAAAATGGACTTTGACGAGAACTCACTGAATTATTATCGATTTGTGACCCATCTGAAGTTTTTCGCCCAACGGCTGGTGAAAGGCAAGCATTACAAGAGCAACAACGACGATGAGTTATTTGAGATGATTCAGAAGAAGTATCCTGAAGCGCACAAGTGCTCGGAGAAGATTCGAAAATTCATTGAAAATAACTACACGTATCAACTGACTAACGAAGAAATGATGTACTTAACCATTCATATCGAACGCGTGGTGCACGCCACATCAGAGTAACGATATTACAAAATAAAGATTCTTAAAAAAACGCTTGCAAAAGTTCAGAGGTTATTATATTATGAATTCATAAAGTAAGCGCATACATCAATCGGATTGTAACTGTTCAATCAGGCAATTCCGATACTTCCGACCACTCTGGGTCCGTAAAGATGGGTTGCAACTTACTTTAAGATGAAGTTGTTAGTGTAACAACTGAATATCGCTATGTACAGCCTTACAGGGTTGCAACCGTTAAGGGCAAAACCTGAATTGCTGAATATCACGACTTGTTTCCGGAGCTTCCGGTGCGTTGTGTATGTTCAGTAGTTCAGGTTTTCTTTGTTTCACAAGCATCGGGAGTCTACTTAGAGAGGGAGAATTACTATGAACTACGATCAACTGGCCAAAGACATCTTGTCTGGTGTAGGCGGAGCCAAAAACGTAAACAGTGTATTCCATTGCGTAACCAGATTGCGTTTCAAACTCAAAGATGAAAGCGTTGCTAAAACGGAGGAACTTAAAAATCTGCCAGGTGTTATTACCGTCATGCAGAGTGGTGGACAGTATCAGGTCGTTATCGGCAATGAAGTGCCGGATGTATATAAAGCAGTTGTTAAGGCAGGTAATCTGCCTGCTGAAGGACAGGTTGCAGAGGAACAGGAAGATTCGGGTAACAAGGGGAGTTTGTTCAGTCGTTTTATCGACATGATCTCTGGTGTCTTCACACCTCTGCTCGGACTACTCGCTGCGACAGGGATGATCAAAGGTTTTACAGCGATGTTTATATCCTTTGGTTGGATAACGAATACATCAGGAACGTACCATCTGTTGAATGCAACGGGTGACTGTCTGTTCTACTTCTTCCCGGTATTCCTTGGTTATACGGCGATTAAGAAATTTGGCGGATCACCGTTCCTGGGTATGGCGATCGGAGCTACGTTGGTTTATCCAACGCTATCCGGGTTATCTACGGGAGATCCACTGTACACCCTGTTCGCAGGTACATTGTTTGAATCACCAATTCACATTACGTTCCTGGGCATTCCTGTTATCCTGATGAACTATTCATCATCGGTTATTCCGATTATTATCGCTACATTCTTTGCTGTAAAAATAGAGAGATTCTTCAAAAACGTCATTCCTAAAGTGGTTAGTACGTTCCTGGTTCCATTCTTTACATTACTTGTTATTGTTCCAGCAACATTCCTTGTAATTGGTCCAATCTCTACTTGGGCAGGTCAATTGATCGGTGCAGGAGCAACAGGCATCTATGAATTAAGCCCGCTCGTTACAGGTTTGGTCATCGGTGGTTTGTGGCAAGTGTTTGTACTGTTTGGTCTCCACTGGGGATTGGTACCGGTTATGCTTCTAAACCTGAGCACGTCTGGATCCGATCCGGTGGTAGCGATGTCGTTTGCCGCTTCCTTTGCTCAAATTGGTGCAGTATTGGCTGTCATGTTAAAAACGAAAAATGCCAAATTGAAATCGTTAAGTATTCCAGCCTTCATTTCAGGTATTTTCGGAGTCACCGAGCCAGCCATTTACGGCGTGACGCTTCCGCTGAAAAAACCGTTTATCATGAGCTGTATTGCAGGTGGTATTGGTGGAGCCATCTTAGGGTTCTTCGGGTCTAAAATGTACATGTTTGGCGGACTTGGCGTATTCGGGTATCCAACCTTTATCAACTCGGCCACTGGCGTTGATTCCGGATTCTACATGGCACTTGTGGCAACAGCGGTTGCGTTCATACTTGGTTTTGTTCTTACCTACGTTGTTGGATTCAAGGACAAAGTAGAAGCAACGCCAGTATCCGCTCCCGCACCAGTACTTGATCCAAACCCGAACAACAGATATGAAATTTTCAGCCCAATGGCTGGTGAAGTGGTTGAACTGAAAGAAATCAACGACGTTACATTTGCTGGCGAGCATATGGGTAAAGGAATCGCCATCCGTCCAACCAGTGGCAGAGTGGTATCCCCGATTAATGGAGTTGTGCAAACCGTGTATCGTACGAAACATGCCATTGGATTGGTCACGGATGATGGTGTTGAGATGCTGATTCATATCGGACAGGATACGGTACAACTGAAAGGCCAACATTTCAATGCTCATGTGAAAGACGGCGACCGTGTAAATGTAGGGGATCTGATTATGGAATTCGATCTGCAAGCCATCAAGGATGCCGGATATGAGACGGTTACACCCATTATTATTACGAATACGTCGAATTATCTGGATGTCGTGGGAACCAAAGATGCCGTTGTGAATGAAAAAGACAAATTGCTTACAGTGCTCAGTTAGTTGAATGTTTTCAATACGAATAGGAGGAACAGCCGATGTTTGAAAAATTAACAGCCTTCCCGGAGAATTTTCTCTGGGGAGGAGCAACGGCAGCGAATCAGCTTGAGGGAGCCTATCTTGAAGGAGGTAAAGGGTTAACTACGGTTGACCTGATTCCAACAGGTGCAAATCGATTCCCTATTGCCATGGGAAAGCTAGATTCTTATAACCCGAAAGCGGGGGAGTTCTACCCTTCCCATGAAGCAATTGATTTTTACCATCGGTATAAAGAAGACATTGCCTTATTCGCGGAAATGGGATTTAAGTGTTTCAGAATGTCCATTGCCTGGGCACGGATATTCCCAAATGGTGATGATGTTGTGCCGAATGAGGCAGGATTGCAATTTTACGATGATGTCTTCGACGAATTATTAAAATATAATATTGAACCTGTGGTCACCATCTGTCATTTTGATGTTCCCGTGCATCTGGTCGAGACTTACGGCGGATGGAAAAACCGCAAAATGATCGGATTTTTCGAGACTTATGCAAAGACGCTGTTCAATCGTTACAAGGACAAAGTGAAGTATTGGATGACGTTTAATGAGATCAACATGCTGCTGCATCTACCATATATCGGTGCGGGTATTGTACTTCAGGAAGGCGAGAACAAAGACCAGGTTCTCTATCAGGCAGCCCATCATGAACTGGTAGCAAGTGCCCTTACGGTTAAGGCTTGTCATGAAATCATCCCCGGTGCTCAGATCGGTTGTATGCTTGCTGCAGGGATGGTCTACCCATACACATCCAACCCAGATGACGTATGGAAAGCGATGGAGCAGGATCGGGAGTCCTTCTTCTTCATCGATGTTCAGTCCAAGGGAGCTTATCCAGGTTATACCAAGCGTTTCTTCAGAGAACATGAGATCCTGATTGATATGCAGCCAGAAGATGAACATATTCTCTTGCAAAATACGGTCGACTACATCGGTTTCAGTTATTATGCCAGTCGCTGTACAAGCGCGGATCCAGAAATTTTAAAGGATTCGACGGAAGGCAATGTATTTGGCTCGGTGAAGAACCCCTATCTTCAAGCATCGGAGTGGGGATGGACGATTGATCCCAAAGGACTTCGGATTACATGTAACCAGCTGTATGATCGCTACGGTAAACCGTTGTTTATTGTAGAGAACGGACTTGGTGCTACGGATGTATTGCTGGACAATGACACCGTTGAAGATGACTACCGCATTGAATATCTGAATCGTCATTTTGCCGAGATGGCTGAAGCCATTCAGGATGGAGTTGAGCTTCTGGGCTACACCAGTTGGGGACCCATTGATCTGGTCAGCGCAGGTACTGGGGAGATGAAGAAACGGTACGGTTACATTTATGTAGACCGAAACAATGATGGGACGGGCACACTTCGCAGAGTGAAAAAGAAAAGTTTCCATTGGTACAAAGAGG
Organism: Paenibacillus vandeheii; assembly: GCF_030433635.1. Classification (NCBI taxonomy): domain Bacteria; kingdom Bacillati; phylum Bacillota; class Bacilli; order Caryophanales; family Paenibacillaceae; genus Paenibacillus; species Paenibacillus vandeheii. The sequence goes on from NZ_JAROCD010000005.1 coordinate 358,721, forward strand.
TTATTGCCAATAATGGGGCGCAATATTTCTAAGTCTGATTTATATGCCGATCGAATCGAATGGAAGGGGCAGTCTCGTTATATGGGATTGCTCCTTGCTGTATGAAAATAGTGAGGTAAAAAAGATCATTCCCAGAACTAGCAGGGAAACATTTCTTTTACCTCACGTTTCTAGAAGATTTCATGTTAGAGGCGTGAGTGTAGAAACCGTAGGACAAGTCGTAGGCAGCATAAAATAAAATTCAGAGACTTCCGTTTATGATAAATAGAGAAAAGTATTAAGGTACCTGCAAACTGCGCTCGGCATTAAGTCGCCCATATTGCCAGTAGACACCAGAACCGGATACGGTATCGGATGCGAAGCATAGCGCATCGCGAATCTGAGCATTCGTTTTGCCCTGTGCAGCCAGCAGAGCCGCTACTCCCGCTACATGGGGAGCAGCCATGGACGTTCCACTGAGATAAGCATAAGAGCCACCCAGGTATGTGGACAATATGGAATCCCCTGGCGCAGCCATATCTACCCAGGATCCATAATTGGAGAAATTGGATTTGAGGTCGGAAGGATTGGTTGAAGCTACTGCAATGACGTTGGGATAAGACGCGGGTACAATCGGATACGAAGTATTATCATTACCTGCTGCCGCGATGATGACAGCACCTCGATCCCATGCATACTGCACGGCAGCCTGAAGAAAGGCTTCTCCCGTAGGCCCGCCGAGACTCAGGTTAACGACTTGAATACCATTGTTGGCGGCGTAAACAAGTCCGTTTCCGACGTTGCCCGTCGTACCTTGTCCATTGTTGTCCAGTACACGCAGCGGAACAATGGAAGCAAGCGGTGCAGCACCTGCAATGCCCACTCCATTGTTGGTAATGGAAGCGGCAATTCCGGCAACATGTGTGCCGTGCCCATTACCATCTTCGGGGACATTATCGTAATCAACGTAATCATAACCAGGTAGGATTTTGCCAGCGAGCTCGGGGTGATTCAGTTGTACGCCTGTATCAATGATGGCGATTTTGACCGAACGGTTACTCTGGGAAATATCCCAGGCAGCGGGAGCATTGATTTTTTGCAGGTTATATTGGTATGGGAAAAAGGGGTCATTTGGCGTAAACGATGACTGAAGATAATAGTTGGGTTCAGCGTGCTCAATAAGCTCATGATTGTTGTAATGCTTTAATATACGGTGCATTTTCTTTCTTGATTCGACGCGATACCAGCCCAGATCTTCATACGTTTCGGCTACGCTGCATTTTGCTTTTTTATGCAGCGTGTGCATCTCGTCGGCTGTCGTACCTTCCTTGAACTTAATTAACAACTGCTTTGGCGCATGGGGATGAAACTTCTTGGCTGCACGTTTATCTTCCGCATAGCGATAGACGAACCCCAACGCCAGCAGGACTGCAGCAGAGATCCCTAGCGATAACCACATATGTTCTTCCCCCTCGAATTTGATTGATGACACGCCTTATAGTATGCGGACCCTATCAGATCGCGCGGGCTTTCTTCTATTTTGGTTAGTAGCTTAGATAGATTGATAGGAAAGGATAAATTCGGTAAGATGAGAAGCAGAGGGAGAACTTGCATCTAAATGGGTTCGTAGATGGGGTTGTCATCAGACTCGAATATAACGGATAAGGAATGTGGTTTTTTGACACAGTTTCAGATAAAACCGAGAGTGATCGCTATTCAGGAGCACCTAATGAATGATGCAATTGATTTTGCCATGCGTGTACGCAGAGAAGTGTTTCCAAGGATAGATCATGAGAGATTACCTGCTGATTTGGAGCAATTCAGAGAACATTACTTGGATTCAGCCGATGCGGTCTTTCTTGTCGCTGTCATGGATGACAATCGGATTGTGGGTTCCATTGGCATCCTGCCGTATGATGGGCGTATCAAAGCATTGGCTGGAAGATATCCGGAGCAGTCTGCAGCCGAAATTGTGAAATGTTATGTGGATTCAAAATATCGCAGATACGGCATCGGTTCAATGCTCGTGAAGGAACTGGAGAACGTGGTGACAGAACTGCGCTATACAACGTTGTATTTACATACACACCGCTTTTTGCCTGGGGCCGTCGATTTCTGGAAACGTCAAGGGTATACGGTTATTGCTGAGCAGGACGATGACTGGCAAACCGTACACATGGACAAGTCAGTAGGCCAGTTATAAAGATTTTCTTTCAACTAATGGATTTTAAATGGTTTGATATAACATAGACAAGCTACATGATGGGGGCAAATGCAGATGAGCACAACGAATCGAAAGATTGTTTTTATAGATATTGATGGCACGCTGGTAGATGATGACGGCAACATTCCGGTGTCTGCACAACAGGCATGCAAACAGGCACGTGAAAATGGACATCTGCTCTATTTATGTACAGGGCGATCGAAGGCGGAAATCTATGATTCTATTTGGGACGTAGGGTTTGACGGTCTGATCGGTGCCGGTGGAGGATATGTTGAGTTCGGTCAGGATGTGTTATATCACAAAAGGGTAACAGCTGAAGACGTTCGGCATATGGTCGATTTCTTCAATGAACACCAGATCGACTTCTACCTTGAATCCAATTCGGCCTTGTACGCCAGCGCCAATCTTCAATCTCATCTGGAACGTCGCATCTATGGTGATGTGCATAATGATCCCAATGCCAGAGCGAAAAAAGAACAAAAGCCACATCCGTTTATTGCCGGTTTAACTTATGGCGAAGCGGATTTATACAAGGATGACGTAAACAAGGTTTGTTTTCTGGAGAGCCCTACAATTCCATTCGACCGGATCAAGCAGGAATTCAAAGGCAAATTCGAAGTCATTCAATGCACCGTGCCCATGTTCGGTGAAGGCAGTGGCGAACTGATGATCCCGGGCATTCATAAAGCCATTGCTATCGCAGATTTGTTGGAACATCTGGGGATGTCGCGTAAAGATACACTTGCCATCGGGGACGGCATGAATGATGCTGAGATGCTGGAGTTTTGCAACGTAGGGATTGCGATGGGAAATGCCAAGCCAGGTCTCAAAGCCATTGCAGATGATATAACCGGAACAATTGAAGAAGATGGTTTGTACCACAGTTTTGTGAAGTATGGTTTGATTGGGTCCTAATCAGTCTCAAACGTATCGTAAGCATGAGATTGCAAGAACTCGTATTTTACCTAGAGAAACAACATTGGCACAGCTTGAAGAAATGGTAAAGGAAATGATGGCGGAGATTAAAGAGGACTTCCAGCAACCGGAACAGTTATTAGCCAAAGTGACTCTGAGAGCCAAGGAAACAGATGGGGATTTGAAATATTTGGGTTAAGGTGTTTGTTTATATAGTTTAAACCTCGGACAAAACCCAGTAAATAAAACAACCAAAGGTCCCAATGCAAAGTCCGGCAATGAATGTAAAAAGCATAACAAATTTTTTCCCGTTCATAAACAACCTCCTCAAATAGTGTATTGTAACATACAAATATTTCATATTGTTTGTTTTTAGGCAAATGGTTGAGTATTAGAAGATAAAGGAGTGAATTACATAATTCCTCCCATCTAACCGATATAAAATAGGTATGTCTATTTACTAGAAAACGAGAGGAGTACAGAATATGGATATTGCAGCATTATCAATGGCCATGAGTCAAGTCTCAGTGGCGCAGTCGGCGAGTTTGCAAGTTATGTCCATGTCGAAAGACATGGCAGAGCAGCAAGGTCAGCAACTAACAGAAATGTTAAAGTCGGTTCAGGCTCCTCATCCCAATCTGGGTGGCAGTCTGGATATTTCGGTTTAAAATGATCATCTGATTAACCGTTCTTCGTTAAACTTGCAGCAAGCAAAGCCCAAACAGCTCCAATTCAATGAATTGAAGCCGTTTGGGTTATTTATTTTGTCTCAGTTCTTCGTCAAAATGGGTGATCTGCCTTCAAACGCCAGCGTGTCCTTAAGGGTCCATAACTCATCATAACTGGAGATCTGTAGATCGGCTTTGGACAAGTCCTGATTGCCTGATCCCGGATTGTGATATCCGATACAGTGCATGCCTGCACTTTTGGCAGCCTGGACGCCATTGCGCGAGTCTTCGATCACAAGACAGTTCGATGGGGATACCCCAATCATTTCAGCTGTGGTCAGAAAAATATCCGGTGCTGGCTTTCCGTGAGCGACTTCTTCACCTGTCATTCGTACCTCAAAGTATTTTCCAAGTCCGGTCTTGTCCATGATCAGATCAATCAGTGCACGTGGAGATGAAGAAGCAACGGCTATCGGAATGTGCTGCTCATGCAGCCAGCTTAACCAGCGTTCCACGAAAGGCATGGCCGTCAGCTTCGGATGGGCCAGCATCGTCTGCATCACATTATGTTGATGGTAGGCAAGGGCTTCTTCTACGGTAGCCGTCAACTGGTGCTTGTCCAATACTTGCCGCCACATCGATTCCAGTGTAACTCCAACATAGGTGTGATGTTCTGCCTCTGTCATCATTGCGCCAAAATGGGCAAAGGAGTTGCGCTCAATCTCGAAATAAATCGGTTCGCTGTCAATCAGTACGCCATCCATGTCAAAAATGACCGCTTGAATGATGCCATCATTCGCCTCTCCCAATCCGCCAAACTCCTTATTTGCTACCATGTTGTATTCCTCCTCCAGGATTCTAAGCAATTATCTCTAATTTATCTCAATCATGGCGAACATTCCACATTAGTAACTGGAATCGCTCGACTGCAGCACCACTTTGATGGCATGGGAAGAGGCTTGAAGTGTGCGTCCCTGAATATCGCAGCCGAGTGTGCGGAACGCCTCTTCGTAATCCTCCAACGGGAAGGAATGGGTGATGATTTTTTTCGCCGGAATGATCTGCTGCTCAATCATGTAATGTGCTGTTGCGAATGTGCCCAGGGAGTCGATGGAGCCAATGATTTTCAGGCTGCGGTCTACAACTTCCTTGGGATTGAAGGATGTGTTTCCATCTCTCAGACCGACCAGCATGAGATAACCGCCGCTGGCGAGCTGCGAAAGCACCTGTGTGCCAACAACGCCTGTCGTATCCACAATTATATCAACCTGATTGGTTGTGGGAGCGAGCGATTCTATCGCATTTTCAAAGGATGAATGAACCTCCCAGCGGTCCGGTGCAATCGACCCTGCAATAGCCAGGCGTTCTTCGGAGATGTCGACGAGACAGCCAGTTACGCCTTTGGAAGCGAGAGCGTAGCTGTATAGAATGCCAATCGGGCCCGCACCGAGAATAATCGTTCTGAAATTCGGCAGCAGATGAATCTGATTAATACCCGTAAGCATGCAGCTCAGCGGTTCAGTCAGGGTCGCTTCCTCATAGCTCACATGGTCCTTCAATTTGTACAAAAAGCGATCCTCGGTTACATAATAATCCGTAAATGTACCGTCAGCACTCACACCTGTCTCCGTAACCGACTTATGTGTGCAATGGTTTTGTCTGCCTGTTCTGCACATGTCACATTGTCCGCAATAATAGGTAGGGTCAATGACAACCCGGTCGCCCGGCTGCAGTGTCGTTACAGCAGAGCCCACGGCAATGACTTCCCCGGCAGACTCATGACCAAGAATGACGGAAGGAACCGCATGATATTTACCGCTGACAATACCGAGGTCGGTACCGCATACTCCAGTCGCCCGAATTCGAACCAATACCTGATTGTCTCTTGTGATTTCAGGAACAGGCCGCTCCTCAAGTGCTACATCCCATGCCGATTTGTATACCAATGCTAACATGTTAAAACCTCCTTATAAAAATATGAATTACGTACTAATGAACGCTGGCAAGCACCGAGTCCAGTCGCTCTACAATTTCAACCAATTCGTCCTCGGTTGTGGTAAGTGATGGTCGGACCTTAACGACGTTTCCGAAGCCGTAACGTGATCCTCTTAAAATCAGGTGTTCATCCGTGAAGGCACGGTCGATAATGGCATTGGTTTTATCCGTATCCGGTTCGTTATTGTCACCGACCATTTCCAGGCCCCACATCAGCCCGACCCCGCGAGCTTCACCGATGCTTGGATACTTCATCGCCAAATCCTGCAGCAATCCGCCCAAAATTTCACCTTTGCGTTTTACGTCATCCAGAAATCCGGGTTCGGATACAACCTCCAGGGTAGACTTGGCAGCGGTAACGGAGATCAGATTGCTTCCTGAGGTGAAGGAATGTTCATGCTTTTCCAGCACATTCAATCGGGACTGCATCAATACCGCAGCAACAGGTACACCGATTCCGCCAAGACCTTTGGCGAGGGTAATCATATCAGGCTGAATATCGAACAGTTCACTGGCGAACATGTACCCGGTACGTCCGATCCCGGTCTGCACTTCGTCGGCAATAAGAATGATGTTGTACTCATCGCACAGTTTACGCAGGCGTTTGAAGTATCCCGCAGGAGGGATAATATTGCCGCCATTGCCGAGGATCGGTTCAATGATCATGCAGGCGACTGAGCCGGAGCTCGCATATTCTATGGCATCGGAGATAGCTTCAACACATTGATATCCGCAGTCTCCGCTTGAAGATTTGAATGGGCAGCGATAGCAGTATGGTGCAGGTACATGAACAGAGTTGGCAACAGCCGAATTTGGAAACCGTTTCCGCCGGAAGGCATTTCCCGAAATCCCGGTTGCAAATTGAGTCTGCCCATGATGGGACAGATACAGGCTGATAATGTCTGTGGATTGCGTGTATTTTTGTGCAATTTTGGTGGCACATTCATTGGCTGTTGAGCCCGTAATATCCCGCATCCATCCGGCATTAATGTCGTTTGGAGCATATTCAATCAGATGATCGAGCACTTCATCCACATACGGTTCTGTGAAGGAGGAAGACATATGCGTCAGATTGCCGACTTGTTCCTGAATTTTGCTCACGACATGCGGGTGATTGTAGCCCAGTGAAAGATTGAATGTACCGGATACACCATCCAGATACTCAACGCCTGCATCGTCAATCAACTTAATCCCTTGTCCGGTTCTGAAACGGTTTTTGGTTAAAGTTTGCATACGATTCCCTCCATAAATGTAATGTTCTAGCCTGACGAAGATCAAAAATTCCGGATTACGCAGGCATCACCCCTCTCAAGAAGCAGCGTTTAGATCTCTTTGCTTGGATGTGCGAGAGTCCCACTTACGGTGCTATTCCTGACGTTCCAGAGCTGAGAGAGAATGAGGGTGAAGAGTAGTATCAGACAAAATCCGGCTAGAATCCAGATCGTATTCACTACAGGCCATGCGCTCATGCTCCAACCCGTTACATATTGCAAGATGGCACCACCAATACCGCCCGATGCAATCAGGATGCTGGTTGTTCTCTCGGTCATGCCAGGAATTAAAAGGTTGGCATAGACCAGTGCGATACAGAACAGCCCTGACATGAATAATCCAGTTCCGAAAATCAGTAGATACGTTGCCCATTGGCCTGTCACGAACACCATGGCGACCGTGAACAGAAGTGTACCCACCGTACTCCAGATCAGGAAAGGCATGTAGTTAACGGCTTCTGCAATTTTTCCAGAGAAAAGACGGCCGATTATCATTGCGATCCATAGAATGGACACACTCAATGAAGCGACAGACTCCTGCAGCTGCAATCGTTCCACGAGGATAGAAGGCAGGAAGTTCATCAGCCCTAGCTCCAGCCCCATATAGATGAAGAAAAAGATGACGAATATCGTTAGCAACCCCAGATGTTTTCTGGAATACCTGGCTCTGCCTGCTGTATGTGAAGCTGTATTTTCACCGGCTTGTTTCAGATAAGAAGCAGCTGAGGTGGGCATGGTCACCCATAATAACATGAGAATAAGGGATAACGCGGAAACGGTATAAAACGTGAGATGCCACAGGTCCAGCCAGATGTATAAGGCGGCAACTGCCGGAATGAGGAGTGCGCCCAGAGCGAAAAACACATCAAGCTTGGACATTGCGACCGCTTTTTGATTTTCAGTAAATTCTATCGTGAATGCACCAACGGAGGGCTCAATGATGCCTGAGCCAAAGCCAACGAGAATGGTGAGAAGAAGAACCACACTCCAGGATGGTAAAAATCCGAGAACAGCATAAGCCGCCACAATACAGATCAGTGCAAGGGTCAGCATGGATTTTCGACCGATGCGGGCAGTCATGGAAGGAGCAACGAGCACCCCGACAAGAAAACCGAGGAATTGCAAAAATAACAAAAATCCGCCATCACTGTAACCACGCTCATAATGTGTCAATAAAACGGGTAGAAGTGCACCGAGCACAACGCTGGTTATACCGATTAACAGATAGAAACCGCAACTTAAAGCGAAAATTCTTCTCATGAGTTGTCCTCCTAAGATGGATATAAATTTTATATTTTGTAATAAATGTTTCTTTGATATATAACTTATACCATAATTATGCAATTGTACATGCTTTTTATTGTAAAATAATGTTAAATTTTGACGAATGTATGATCTTACTCACACAATGTTCACCCTAAAACGATTTCGTGTCGAATGGGGTGAAGGAGAACAAATGAACAAATGATGTATTCCATAATATTTGCATTGGAGTACAAAGTTTACTGGAGGAAAGTCTTACTGAGCATGGGTTCCAAACGAAAAGATAGAGAGTGATAGAAGTGAGAAGTGAGAAGTGAGAAGTGAGAAGTGAGAAAGAACGTAGTCGCTGGGCTGATTTGCGATCCTCTGGAGTCGGTATATTTCAAAATTCAATTTGGATTTCCGATGACTTTCGTATAACAATTCATTGCTTCGTTTCAATATAAGTGAGATGATGTGGGATGAAAATCAGTACAAGGTACTGACCTATTGTACGAAGTAAATTACATGAGGATATGAATTCGCTAATGAAACAGCGGTAATATTACAGATGAGAAGTGGTGAAACATGCGCATTAACAAATACATAAGTGAAACGGGATACTGTTCCCGAAGGGAAACTAACCGATTAATTGCAGCCGGGCGGATTACGATCAATGGCGAAGTATGCGAAAAAGGAGCGGATGTTGAGTCAGAGGATATCGTGCTCATTGATGGCAAGGAAATTCCTCGTGACGATAGTGAGCCTGTCTACCTAGCGCTTAATAAACCAATGGGTATTGTCTGCACAGCAGCGAAACAGGTGGAGGGAAACATCATTGAGTATGTGAATTATCCATCACGCATTTTTGCCATCGGCAGATTGGACAAAGCGTCAGAGGGTTTGATTTTGCTTACGAACGACGGAGATATTGTGAACAAGATGATGCGTTCGGAGCATAACCACGAGAAGGAATATGTGGTGACCGTAGACAAACCTCTGACAGAACAATTCGTGCGGGCGATGTCGCAAGGAGTAGAGATTCTGGATGTGGTGACAAAGCCGTGTGAGGTGTATAAGCAGAGCGAGAACGTATTTCGTATCATTTTGACTCAGGGGCTTAATTTGCAAATCCGCAGAATGTGCAAAGCCCTGGGTTACAGAGTGCTCAAGCTGGAGCGCGTCCGTATTATGAATGTTACGCTGGATGGAATGGAACGTGGACAATGGAGACATCTGGAGGAGCAGGAATTGGAACACCTGTTGTCCATGTTGGACTAAGAATTGAATTCAAATCATGTCCCTGGCACAATGAAGAGAGGCACTAATCCATCGTGGATTCAATGCCTCTTTTTGTTGAAAAGTTCAATGGGCTAGTCTAACAGGTTAAGGTGTTTTTTGCTTCGTACTTTCTTCTCTGAAACAAACGATCCGAGTAACGTTAGCAACGTTCCAAGTAGTGTTATCCAGGTAATTCGTTCGTGCAGTATCAGAGCGGAAGCGATCAGGGTAATGACAGGTACCAAATAAATGTAGACACTTGTTTTGACGGCTCCCAGCAGATTCACTGCCCGGTTCCAGGTTACAAAACATAAGGCCGAGGCACCCAGCCCGAGAAAAAGAAGGTTCGAGAGGTTGGCCATGTTCGCGAAGCGTCCGAGATCAAAGTGAAATTCAAATAGGAACAAGGCTGGCAGCATGAATAATAGTCCATAAAAGAATACTTTGCGTGTTGCACCGATGGTGTGATACGGAAGTTTACCAATTTTTCGCATGAGTACAGAGTATATCGCCCATACAGCTGGTGCCACGAAAGCGAGCAGGTCTCCCAGCGGATTCAGTTGCAGAATGATACTGCCGTTGAGTCCAATCAGGATGATGCCGGTCAAGGCAATGCCGAAGCCCACAATAAACCGCCTGTGCAATCTCTCTCCATTCAGGAAAAAATGTGCAAGGACCGCAGTGAAGAAAGGGGCGATGGAGACAATAATGCCTACATTGGAAGCAAGTGTGTACACCAGTGCAATATTTTCAATGAGAAAATATAACGTGACCCCGCATAATCCAGCCCCGATAAACAGCCCTTCTTCTCTGAAAGACGTCATTCGCATTGAACGCGGATAGATCAGGAGCAGTACCACATAGCCAATCAGGAAACGAAAAAACAGAATTTCAACAGGCGTAAAGTCAATCAGCAGAACCTTGGTGGAGATGAACGTTGTTCCCCAGATCAGGATTGTAAGCAAGGCCAGCAGATGTCCGGTGGAGACTTTGTTCTGATCTGTCATGACATCTCATCGATGGAGCATTTTGATTCCACATCATGGTTGAAAATGCGTCTGTATTGCTTGGGTGTCAAGCCGATCAGCTTTTTGAAAAAATTCGTAAAATGACTCTGATCGCTAAATCCTGTTTGCGATGCGACCTCAATCGGGAGCTGTCCTTGTTCCAGTAACCGCTTGGCCTGATTTATGCGAATCGTTTCCAGGTAGCGGTAGGGAGATATTCCTTTTTGGCGAGTGAATAAACGCAACAGATGGTATTTGCTTAATCCTGTTAACTCCACCAATTGGTTCAACGTAATACTCTCCATGTAATGAGACTCTATGTACTCGCATATGCGTCTGATCTCGATGGTGACGTCCTGGGCGGAAACGGGCGGTTCAGCATCGGCATATTCTCTTAGCAGCTGTTCCAGCAGAAAGAGTAACAACTCTTCTTTGTAGAAGTCGGATTGCTCTTCCAAAATCATCTGATGAAGCTCATGTAAAGAAGCAACATGTTCACTCTGGTAGAGGACAGGGGAAGTAAATCGGGGCAAGTAATCTTGTCCGGTAATTTCATGTACATATTGGCGCATGATTTCAGGCTGAATGTTGACGCAGCGATAATCCAGAGTTCTGCCGTCCACCTGTTCGCAGGCATGGGGATCATGCGGATTAAAAATAATCATGTCTCCTGTGTTCAGGAGATATTCTTCGTTATTACATACGAGATGTCGTTTACCTTGCTCAATAAAACCAATGACGTAATAGTCATGAAAGTGATTGGGGAATTTCTGCATAATGCCTTCAAATTGATAGGCTTCAAGCTGTAGATCGGGATCAAACACAACGGTTCGCACTTCGCGAGTCACCTGCTGCACCTTCCTTCTAGTAAGTTAATGCCATTATAATATGAATAGAAGGAACTTTCTTGGATGATATTGCTCGCTCCGTCATAGGCGGAAACGCATATAAAACCAACGTACCCGCTGCCAGCAAGGCATTGGAGCACATTGGTTTCAATGAAGTCCGACCAACAAGCTCTTAATGCAATGTGGCAAGCGTTCTGGTGTAAAAGCTTATTTGGCAAATATGCTAAGCTGGTCCATCTATGGGGTGACGTATCGCTGGAATTTGGAAGAAAGACAGCAATCCCCGACTGAATTGGCCGAGCAGGTAGTTCCTTTTCTGTTGAACGGGGCCGGAATACTGAATAAATAACGCCATAGAAAAAGAGCAGATGATCTGCTCTTTTTTTGTTATCTATAAGAAAATTCTACAGGATTGTATTACTTATATAGTTTAAGCGGCAAATGATTTAAGGATTGTCCGACGGCGGCTGGAACAAGGTTGTCCTCCAGAATAAATCCCTCCACGTTCTCAATGCGTGAGAAGGTCTGAATGAAGGTAGAGAGTGCGATTTTGGCCTCTAACCGGGCAAGTGGTGCGCCAAGACAGAAGTGTGTGCCATACCCAAAAGAAATCTGTTTGTTATTGTTGGAGCGATGAATATTGAATGTGAATGGATCTTCAAATATACGTTCATCCACATTGGCTGCACTCATCCATGCAACAATGGCATCTCCTTTTTTGAGATCAATCCCCAGCAGGTTGTTGTCTTTTTTGACCATACGATCCATCTTGCTGATGTTGAAACGATATCTTAGCATCTCTTCCACCGCGTTCGGAATCAGCTCGGGATCGTTTCTTAACTCCGCATAGACTCCTGGTTGGTCATACAACATGGCATAGAACGAATTGGCGAGCAGGATACTCGTCGTTTCCACACCAGCACCCAATATAAACATCGTTGTCCGTACGATCTCTTCATCTGAAAAGTGGTCGCCATCTACCTCTGCCCGGATGAGATCAGATATGATATCTTCTCCCGGATTTAATCTTTTGGCGACAACGACAGGATACAGGTATTTGAAATATTCTTCTCCGGCCGTTTTTTTCATTTTGTTAATTTCAGCAAAGGTGGCATGGGTGGAGGGCAGAAAGAGCTGGTTAACCCATTCCTTGAACAAATGATGATCCTTCGAGGGAACGCCCAGCAGATCTGACATGATCATGACGGGGAATACGCTCGTATATGCCTCGACGATATCCACGACAGGTTGATCAGCAAACTTGGCTACCAGTTGTTCGGCAAGTGCCTGAATCCGTGGTTCCCATAACCGCAAGCTTCTTGGCGTAAATGCGTTGGCAAGTAATGATCTCCGTTTACGATGTTCCGGTGGGTCCACATTATGAATATCCAATCGATCCGGGATATGATGTTCCCCTTCGTTGTTGTTATCATCCTCGCTGATATACCCTACATTAACAATGGTTCTTTGGCGTTCACTGGAGAAATGCTCATGGTCATTAAGGACCGTTTTCACAAGATCATACCCAAATACATGCCATGAATCGGACGCTTCATTATAAACGACAGGGTCTTGCTTCAGCATGTGGCGATACCAATGGTGAGGACTGAATTCATCTTCCTTGGACTCAAAGTCGGTCATTTCGGATAAAGAAATAATCGGGTTGCTCATTCCTTACGCCTCCTTGGTTCGAAGATTGGGTGAATCTGATGATGAGGTCCTGCTTGATCGGATAGCAGATAGGGAGCAGGGCCATGATATCTATCTTCCTAAACTATCCTTGTTGACAAATATAACAAACCAGATTACTTTAATTCAAGTATTATAAATATAAATTTGGTTAATGAATCGAATCCAGCAACCGTTACAAGCATGATGAAAACGGTCTCCACAGAAATCACAGCCGGACTTCAAGCGCAAGTTCAATCCCAGAGCTTCGAGGGTGTGCTAAACCGTATGCAGGTTCCTGCGGACCAATCCAAACAGATTGTGGAAGCCACGATGGGGAAAGTTTCCTCCAATCTGGTTATGACCAACCCGCAGCCAGCAGGTATGCAAAATCAGATGGCCCCGATGTTTATCACCATGGCGCTATATGTAGGAGCGATGATCTATTCCATGCAAAGTGTGGGGGGATTAAGATCGCTGCAACAACAGATGGGGAAATGGAAGGCATTTTTCTCCCTGCGTCTGGTTAACCTGCTCATCTCACTGATCGCTCCACTGGTCGCCATAGGCATATATTATATGGTTCAGGGGTATGGGATGGAGACATTTATGAAACTATGGTTACTACACAGCGTTCAGTTATTCGTTTGTATTGAATTTACAAGTATCTTTATCATGCTGCTGGGTCAGGGAGGCATGCTGCTTAACTTGCCCATTCTGCTCAGTCAGACGATTGCTAATGGCACAACCTTGCCTCCCGAGATGATGCCAGGATATTTTAAATTCATGAGCCATATCACACCGATGTTCTATTCCACTCATCTGGACTACAATATTCTCTTTGGCGGGGGAAAAACCTTCGATTACGGAATAGGTTTGGCGTTGGTTGGTCTTGCAGCATTTGCAATCAACATCGTAATCCATCATTTCAAAAGTGCCCGTCAAACCGATGCTTTGAAGGAGACTGTACAACAGTCCGTTATGGTTTAAAATAGAGAGAGAGGGCTGGTTCGTTGTGCTTCATTGTACTCGCCCTCTGGATTAGCAGAAATGGGGGCAGTCACATGTCGATTCAAATTTTTATACTTGGTACGTTAAGCGAGGAACAGTGCCATCCCTATGATATTAAGAAGAGAATTCTTAAACATTTGGATCAAACCGATGCCAAAGTAACGGAAGGCACGATTTATTATAATTTTGAAGTGTTGCTGAAGAAGGGTCTGATTGAGAAGATCGAAATTATACAAACCGATAATCGACCAGATAAAACGACTTATGGTATTACTGAAAAAGGACGGGATGCCTTGCAAGAGGGGATCTATGCGGCTTTTCAAAAATTCACGAACGTGCAATCCCTCTATGCAGCGCTGGTCAATCTGGATAAGGTGGACTTACACAAGATTGCATATCTGATTGAGGATATTCTTCGTAAACTGGAAAAAAGAATTGCATATATTGAACGTGATAGGCCAGAGATCGAGGAGTTCGAGGTGGATCTGAAAGATACATTGTTTTTAATGAAAGATCATGCCTACCACTCTATTCAGAACGATATCACCTGGCTGAAGAAGCTGCTGCATCATGTTCAGAGCAGAGCTTTGAAGAAATAAGCATCGTTTGAATTTGAAGCTTCGGATTATTTGAAAGGTACGTCCAGTAGAGTCACACCATGGCTTGGAGTTGCAATGAAAATCGTACGAGGTACACTTAGATCATGATTGGAGAGCGTTGCTTCGAGATAAATAGATTCAAGAAAGTAAATGGGAGGAAAGAAGAAATGTTCGAACATTTGGTTGTATTTAAATTCAATGATAAAATTACACCTGCGAAACAGCAGGAATTCGTGAATCAATTGTTGTCCCTGAAGGAACAGATTCCGGGAATCACAGCACTGACTGCGGGAATTAACGTGACTGAAGAGACGAATAATATCCAAGGTTATACCCTTGGATTGAGAGTTACTTTTACAGATCAGGAAGCGTTGCGTTCCTATGGCCCTCATCCTGCCCATCAAGCATTCGTAGCTTCACTCGATGGTTGGCTGGAAAATGTGATCGTGGCCGACTTCCCGATCTAAAAGTTGGTTTCTTGGTGCCGAAAGCCGGAAGACATAAATAGCGTCACAATCGAAGTCGCCAATAGGCGGCTTTTATTATTTTGAGGAAGGACCAAATGGTGGTTCAGATGTGTAAACACAAATCCATTTGGGTATGCAAATTTCTATGATTTCTGGGCTGTAATGATATTATTACGATTCAATTGTGCCATGAAAAAATGAAGGATGGCTCCTCCGAAACATACCGTCAATACGGTTCCGATCCCAATGGGCCCTTGAAATAAAAAGGAGAGAACCAAAAAAACAATATAGATCAACGTTCTGGAGTACATCACACTTTTTTTCGTTAAGAGCTGAATGATGACCATTAGATGATCGACAGGTATACGAGCAAAGCGAGCACGTAAATACATAGCTGTACCCCATCCGGAAACAAACATGCCGACAATAAAATAAATGAAGTTGGACAAGTGTCCTACCTGAAGCCAGTGTTCAATAACCCAGAGCCAGGTATCAATACACAAGCCTGTTGCAAGAGCAGTAAGCAATCCCTTGAATTCAGGTTTCTGTCTAATGAGGACAGCATTGAGAAAAATCATGATCAGGGCAAGCAAAATCTCCCAACTTCCTACAGTAAGCCCCACATGCATGGATAACCCCACCAACAAGGCATCAAAAGGAGAGACGCCAAGCCCGGCTTTTATGTTTAATGAGATGCCTAGGGATAAAAGAATAATTCCGGTCCAAAAGTCAAGAATTCTAGGTGATCTAAATATAATACGATTCATGCTAGAGCGTGCATCCTTTCCAATAGCACTTTTCTATATAATAAATCAGTTTTTTTATGTTGTAAATGCAACGTTTTATAACTCGTTAGGATAAAGGTTTACTCATGAATATCAGATAAGTTGATTTCACTCCCTAAAAATTGATAAGAGAGATGGTGTTGACATGAAACCAGTTACATGAAATACAATGATGTTGTAGCTGATCGGTTCCCGATGATTGACAAAGTGAGCTTTTCACTACATTATTTTATAGATACTTTATAAATAAACATTATAAAGTATCTATATATTCTTATTGCTTCTGAACTTTTTGATAGGAGCGGGAATGCAGTGGGATGAATGACACTATATTCTGGCAGCCACAATTGGAGGAACTATTTATGATTAAACTTGTTGTTACTGATCTAGACGGTACTTTTCTCAACAACCGGGGTTTGTTCGATACCAAGCTTTTTACTGATGTACATGAACAAATGCAGAAAAAAGGAATCATTTTTGCTGCATGTACGGGAAAACAATGTGAGCGTGTGGAGAAATTGTTCGGGGAACATGGAAAGGGAATCTGGATTCTTGGAGACAGTGCAGCCCGAATCAAGAAGGACGGAAAAGTTGTGAAGGAATTCAGCATCGAACGGGATCTCGCTCTGCGTGCTCTAGAAGAGATTCAACGATTCGCCGATAACATGACCATAATTGTATGCGCTAGTGATGCTGCATATGTGCATTCTTCCATCCATGAAGACATGTATGAGGTTGTTAAAGGCTCCTATGAACATGTCATTAAAATAGGCTCCTTCTCTGAAATCGATAGCCCACTCATTAAAATTACGGTGTATGATCCTGAAGAGCGGAGCAGAGCACTGAGAGAATATGTTGAATTGACGCTGGATGGGCAAATCTACATTGTGGATTCAGAAGCAAGATGGCTTGATATTACGGCACTGCACACACATAAAGGCGAGACAGTAAAAAAACTGCAAGAAATGTTGGGCGTAACAGCTGAAGAAACAATGTCATTTGGGGATGGGGAGAATGATGTGGAACTGATGGCAATTGCTAAATATAGCTTTGCGGTTAGTAATGCCTGTGAAAATACTAAAAAAGCAGCAAGTTTCGTTACCAAATCTAATCAGGAGAATGGAGTTCTTCTTACCATTCAGAAAATGATGGACCTGTTCTAGATTTATGCAGTTAAGAAATAATATTTATGTGATCGGTATCATACTGAATATCAAAAAAGGATAATAGGAGCTGAAAATATATGACTGAAGAAGAACGCATATTGAAGGGGATTTTATTTAGTCCAAGTGATTCGGAATTGAAAGCGCTGAAACGGCGTTCGCATAAACTGAGCAATCAATATAGCCGTACATTTGAGGATGAAGTCGAGGAACGAGAATTGTTATTGAAGGAATTACTTGGTCGAAAGGGACAGGGGTGCTTCATGCAAGGCCCGATTTTCTTTCATTATGGAGTTCATACCGATATCGGTGATTATTTCTTTGGTAACTACAATCTTACTGTTCAAGATGATGCGAAAGTCACCATTGGTAATCATACGAGTTTTGGACCCAATGTGACCATTGTTACGCCAATTCACCCATTCATTGCTTCAGAGCGTCGACAGATGTTGGATCAACATGGGACACCCAAGTCTCTTTGTTACGCTAAACCTGTCACTATTGGAAACGATGTATGGATATCTGCCAACGTAACTGTATGCGGTGGGGTAACGATTGGAGACGGATGCGTAATTGGTGCAGGCAGCGTCGTGACCCAAGATATCCCGGAGAACTCTTTAGCGGCAGGTGTACCGTGCAGAGTCATTCGTAAAATCACTGAATCAGACAGTATGCGATACAAACCGGAAATATTAGCGGATTGTCGTGTGATAGAATAAAATTTTCGAGGTAGGAATTGCTGGCTCTGTTATGGAGCGAACAATTTCTGCCTTTTTTAGTCCCACTAGAACTCGGCAGTTTTCACTCACAACGCTCTAATGGGACAAAAGGAAAAGGAAGAGGAAGAGGTTGGGTAAAGAATTTGCTTTTCTTCACTTTATTTGGAGTGTATGACCTTTTTATGTCAACTAACATTACGTGAAAAGAGAGCGAACTATTTTTGTTTTGTATAACATGCCCAAAAACATTGATTCTCTTTATATCCTCCAACAATCTTATGTTATGAATCATGGAACTTCCCCCAATTGTTTATATAATGTGAATCAACATAACATGATTTGCAGCGGTAACTGGAATCTAAATTACAGGGGGCAGGTTGGGATGAGAGAAACCAAGAGAATGAGGATTTTTTCACTGGGAATTCAGCACGTATTGGCGATGTATGCCGGGGCCATTTTGGTTCCGCTGCTTGTGGGAAGGGCGCTAAATCTGACTGCTGAACAGCTCGCGTATCTGGTATCCATTGACTTGTTAACCTGTGGGGTTGCAACCTGGCTTCAGGCACGCAAAGGAAAGTATCTGGGGATTGGATTGCCGGCGGTGCTGGGAAGCTCATTTGTTGCCGTGACACCCATGATTGCGATTGGCTCACAATACGGGATCCCGGCCATTTACGGTTCCATTATCGCAGCAGGGATATTCATCGTCATATGTGCTGTCTTCTTCAGTAAAATTGTCAAACTGTTTCCTCCTGTCGTAATCGGCACGGTGGTAACCATTATCGGTCTGGCGTTGATTCCAACGGGTATCAAGAACATGGCGGGTGGAGCAAACAGCGAGAATTTCGGAAGTCTGGATAACTTGGCGCTTTCATTCGGTGTGTTACTTTTTATTCTCATACTAAATCGCTATGCTCGCGGTTTTGTTAGATCCCTCGCAGTTCTCCTCGGCATTATTGTGGGCACCCTTGTTGCTGCTATAATGGGGAAAGTGAATTTCGCTTCCGTGCAGGAAGCCTCCTGGTTTCACTTGCCGCAGCCGTTTTATTTTGGATGGCCTACCTTCGAATTGGGCCCTATTATTACAATGATTATCGTAGGTACGGTTGTTATTATTGAGTCGACAGGTGTATTTATGGCTCTAAGCAAAATCTGTGATCAACCGATTAACGAAAAGGATCTGGCGCGAGGGTATCGTGCGGAAGGTTTAGCGTTTGTCCTTGGCGGTATTTTCAATGCCTTTCCGTATAACACATTTGCCCAGAATGTCGGTTTGGTTCAGCTCTCCAAGGTGAAAACGACCAATGTGGTTGTTGCGGCCGGAGGCATCCTGATTTTTCTCGGGCTCATCCCCAAAGTTGCGGCATTTGCAACGATTATTCCCAGCGCGGTGCTTGGAGGGGCAACGGTGGTTCTGTTCGGCATGGTGGTCTCATCCGGGATTAAAATGCTGCAACATGTCGATTTCGGCAAGCAATCCAATCTATTGATCGTTGCTTGTTCGGTTTCCCTTGGTCTTGGTGTAACGGCTGTTCCTGATCTATTTGCCCAGCTGCCTCAAAGTATTCGCATTATTGTCGGTGATGGCATTATCACAGGTAGTCTGTGCGCTATCCTGCTCAATGTCTTCTTTAACCTCGGATTTAAAAAGGAGAGTCTGCCGGTACAGCCCGTTCAGGCCCAAGAAGCACATACTTAATTTAGTTTTATTTACAGGCTTGTGACTCACAAGAATGGCCCCCAAGGCGGTTTCAACTGCGGTGGAATGACGGATTCTGACTCATTCACCAAAGAAACCTCTTGGGTTTTTAGTATGATTTGGATTGGAAACAATATCGGGTGGGGCTATTTAACAGTTATCGTATAAATCACGAAAGTTACTGTAGGATGAATGCAAAAGGGATATAAATATGCTAAAGTTTCATCATGAACATGTTACATGTTCTTTCTGTTGAATTTCCATGCGACTACATAAATGAGCATTGGTTCACAAGGCTAAAATAAAACCAGGGATGTACCCTGGTTACAGAAAAGGAGTTGTGATCACCATGCAACAAGAAACACAGAAAAAAGGATGGCATTTTGACAATAGTTATGCGCATTTGCCACAGGTTTTTTTTACAAAGCAGGGAGCGGTACCTGTTCAATCACCAAAGATGATCATCTTCAATACATCACTTGCTACCAGCTTGGGGTTAAATGCTGAGGCTCTCAATAGTGCTGAAGGAGCGGAGGTCTTCGCAGGTAACCTGATTCCGGAAGGAGCCGAGCCTCTGGCTCAGGCATATGCGGGTCACCAGTTTGGCAATTTTAATATGCTTGGTGATGGACGGGCTTTGCTGCTGGGAGAACAGCTTACGCCGCAAGGCGAGCGAGTGGATATCCAGCTCAAAGGTTCGGGAAGAACCCCTTACTCTCGCGGAGGTGATGGACGTGCTGCCGTTGGGCCAATGCTGCGGGAGTATATTATTAGTGAAGCGATGCATGCACTGGGCATTCCAACCACGCGAAGTTTGGCAGTCGTATCGACTGGAGAAAACATTATACGTGAAACAGAACGACCTGGTGCAATCCTGACGAGAGTGGCTTCAAGCCATCTGCGTGTAGCAACCTTCCAATACGCTGCCAGATGGGGATCAATCGATGATCTCAAAGCATTGGCTGACTACACACTGCAACGGCATTTTCCGAATATCGCCGAAGCCGACAATCGTTACTTCCTGCTGCTTCAGGAAGAGATTAAGCGACAGGCATCACTTATTGCCAAGTGGCAGCACGTTGGTTTCATTCATGGTGTAATGAACACGGATAACATGGCGATTAGTGGTGAAACAATCGATTATGGTCCTTGTGCTTTTATGGATGTTTATAATCCAGCGACGGTATTTAGCTCCATTGACACACAAGGCCGGTATGCCTATGGCAATCAACCGTATATTGGTGGCTGGAATCTGGCTCGGTTTGCCGAGACGCTTCTGCCACTGCTGCATGAGGATGAAGAACAGGCCGTACAAATCGCCCAGGATGCCATTGCACAATTCTCTGAATTGTATCACCACTACTGGCTTTTAGGCATGCGGAGCAAGTTGGGCTTGTTTAATGAAGAGGCTGAGGATGAAGCGCTAATCAGGGATCTTCTTGAATTGATGGAGAAGCATAGTGCCGATTACACGAATACGTTCGTGGCGCTGACCTTTGACACACCGCTTAAAGGCTCACCGTTGTGGGAAGCACCAGAGTTTGAGCAGTGGAATGAGCGCTATACGGCAAGATTGGGAAGACAGCAGCAAGGAAAAGAAGCATCACAACAATTGATGAGGAACAGCAACCCGGCGGTCATTCCCCGTAATCATCGGGTGGAAGAAGCGTTGGAACAAGCGGAGAATCACGGGGATCTCAGTGTGATGGAGAAGCTTCTTGCAGTGCTTTCAAACCCGTTTGCACACTCTCCTGAACAGGCTGAATACGCAGAATTGCCTGCTCAGTGCAATACCTCCTATCAGACGTTCTGCGGGACCTGATTGAAGAAATGCTGGGAAGAGGCTGCCATTTGGCAGCTTTTTCATTATCATGCCAACGCATACAGCGAATAAACGATGTGAAACTTTTCGAGGTGGTGAGTATATGTCCGACATACGAAGCAAAACAGAGATTGCAAAAACCCTTCTACAGTTGCTTGTGCGTACATCCTTCCACAGGGAACAGTTGGAAAACTATGTTAACCGCTTGTTTGAGGCCTTTAAATGGGAAGGCGTTCCTTATGTAGAAATCGAAAATGATGTGTATGTTGTTCGAATATACGAGCGGGGTATTGTCATGCTGGAGAAACGGCTGAACCAGACGGATGAAGTCATCTACTGGCTGCTGGAGGATATCATTTTTACGGCGGCGCATGTAGAATTGCTGGAACAGCATGGTGTGGATAATAAACAGATACATTTGAACTATACGGGCGAAGTGATGCAAGAACTGGAACGAAGTGTTGAGCAGGCTTTCCAACAGATCGGTAATCCATACTTACATTGGCATAAGACGGGTAAACGACAGGAGCTGGAGAGGCTGAAACCAGGAGGTGAACGTCTTTAACAATGGTTTAAGCCATATGAATATGATCACGGGAAGTTGAACATGATGACTTTATAAGTTTGGAGCAAGCACTGATCTGATGTTCAATCTTAAGTTTGCATACTTGCCCTTGCAATGATATTAACGTTCGGCTATACTGGCTATAAATTGAATACATGAATTACGTTGATAGAGCGCAGTAGCGGCTTTGTCCCTGTTACAGAAAGTCAGGGGTTGATGGAACCTGATACATACAAGGGCTGCGAATTACACTCTGGAGTACTTGGGTAATGCCAAGCGGAATGGCAAACGATATTTTGCCGAAAGCGGTATGGACAGCGTGTAAGCTGTTGTCTGTGCAAGTTGGGTGGTACCACGGTTATGATAATCGTCCCTATGTCTATTGAAGACAAGGCGGCGATTTTTTTGTGTCCAAAAAAGCCTCGCCCGGCTTAGCTGCTTGTGAATTAACGTAGATCATGGCCTAATACCAATGCATAGAGAAGGGGTTGTTTGTTTTGAATATTATTGATGAACTGGAATGGCGCGACGCCATTAACCAACAAACGGATGCGGAGGGTCTTCGTGAGCTAACCGAGACGACATCGGTATCGCTGTACTGTGGAGTTGACCCAACAGGAGACAGTATGCACATTGGACATTTGATTCCGTTCATGATGCTAAAACGTTTCCAACTCGCCGGCCACCGCCCGGTCATTCTGATTGGTGGGGCAACAGGAACTATTGGTGATCCGAGTGGTCGTCAATCGGAACGTTCCCTGCAAACGATGGAAGAGGTACAGGCGAACGTAGACGCGCTGACTGCCCAAATGAAAAAGCTCTTCGTAACCGATGGCGACAATCAGGTACGTATGGTCAACAACTACGACTGGACGCATAAAATCAATGTAATTGAATTTTTACGTGACTACGGTAAAAACTTTAATCTGAACACGATGCTGGCGAAAGATGTCGTTGCGAGCAGACTGGAAGACGGTATTTCGTTTACCGAGTTTTCCTACCAGATTCTCCAATCGCTCGATTACCTGCACCTGTTCCAACATGAGAATGTACAGCTGCAAATCGGGGGTTCCGACCAATGGGGCAACATTACAAGTGGCCTAGACCTCATTCGTAAAAAAGAAGGGTCCGAAGCGAAAGCCTTCGGTCTGACGATTCCGCTGATGCTCAAATCCGATGGAACGAAATTCGGTAAAACCGCAGGTGGAGCCATCTGGCTTGATCCAAACAAAACGACTCCATTCGAATTCTACCAGTTCTGGGCAAATACGGATGATCGTGACGTTATCAAATACCTGAAGTACTTCACGTTCCTGAGCAAAGAAGAAATTGAAGCCTTGGCTGAAAAGGTAGAAACGGAGCCGCATAAGCGTGAAGCACAAAAGGCACTCGCTGAAGAAATGACGAAGTTTGTTCACGGTAACGATATGCTGGAGCAGGCGAAGCGCATTACCGCAGCACTGTTCAGCGGCGACATTCGTTCCCTTACAGCAGACGAAATCGAGCAGGGCTTCAAGGAAATGCCGACCTTCGAGACCGATGGAGAAGCGAAAAATATTGTAGACTGGCTCGTAGACCTTGGGCTTGAGCCATCCAAACGTCAGGCGCGTGAGGATGTTACCAAAGGAGCTATCTCTATGAATGGTGAGAAAGTTACGGAGCTGGAATTCACGGTCTCTGCGGAGCACGCAATCGGCGGTAAATTCATCATCATCCGCAAAGGCAAGAAAAACTACAGCCTGGTGAAATTGAAGTAGCAAGAGGATTACAGAGTATGATTCGGGGGAAGGTAGAGGCGAACGTTAAATCTTCTTCCCCAGCAACACAAAAGGACCGTCCCCATTCATGTCAGTGACATGATGGAGACGGTCCTTTATGCATGCCATCCGCAAATGGCTTATTAGTTATTAATTTATTGATTCACAATCGCTGTGATTTCTTCATCCAGATCAAGTCTTACATTCTCACGGTAAGCCCGAATGTCGTATTCACTGTGCAGGTAGCGCAGGATGGCTTCAATCATGTTGGATTCGACCAAGTATTGACTGCGGCCTTGAATCCAGACTTCAGCGGAATATCCCGTATCTTCTTCCCAGCTCAGTTCCACATTGACATCGGTTGGGCGTACACCCTTGCGTTCCGCCATGTGAATACAAATCGCGTTTACAATTTCATCCATGCTTAGAACCATAGAGATTAGTACCGTCCGTTTCTGTTGCGGTCATCATCATCACGATCATTTTTGCGGTCATAGCGACCATCGGCTGCCGGTTTGCGGCGATTCGTAATGGCTCTGAACAGGGCCATCGCGAGCATCACGATCAGCATAATAGCAGCGACGTTTACGAGCAATCCAAGAATGTTACCCAGTGCTCCCATACCGCCGAACAATCCACCAAACATCATACCAGCCAGACCGCCCAGCATCATGCCTTTCATAAATCCACCGCCACCGCCGAAGAATCCGCCACGATTGGTTGTAGCTGCTCCAGTGCTGGAGTTGTTATTCGTATTTGATTTGCTCACATTACTGTTGGAATCGGACTTCTTAGGTGTGTTAGTAAAGCTTTTTGTTCCCGATTTGAAACCGCCACCACGTCTAGCATCGGCAGAATCCGGATTTGCGACTCCGACTGTTGCGAACAATAATGTAAAGGCCATGAAAACCATCATGAGATGTTTGATTCCGAATTTTTTCTTCATTGTAAAGATCGTAACCCCCCGATTAATTTGTTTGAATCACCCAAAATTGGGCCTTACTCAAGTAATACGGTCAACTTGCAGGAACGTTTCAAAATTTGTTTAATTTTCTGAATGAGTTGGACAAGGGTCCTGAATAGCGGCCTGACCATCGAGTAGTTGAGTAACCCAGTTGCACCATTCGATGCCCGTCTGTGCGTTCATCAACCCTTTTTGCACCAGAATGTAGCTTCCGAATTCCCGACTGCCTACTCGCAAATTATCCTGAGGTATACGGGACTTCAAATCTTCGAAATAACGGATGCGTTCCAAAAACCAGTTTTTGCGCTCGTTCAGAATGCGTCTCATGCTTCCATCTTCCGCAATGCCTACACATAAAATACGCAGATTGAATTCGTCACGCGTAACCGGAGCGGTTACGGGAGTGATCATCCAATCCAGCAGTTTTTCAATACCTTTTTCCGTGACTGCATACATTTTTTTGTCCGGTTTGTCAGACTGTTGCACCCAGCGGGAGGCTAAAAGCTCATCGTTTTCCATTTTGGAGAGGAGGGGATAGATCTGACTGTGTTTAGCCTGCCAATGTGGCTGGATTTTCAGCATTAGATCATAGCCTGATGACTCCTCGCGGGTAAGAAGCCCGAGCAATCCGTAGGAAAGTATGTTCATGCACATGTCTCCTTAATATTAGGGCTGGGCCAGCAAAAACAATAAAAATTGCTTTCTTTGACCGCTTTCATAAAAGTGTACACTGAAACTGTATGGTTTGACAACCTGACAGAACAACTGCCTCAATTTAGACAAAAAAGAGTGCGGACCCGGAGGTCCGCACCCAAACCATTTTAGAGAGAGGTCTATTGCCCATAGCCCTCTGCGACAAGATCAAGTTCACCTGTATAGGAGTCGATGACCATGCCGTGTACGGGTACATTGGGCGGAAGCAATGGATGTTTCTTGATCACTTCCACAGTATGTTTTACCCCTTCTTCAACGCTGTCAAACCCGCGCAGCCACTTTTGCAAACGAATACCCGAGTTCTCCAGCGTGCTCATGACTTCCTCAGACACACCCCGTTCGACCATATGTCCAATCATGGTCTCAGCGTGTAGGGAAGCCATACCGCATTCCGTATGTCCAACAACCAGTACTTCATCAGCACCAAGCTCATAGATGGCGACAAGAACACTACGCATAACAGACCCGAAAGGCTGAGAGATAATTGCGCCAGCGTTTTTGATAATTTTCACATCGCCATTCTTCAGGTTCATGGCCTTGGGCAGCAATTCCACCAGACGGGTATCCATACAGGTGATAATAGCCATCTTTTTGGTTGGAAACTTGCCAGCCGTATACTTTTCGTATTCTTTAGTCTCGACAAATGTTTTGTTGTAAGCCAGAATCTCTTGAATGTTGTTCATGTCCATTGCCTCCTGTTATCCAATACGATGAACACAGCCACTTGCATCCAATGCAGCTTGTCCTACGTCCTTTGGTTTCATTTAGTTATATCACGGTCAGCAAATTGCATTATTCCGCGATTTAGAGGAATAATGCAATTTGCATCTGTTAAAAGTTGATTATACGCATTGCAAAAAGTATCATCAATAGGGAATCCAACATTTTTTTGAAGAGGTGAACGTTAATAATGGAACAACAAGCACAGCAACAGCTGGAATCCTTCCGTAATTTGGCTCGCAAAATCAAGAGTTATCATGAAGCCATTGGTTTGCTTCACTGGGATCTGCGCACAGGTGCGCCCAAAAAAGGTGTACCGACACGTTCGGAAACACTTGGAATGCTGTCTACTGAAGCATTTAAGCTGCAAACCTCGGCTGACATGAAATCTTACCTGGATACATTAACAAGTCCAGAGGTGCTGGAACGGCTGGAAGATATTGACCGCCGTCAGGTGGAAGATTGTCAGAAAGAATATGATCGCAGTCAGTCCGTCCCACCGGAAAAAGTACAAGCGTATACCGTACTTACCGCCAAATCGGAAACGGCTTGGGAAGATGCCAAGCATAATAGCGATTTTGCAGGGTTCTCTCCTTACCTCACCGATATTGTGAAGCTCAAGCAAGAGTTCATAGACTACTGGGGTGTGAAAGATACTCGTTATGATACCCTTCTTGATATGTATGAGCCGGAACTGACCGTTGAAAAGGTAGACGCGGTATTTGCCCGTCTCAAAGCGCGTTTGGTGCCCCTGCAAGAGAAGATCAATGCGTCGGCCAATAAGCCTAACACGGAGTTCCTGAACCAACTGTTTGACAAGGAACAACAGGAAAAATTCAGTCTGTTTATTCTGGAACAAATGGGTTATGACTTCGAAGCTGGAAGACTCGATGAGAGTGTTCACCCGTTCGCAACGGGCTTGAATCCGGGTGATGTGCGAATCACGACGAACTATTTGCAGGATGATGTGACGAGTGCGGTCTTCAGTTCACTGCACGAAGGCGGACACGCCCTGTATGAACAAAATATTGACGACAATCTGGCTGGTACTCTTCTCGCCGAAGGGACGTCCATGGGGATCCACGAATCCCAGTCGCGCCTTTGGGAAAATATGATTGGCCGCAGTCTTCCATTCTGGACGCGCTATTATAAAGATTTGCAACAGCACTTCCCTCAATTAAGCGAGGTAGAACTGGAAGACTTCTACCGGGCAATTAACCGGGTTGAAAGCTCTCTGATCCGGATTGAAGCCGATGAGCTGACGTACAATCTGCATATCATCATTCGTTATGAAATTGAGAAAATGCTGTTTAACGAAGGGCTGGAAGTCAAGGACCTGCCAGAGACATGGAATGCCAAATACAAGGAGTATCTTGGTGTGGTGCCGCCGAATGATGGTATGGGTGTGCTTCAGGATGTTCACTGGTCGGGCGGTGACTTTGGTTACTTTGCTTCTTACTCGCTCGGCAATATGTATGCTGCACAGATTCTACATACACTGCGCAAAAAAATGCCGGAGTTCGATGCCCATATTGCCGAAGGTAACCTGATTCCCATCAAGGAATGGTTAACTGACAAAATTTATCGTTATGGCAAAAGTCGTACCCCTTCCGAATTGATTGTCGCCGTAACGGGTGAAGAGTTGAACCCGGACTATTTGGCAGACTATCTGGAAGCAAAATATACCGAGATTTACAAGCTGTAGGACAGCTATAACATCAACATATAATTTTGAAGAGCGGGGCAGAATTGCCCGGCTCTTCTTTTGCATGCAAGTTCTTAACCTTTTGTTAGGCATCAGCATATCCATAGTAGAGAGAACAGCTGAAACCAGTGAAGGAGGGAAATATCATGAAATACACGCCCTGGTTCATCCGGGCCATCGTCATTTTGCTCATTATCATTGTGGCTCTCACCAGCTGCAATAAAGATAAGGATGTAAACAAAATTACGATTGGTGAAGTCACACGTTCTGTGTTTTACGCACCGGAGTATGTGGCTGTGGCCCAAGGTTTTTTTGAGGAGCAGGGGCTTGAAGTGGACATTCAGACGACGGCTGGCGGAGACAAAACGATGGCAGCATTACTTGCTGGCTCAGTAGACATCGCATTGGTAGGAGCAGAGACGTCTATTTATGTCTACCAACAAGGCGCAGAAGATCCGGTTATTAACTTTGCTCAGCTTACACAGACGGACGGAACGTTTCTGTTTGCCCGTAATCCCGATGGCGAATTCAATTGGGATCAACTGAAACAGAGTACATTCCTTGGACAAAGAAAAGGTGGCATGCCTCAAATGGCAGGCGAATTCACGCTGAAAAAACATGGCATCGATCCGCTGAATGATCTGGAATTGATTCAAAATGTGGATTTTGCCAACATTGCTTCTGCATTCGCTTCAGGGACGGGGGATTACGTGCAGCTGTTTGAACCTCAGGCGTCCATCTTTGAGAAAGAGGGTCGCGGCAAGGTTGTAGCCTCGTTTGGAACAGAAAGTGGCCATCTGCCTTATACGGTCTTCATGACCAAACAAAGTTATATCCATGATAACAAGGACATCGTTCAGAAGTTCACAAACGGCTTGCAAAAAGCACAAACTTGGGTAGATTCCCATACGGCTGAAGAAATCGCTGAAGTGATCAAGCCCTACTTCAAAGATATTGATCCGGCCATTTTGATAAGCAGTGTGAACCGTTACAAGGAACAGGGCACATATGCAACCGATCCAGTCATTGATGAAGATGAATGGAATAACTTGCTGGACGTTATGAGTGCTGCGGGAGAACTGAAACAGCGGGTGGATTCTCAAACGATTGTCGATAACTCCTATGCTGAACATGCAGCATCAACGAAGTAACCAGGTATTCAGGAAAGGACGTGAGCATGTATGCCTGAATCCGAAACGGTGATCAGACTGGAAGGGATTTCGCAAGTCTATGTCAGCGAGCGCGAAGCATCACTGGTAATCGAGAATTTGAATCTTCAGGTCGAACAGGGAGAGTTTGTTAGTCTTGTCGGCCCAAGCGGATGTGGTAAAACCACATTGCTGTCGATCATCGCCGGGCTGCTCACACCGACCGCTGGCGAGGTTAAGGTTAAAGGGAAACGTATCGAAGGTCCATCTGCCCAGATCGGCTATATGCTGCAACAGGATTATCTGTTTCCGTGGCGTACCATTTTGGATAATGCCCTGATTGGACTTGAACTGACAGGTACCCTTAATGAACAGAGTCGTGTGCGTACGCGTGAGCTGTTGGCAGGTATGGGGCTTGCTGGCACCGAAAGCCAGTATCCTTCCGAGTTATCCGGGGGCATGAGGCAACGGGTGGCTTTGGTACGTACACTGGCTACGGACCCGGGAATACTGTTGCTGGATGAACCCTTCTCCGCACTCGATTATCAAACCAAGCTGCAGCTGGAGGATCTGGTTTCGGACACATTGAAGAAATCCGGCAAAACTTCGGTGCTTGTCACCCATGATCTGTCGGAAGCTATTGCCGTCAGTGATCGCGTCATTGTGCTGGATCGCAATCCGGGTCGCATTCGGCGAGAGTTCATCATTCCTGAAGATTTGCGGAATGCACAGCCTTTTTACGCAAGGGAGCAGCCGGGGTTCAATGAGCTGTTTCAGGCGTTATGGAGTGAACTGGATCAGTCCGGAGGAGGTGAGAAGAACGGGTGAATCAGACGAATCAGAAGCAGGAAATGCGTGATAATTGGATGAGACAGCTGCACCAAAGTCATATTCAGCAGGTTGCCAGATGGCGACATAAAGTGCTGGCGGTACAGCTGTCCATGCTGGTGTTTATGTTTTTGCTGTGGGAACTGGCGGGAAGGCTGCGCTGGATTGATGTGCTTTTGTTCAGTTATCCCAGCAAAATTTTTAATCAGATCTGGAAGGACATCGTCAGTGGAGAACTATGGGCGCATGTTGGGGTAACCGTAGGGGAAACGGCAGTCGGCTTTTTGCTGGGGACACTCGTCGGAACACTGCTTGCGGTTCTGATCTGGTGGTCTCCTTTTTTGTCCAAAGTGCTTGATCCCTATATGGTTGTGTTCAACAGCATGCCAAAGGTCGCGCTGGGTCCCATCTTTATCGTCATGTTTGGTGCAGGATTTACTGCCATTGTCATGACGACTTTGTCAATTACAGTCATTATTACTACACTTGTTGTGTATAACAGTTTTAATGAAGTAGATCAGAACTATATTAAGGTTATCCGTACGTTTGGTGGCGATCGCTCGGAAATTTTCACCAAAGTAGTATTGCCCGCTTCCTTCCCAGCCATTGTCTCTACCCTAAAAGTAAACGTTGGGATGGCCTGGGTCGGTGTAATTGTGGGTGAATTTCTGGTCGCCAAGCAAGGGCTGGGCTATCTGATCATCTATGGATTTCAAGTATTCAACTTTACCCTTGTTTTATCGAGCCTGCTCATTATTGCGGCTGTCGCCACAGCGATGTACCAGCTCGTTGTATATGTAGAACGCAAGCTGCTGGCAGGACGCAGATAATGTTGTGAAGCATGCGCGTGTATAAAAAACCATTCACAATATGTATACAATTTCACAAGAGGTGTCACGTTGCCCGAACCCGTAAAATCAAGTACCATACAATTACGAATATTCCGCGCAGTCCGGAATGAATGCGACGATTGGAGAAGAGGGCCTAGAGGCTTTTCGTCGCATCAATCAAATTGCCAGCGTCCCTCATCCGGGGCGCGTTATTGTGACCGACATGCATGCGCATGTCGGTTGATGCCGTTTATGAGTTTAATAGGTCATTGAGATATGCTGTTCTTGCAGATACAATTCTTTTGATTAGAGAAGAAATGGTTTTTGGCAGGATGTGTAATACTATGGATAGGATATAGAACAGTAGACGCTATTAGGCAGTGGACAGGCGTTCACCTGGATAGGTATGGCTCGCTTGCTTTGACATTTTTGCAGCTTAGAGGAGAGGGAATGTTAGATGGGTTTTAGGGTAATTAAAACCGCAATCGCCGCGCTGATGGCCGTGCTGATTGCGGACTGGTGCGGCTTGCCTGGACCAACATCAGCTGGCTTGCTAGCCATTCTTGGCGTTGATGTAACACGAAAAAGAAGTATTCGCACCATATCTGCCAGATTCTTCGCTTCCGTAGTGGGGCTTTTATTTGCAAGTGTACTTTTTCACTTACTTGGTTTCCATTACTGGGTACTGGCAGTCTACATACTAATTGCGTTTCCCGTTATCGTTAGAGCAGGATTCAAGGAAGGCATTGTGACGGGATCTGTCGTGGTGTTCCGGGTATTTGGCGGCGGTGAGATGGATGTTCATGTGGTTTTGGTACAAATTGGACTGCTGCTGATTGGTCTCGGTTCCGCGATGGTTGTCAATCTGGCCTATATGCCGGCTGCGGACCCGCAGATGCTGCGTATTCGCAAAAGAATTGATGAATTATTCTCAGTCATCTTCAAGGAGTTTGCAGCTACACTGCGCAATCCGAATGAAGTGTGGGCAGGAAAAGAGCTGATTGAAGCCGATAAGGCTGTGCTCGGCGGCATTGAAGCGGCCAAACGCTCATTGGAAAATCAGGTCATCCACCCGAACGAGGGATGGAGTGTCTACTTTTATATGCGCAAAACGCAACTGGATTCCATCCAACATATGATGCATCTCGTATCCCAGATCTATCAGAAGATGCCGCATGCGGAAATGGTATCGGAGCTGTTCGACCAGCTCAGTCAGGATGTACTCACTGAATCTTACACCGGACGCACGGAAAAACTTCTCGCAAATGTGCAAGAAGAATTCAAACGCATGGAGTTGCCGGATACAAGGGAAGAATTCGAGATTCGTTCCGCGATTCTCCAGCTGTGCCGGGAACTCGCGCTGTATCTGAAAATAGCCAAGAAGGACAAAGCACCGTCTCCGATATCGGACCGGTCCCAATCTACAAATGAATAATAGAAAATAGTTGTCACCCTAGACGGATGCCCTGCATACACTTGTAAAGAATGATTGTATGGAGGAGGTTTAAAGATGTCATTGAGTCATAAACATCAATGTAGAGAGATCATCACGAAGGCGATCTGCGGCAAAGGTCGTAAGTTCTCTACCGTAACACATACCGTGACTCCGCCACATGGTCCGACCAGTATTTTGGGGGCTTGGATTATCAACCACCAATATGAAGCCGTATCAGCGGGGGACGGAATTGAAGTTATTGGTACTTACGATATCAACATTTGGTATTCCTATGACAAAAACTCACAGACGGATGTAGCCAAAGAAACGGTGTCGTATGTAGAACATGTGCCTTTGTCCTATCTGGACCCGAAACACCGGGCCACCACGGTAGAGGTATCTGCGGATGCAACGCAGGAACCAAGCTGTGTGGAAGCCACGGTGTCGGCAGGTGGAGGCAGCGTAATTATCCGGGTAGAACGGGAATTCGCTGTTGAACTGGTCGCCGAGACCAAAGTTTGTGTGAAAGTGTGCACGGATGGCTGTGGAGATTACGAAGACAAGGATTATGACTTCGGCAGTGGAGATGGAGATTATGACGATCTCGATCCCGACTTGCTTGACGATGAGCTGTAAGCTTAGCGTTCTTGATTCATAAACTTAAGGTATCATATGCGCCGCGAGCGGCAGTGAAGAGGGCGTAAGCCCTCTTTTTTTCATTTTGGGCGAGAAACGGGAGGATGGACAGGATGAATGTGATGGAAGAGGCCGAGGAGGCGGTGCGCCGATATGAACGCATGCTCCCTCGCGAACGGACAAATCGCCTCAAACGATCCGGGATTGAAGTGCTTGCTTCGCAAGACAGGCGTAATCGAGAGTTGGGATTGCGTGTTCGTTACGATGTAGAGATATGCTGTCTGCAAGCGATCCGTATCAAACGTAGGGATACCAGCGGCATGGGTGGAGCGCAAGAAAGTGTGCTGGATCGCGAAGCCGCATCAACGTTGTTCAAACGTATTGAACGGCTTGCAACCAAAACCTTGTATACGGTTGGACTGGATCACGGCGCAGTAAGACTGGAAGCCTCGGGAAAGAGCGGTTGTGCAGTCATTTCGATTAACCCAAGGCCATGGAAGGGCATGACTGATCTCTCTGCCATGTATCGTGCAGGCTGGAAGCAGCTTCAGTCTGAACTGGATGAAGAACGGCAGCATAATGCAGCCCCGATACTTGGAATGGACCCCGAGTTCCTGCTTGTGCAGATGCCAGAGTCCAAAATCGTGCCCGCCTCCAGATTTCTCGAACGAACAGGCGTAGCTGGCTGCGATTCCGTGACGATTGGTGGACGACGAATATATCCTGTAGCCGAACTGCGACCTGCCCCAAGCTCTGAACCGCGTGAACTGCTCGCTCATCTGATGAGAGCCTTTGCGGCCGCATCCCGAAGTATTAGTGATCATTCGCTGATCTGGCAGGCAGGGGGAATGCCCCAGCGTGGATTGCCACTCGGTGGACATGTTCATTTCAGTGGCGTTACGTTAAACGGAGAGCTGCTGCGTGCACTTGACAATTATCTGGCATTGCCACTCGCCGTTCTTCAGGACCCCCGAGGTTCTGGCAGACGTCCACGCTATGGGGCATTGGGGGATTTTAGGCTGAAATCCTACGGTGGATTCGAATACCGCACTTTACCTAGTTTTCTGGTATCTCCTCTGGTTGCCAAAGGTGTTGTTGCTCTGGCTGGTCTTATCGCAAAAGACTATCAGCAACTGCGTCAACGTCCATTGGCGAAGGCGGCTATTCATACTGCTTTTTATGAAGGGAACCGTGAGGTGATGCAAGCGTATATTCCGGCATTGCTGGATGACCTGACGAAAATGGATGGTTTTGAACGTTATGAACAATACGCGGCTCCTTTAATTAGCCAGCTAAGACAGGGTAGGACATGGGACGAGAGTCGGGATATACGTAAACTCTGGAATATTCGAGCAGGTTCATGAAGAGTGGGCACTTTTTTGGTATAATGAGAAATAAGTCGATTTTGATCATCGTTACGGAAGAAATGGAACAGCAACCTGTGAGGGACGCGGCGGATGGCCGAAACATGAGGCGGTGGCACGAATCAGTTGCCTGACCGCCTTATTGCTCCTTCCGGTACAGCGTCTCTTCCTGACAACATTGGAACGGATGGAGGATACTCATGGCTCAGTATACGCCAATGATTCAACAATATTTGCAAGTGAAGGCCGAAGCGCAGGACGCTTTTCTTTTTTTTAGATTAGGTGATTTCTATGAATTGTTCTTTGAGGATGCGGTCAATGCTTCCCGTGAGCTTGAAATCACATTAACAGCTCGCGCAGGAGGTGGAGAAGATAAGATCCCGATGTGCGGCGTGCCTTATCATTCGGCTGACAATTACATACAGCGCTTGATTGAAAAAGGATACAAAGTGGCCATCTGTGAACAGATGGAAGATCCAACGGTAACCAAAGGCATGGTACGCCGTGAAATTGTACGAGTCATTACACCGGGAACGGTGATGGAAGGCAAGACATTGGGGGATAAGTCCAATAACTATATGGTTTGCCTGACAGGAAACCAGAACACACTTGCACTGGCTGCCTGTGACTTGTCTACTGGGGAACTCTACGTGACCTCAGTTCCATACTCCCAAGAATGGCTCAAGGATGAAATCGGGATCTACGAACCTTCGGAACTGGTGGGGGATGCTGCGCTGCTGGATACGGTGGCTACCCAGGCATCTCCAATTGGTCGACCTGTGGTGTACACGCCGTGGACGAAGAGTAAAGAAGATTTGGTGCGTCAGCAATTCGGCGAAGCGGTATGGGCACGTCTGGAGCCTGAACGCCAAGCGTGTATAGCGCGTCTTTTCTCCTATTTAAGTGAGACACAGAAGCGTTCACTCGGACAATTGACACAGGTTTCAACGTATGAGCCTGACCACTTTATGATACTGGACCCGTTTACTCGGCGTAACCTGGAACTGGTGGAAACCGTACGTGAGCGTTCCAAAAAAGGTTCGCTGTTATGGCTGCTGGACCGCACAGAGACGTCCATGGGTGCACGAATGCTGCGTCGTTGGGTTGATAAACCCTTGCTGCAAAAAGGAAAAATCAATGAGCGTTTGGAAGCGGTAGATACACTGTATAACCAGTTTATATTGCGGGAAGATCTGCGTGCTGAACTCAAAGACATCTATGACCTGGAACGTCTGGTAGGTCGAATTGCCTTTGGTAACGCTAACGGACGGGATCTGAATGCACTCAAGCTGTCATTGGACAAAATTCCGGGGCTGCGTCAGTATTGTGCAGATTCGCCTTCCACAACGCTGCAGCACATTGCTAGTGTTATGGATGATTGCAGTGATTTGCGAGATGCAATCGGTCAGGCGATCGTTGATGAGCCGCCTGTGTCGGTCCGAGATGGTGGCTTAATTCGCGAGGGGTATCATGAGAGGCTGGACGAGCTCCGGGAAGCATCGGTGAATGGCAAGCAGTGGATTGCAGAGCTGGAAGCCAGAGAGCGTGAAGCGACCGGCATTCGTTCTCTGAAAATCGGTTACAACAAAGTATTTGGGTACTATATTGAAATTACCAAGTCGAATCTGGCTTCTTTGCCGGAAGGCCGTTACGAGCGGAAGCAGACTCTTGCCAATGCCGAGCGTTATATTACGCCCGAACTGAAGGAGAAGGAAACACTGATTCTCGAAGCGCAGGACAAGATGGTCGATATTGAGTATGGCTTGTTCGCGGAATTGCGGGAACGGCTCAATCAGGAAATCGCCAGGCTGCAGAAGTTGGCTGAGCTGGTCGCAGAGATTGATGTGTATCAATCCTTTGCGGTCATCAGTGCAGAGCGCAATTTCGTAAAGCCTACATTGACTGATGGGTATGATCTGGTTGTGGAACAGGGACGTCATCCGGTGGTTGAAGCGGTGATGCGAGATGGAGCTTTCATCGCCAACAATACTGCAATGCAGAAGGACGAGGCGCACATTCTGCTGATTACCGGTCCGAATATGGCGGGGAAAAGTACGTATATGCGGCAGGTGGCACTGATTTCGATTCTGGCTCAGATTGGCTGTTTTGTGCCGGCAGGACAAGCTGAAGTGCCGATCATGGATCGTATTTTCACACGAATTGGTGCAGCAGACGACCTCATTGGCGGGCAAAGTACGTTTATGGTGGAGATGGCTGACATTCAGGTGATGACGGATAAAGCAACACCACGCAGTCTGATTATTATCGACGAATTGGGACGTGGAACATCCACTAGTGAAGGTATGGCCATTGCTCAGTCCGTTATTGAATATGTGCATGATATTATTGGCTGCAAAGCGCTTGTATCCACTCATTTCCATGAGCTTGCTCATCTGGAAGAGAGTCTGGACAAGTTGGCGAATTACTCCATGGCCGTTCAGGAGAGTGGGGACAAGGTTAATTTCCTGCGCAAATTGATTGCCGGGGCAGCCAGCAGCAGCTACGGAATCTATTGCGCACGGCTTGCAGGTCTGCCAGACAGCATCATTGAGCGGGCGAATGGCTTGCTGCACGGTTTCGAACATGCGGCAGCCCAGGTTGCAGTCGGCAGCGAATATGCAGGCAATAGCAAACAGCAGATTGGCGTTGATGTGCAAGGCGGTGCGGAGTTCCAGACTACAGATGACTCGTCATTGATCCGGGAGAGCGAGTCTGCGGTACCTGTTGAGTTCACAGTTTCGAGTGAAGATTCAGCAGGTAAACAACACGACAAGAAACAAAACGGCAAGCAGCAGTCGGGCTCCAAACATGCGGACGTGGTTCAACTGTCCATATTTGGTGATGACGAGCCAAGTGTAACTCCGAAACCGGATGTGGTTGCGGTTGACAAGCCCGCCCGGGAGTTTATCCGTCATATGAAAGATATTGATGTCATGAACATGACGCCGCTTCAGGCGATGCAGATATTGAATGATCTTAAGTTGAAGGCACAGCAATTATCCTGAGTATAGGGGAGGGGAAAACCTGTGGCGAAAATACATGTACTTGATGAACATATTGCCAACCAGATTGCGGCGGGTGAGGTCGTTGAACGGCCTGCTTCAGTTGTCAAGGAGTTGCTGGAAAACTCGGTAGATGCAGGTGCCTCCAAAATTGAAGTAACAGTGGAAGAGGGCGGCCTGCTCAGCATTCGTGTCAAAGACAACGGTTCCGGTATCGAGGCTGAGGATATGGAAACAGCCTTTTATCGTCATGCAACCAGCAAAATAGCCCAGGGCCGCGATTTGTTCCAAATCACAAGTCTTGGATTCCGTGGAGAAGCCCTGGCGAGTATTGCCGCTGTATCTAAGGTAGAAGTGTTATCGGCTAGTGGAAATGACGGGCGAGGGCGCCGTATCGTAATTGAGGGCGGCAAACTTTGCTCCCATGAGGATGCAACCTCACCTCAAGGCACAGAGTTTGCAGTGAAAGAACTATTTTTTAATACGCCTGCCAGACTTAAATATATGAAAACGATCCAGACCGAGCTGGGTCATATCTCGGATGTACTTTACCGCATGGCGATGTCTCATCCAAACATTTCGTTTAGGCTGCGTCATAATGAGAATGTGCTGCTTCAGACGCTGGGGAACGGGGATCTGCTGCAAGTGGTGGCAGCGATCTATGGTACAAGTGCTGCCAAAGCGATGCTCCCGATCCAGGGTGAAAATCTGGATTATCGTGTGAGCGGGCTCATCAGTTTGCCGGAATGGACTCGTGCCAATCGTGGCGGAATGTCAACCATTGTGAATGGACGATATATTCGGAATTACGGTCTCAATCAGGCTATTCTAAAGGCGTATCATACCTTGCTGCCTATTAATCGGTATCCGCTTGTCGTGGTGCAATTGGAAATGCATCCGTCCCTGGTCGATGTGAACGTACATCCGGCGAAGCTGGAAGTTCGTTTCAGCAAGGAAGCAGAGCTGTATGAGTTTGTTGAAACCACACTGCGAGGTATATTGCGGCAGGAAGTGCTTATTCCACAGGTAACCAAGCAGCAAATTAGACGTGGAGACAACAGTTCCTTTATTCAGGAACAATTCCTCTTTCCAAGAGGTCCTTTGAAGGATGAATCCGAATCGGCAGGTTATGGACAACAAGGTCCGTTGGGGAAACAGCCTGAGCTTGGTAAATTGACTCCGGAGGATGATGATCTGGATGCTCCGGCTGATGTGCAATCAGGTCCTGATGGAAATGGTGTGGGTCAGATGTTACCGTTGCCTGAAGCTCCACCTGAGATGCCGCCTTCCTATGATCCATTTGGGATGTTAAGCGGGGAATCAGGATCTAATGTACTAAAGCATAATTATAGCGATAACGAAAATTCCCATAGCGGTCCAGCTTCTGCTGTGAGTGGAAATAACGGTGCTGCTGCAGATCGTGCTTCGCAAGATGCCGCACCTTCCGCAGAGGATAATGGGTCATCTGCTCCTGCTTCACAGGGTGCTGCTTCTGCCTATCGTTCCCATTCGGTGAATTCTCCAGTTAGAGAAGGTCGTTCATCTTATAATCCGTCTGCACCGGGTGCAAAAGGAGAGCGGAGCTGGATGGCTGCAAGTTTACCGGACCCGGAAAGACTGGCATCTGCTGTTAAATCAGATGTTTCGATGCCTGCATTTCCTGAATTAAGCCTGATTGGACAGCACCATGGGACGTATTTGATTGCACAAAATCAAGACGGTCTATATCTGATCGATCAGCACGCGGCTCATGAACGAGTGAATTATGAGTATTACTACGAGCAGTTTGGCAATCCCGCTCAAGCCTCACAGGAGCTGCTGCTGCCCATTACACTGGAGTTCACACCATCCGAGACCGAAAAGCTCAAAACAAGACTGGCTTGGTTCGAGCAGGCAGGTGTTTATTTGGAACATTTCGGTGGACAGACCTTCCGGGTGCGTTCCCATCCGTTCTGGTTCCCCAAGGGGGATGAGAAGGACATTATTGAAGAGATGTCAGAATGGGTTCTAAGTGAACGAAGTATTGATGTTGCCAAGATGCGAGAAGCGGCGTCCATTATGTGCTCCTGCAAGGCTTCTATCAAAGCCAATCAGAAATTGACGGATCAGGAGGCGGAAGTATTGATTCAGCGTCTTGGTTCCTGCCGTCAACCATATACTTGTCCACACGGGCGACCGATTGTGGTGTCATTTTCAACCTATGATCTGGAGAAATTGTTCAAACGGGTCATGTAGCTATTTAGGAGGAAGTTATGTATATTACAACCGGTGAAAAGGAAGCTGGCCACCTTGTGGAACGTGCACGAAACCTTGCGGAAACAACGGGAGGGACCTATATATCGCGCCAAAAAATGTCTTTGCCTGCACTGGTCGCACATTATGGGATAGATGAGGTTCTGGTTGTACTTCAGGGTAAAGTACGTTTGTTTCGTCCGGATTCACCGCTGCTTGAGTTCCACCCCAGTATGGGATTTGTACGCGCCAAACGTGTGTTAAATGGAGAGGCTGACCCGATGCTGGAGGCGGGGGCTGTACTTGAAGGGGATACCGTTATCGACTGTACAGCTGGATTGGGCACGGATGCACTGGTATTCTCGGTTGCAGTAGGCAAAAGTGGCCGAGTGATTGCATGCGAAAGCTCCCTTCCGCTTTATACGCTGCTAGTGGAGGGAATGTCCCAATATGAGAGTATTAAGCCAGCGGTAAATGAAGCTTTCCGGCGCATTGAGCTGCGTCATGCAAATCATCTCGATTTACTGCGCTCTTTGCCAGATCGAAGCTGTGACACGGTCTATTTTGACCCCATGTTCCGTGAACCGATGATGGATTCAAGTGGCATCAAGCCTTTGCGGGATTATGCAAATCATAATGCATTGGATGAACAGAGTATTATTGAAGCGAAAAGGGTTGCACGTAAGCGGGTGGTCATGAAAGAGAAGCGCGGCAGCGCGGAGTTTACGAGACTCGGTTTTGAAGTGCACGACCGGGGCAATGCAAAAACACTGTACGGAGTGATTAATGTTGAAAGCGGAAGTTAAACCGAAGCTGCTTGTGCTGGTCGGACCGACAGCTGTAGGCAAAACGAGAATGAGTATTGAGCTTGCACAGGCGTTCAATTGTGAGATTATTTCGGGGGATTCCATGCAGGTATATCGCGAAATGGATATTGGGACGGCCAAAATTACTTGCGATGAAATGAAAGGTGTACCCCACCACCTCATTGATATCCATGAACCGGAATACCCCTATTCCGTGGCGGAATTTCAGGAGAGCTGCACACGTCTGATTGGGGAAATTCATGAGCGCGGCAAGTTGCCTTTTATTGTTGGGGGTACCGGTCTGTATGTGGAATCGGTAAGTTACGGCTTTCAATTCTCGGACAGCGGCTCGGATGAAGCGTTTCGGGATGAACAGTTCCGTTATGCCGAGCAGTATGGCCCGCAGGCGTTACATGATAAGCTAAGGGTCATTGATCCAGTTAGCGCAGAACGACTGCATCCGAATGACCAGCGACGAATTGTTCGTGCACTTGAGATTTATCACCTCACAGGTGAGAAGTTATCCGAGCAGCTGGCTACCCAGAAAAAAGAGTCTCCATATGACCTGCTCATAGTGGGTTTGACGATGGATCGGCAGAAGCTGTACGCCCGAGTGGAAGAGCGGATTGATCTTATGATCGAGCAGGGTCTGATAGACGAGGTCAAGTCATTACTGGAGCGCGGCGTAGCGAGAGGGCATATCTCCATGCAGGGACTCGGCTATAAGGAAATTGCGGCTTATCTTCAGGGTGAAGTAAGCTGGGAGGCTGCCGTAGAGTGGCTGAAAAGAGATACGCGCCGGTTTGCCAAGCGGCAATTGTCCTGGTTCCGTCATATGAAGGACATTGAATGGGTAGATATGACGGATACCGAAGATTTTGCAGGCAATTATGCCCACGTATGTGAGCTGATCAAACGCAAATTTGACTGAATATAGAAGGTGGGTTTTGCCACCTGTTTAGGACTATAGAACCTCTATCTTTTAGAAATGAAAGGTAGAGGTTTTTTATATAAAATCGTGATTACAATAAGGCAGTTATAGGAAGCCTGTGATGATTCTATTGAAGAAAATGGTTGTAAAAAAATAACATAAATATTAAAATAATTAAAAAAATAAAATATTATAAAATGCGCTTGTTTAGTTTGGGTGAAAGGCTTTTCATCGGAAGGGGGAGATTGTATGAGTGCGGAACCGAGCGGAGTGGCAAGTTTATATCTCTTTTTCTCAGGATTATTTGGAATTGGGTTTGCCATTGCGGGTCTAGTTGCCTTGATTTGGTTAATTATCGTTCTAATCCATACCAATACATACCTGAAACTCTTAATCAAAGATAGAAAAAATCGGCAAAATATGACGTTAGCCAGTGAAGAAGAGAAACCGTTTACAGGTCAGGAGAAGTGAAGAGGAAAGCATGCTGAAAAGGGAGAATTTGTCCCTCTTTTGCAATTCCGGCAAGCGGTGTATAATGGATAAGTCTTCTAGTTGCAGGCGAAGCGTTGGCAAAGGTGCAAAATAGCAGACAAGGGGTTTTTGTGGATTATATGAATCCGTTCATGATATAATAGCACGAAAGCTACTCAGCGATATTGAATATTACTTAAACACGAATTCAAATGAACCAATGGGGGTACGGCTAATGAACAAGTCCATCAACATCCAAGATACGTTCTTGAACCAACTGCGGAAAGAAAACATTCCAGCTACGGTCTATCTGACCAATGGCTTTCAAATCCGCGGAACGATCAAGGCATTTGACAATTTTACGATCGTCATTGACAGCGACGGACGCCAGCAAATGGTCTACAAGCACGCCATCTCCACGTTCACGCCGCAACGCAGCGTATCGCTGATGCAGCAAGATAATAGCGGCGAAGCTTAAAAAATTACGAAACCTTTTTATCAACCATTTCGTCTACACGTATAGGAATTGAAACAGAGCAACCTGAATAAGGGTTGTTCTTTTCATTCCGGGGTAAATAAGCTTTATAGAAGCTTGAGCCAGCAGACGAATAGAAATTATGCAACCGAAAGGGAGTCAGGAGGTAACATGCCAAACGATCCGTTGTCGAGGTCTAACAATCGCAACAGTAATAACAAGTCATCCAAAAAAGCGAAGCCAAAGACCTCTAAAAAGAAAAAAATTACGGGTAAACGCGTTGGATGGACACTGTTTTTTACCATGGCAATCGCCATATTCTGTGCACTTGGCGGATATTTATTTATTATGGTGAGTGGGGAAAAGCTGCTCAAAGCCAATATGGACAAAACAACAATCAATGAAACTTCGAAAGTATATGATCGCAACGGACAGTTAATGGGCGAGTTGTCCATTCAAAAGCTGGAGCCAGTCAAAGAAGAGGATATTCCGGAATTAGTAAAGGAAGCCTTTGTTGCGACCGAGGATAAACGATTCTACGAGCATCAGGGCGTGGATATCTGGTCCATCGGACGGGCGGCGGTAAAAGACGTCATGGCCCGCTCCATGGTGGAGGGCGGCAGTACGTTGACCCAGCAGCTTGCGAAAAATATGTTCTTGTCCCGTGACAAGACCTTCTTCCGTAAAGCAACGGAAGTATCCATTGCGATGGCATTGGAGCGCAAGTACACAAAAGACGAAATTCTGACGATGTATTTGAACCGGATTTTCTTCGGTCATCAGCGTTATGGAATTAAGGCTGCGTCCGAATTTTATTTTGGGGAGTCTAACCTTAACGATTTAAAAATCTGGCAAATTGCTACGCTGGCAGCAATGCCTAAAGGGCCTTCTGCCTATAACCCGCTGAGCAATCCCAACGATTCCAAGGCACGCCGCGCCGTGGTATTGCAGCTGATGTATGAGCAAGGTTACATCACCAAGGCGGAGATGGATGAAGCTAAAGAAGTAGATTATGACTATACTCCGCCTGAGAAAGAGCAGAAGTATCAAGCCTTTATTGACTATGTTCTGCGTGAAGCGGAAAAAGTGACTGGTAAAACGGAGGATGATCTGAATATCGGCGGGTACAAAATTTATACGACGATGGATGCTCAGGCTCAAACAGCCATGGAGAGTGCGTTCTCGGATGATAGCTTGTTTGAGTCAAGTAAAGATGATCAACCCGTTCAAGGCTCCATGGTAATTATGAACCATGAAAATGGCAGTCTCGTCGCTTTGCTGGGCGGACGGGATTATCAAACAAAGGGCTACAGCCGGGTAACACAGAGTCGCAGACAGCCTGGATCGGCATTTAAACCGATTGTGACTTATGCACCTGCACTTGAGTCAGGTAATTACAATGCAAACTCACCTCTCAGTAATGAGAAGCAATGCTTCGGGAATTACTGTCCGGGTAACTTGCATGGTTATTCTTCAACCATTAGCATGACGGATGCCATTACAAAATCGGAGAACATCCCGGCAGTATGGCTCTTAAATAAAATTGGTGTGAATACAGGTGTTCAGTTTGCAAAAAGCGTAGGTATTCAGCTTACGGATGAAGACAAAAACCTGGCGATTGCGCTGGGTGGTCTTAGCAAAGGTACGAATACGCTGGAAATGGCGCAAGCCTATAGTGCATTTGCCAATCTGGGTGAGTACCAGCAGGCGTATTCCATTAAGGAAATTAAGGATAGTTCCGGGAAAACGACCTTTAAACACGATAAATCGGATACAACACGTGTCATGAGTGAGCAAAATGCGTATTCCCTGACGCAGATGCT
The DNA here is from genome assembly GCF_030433635.1 of Paenibacillus vandeheii. Taxonomy (NCBI): domain Bacteria; kingdom Bacillati; phylum Bacillota; class Bacilli; order Caryophanales; family Paenibacillaceae; genus Paenibacillus; species Paenibacillus vandeheii. Next base: position 402,490 of record NZ_JAROCD010000005.1, read on the forward strand.
GCAAAACGTGGTGAATGACGGTACAGGTCGTTCTGCACGTCTGGATCGACCGGTTGCTGGTAAGACGGGAACCGTTCAAAGTGGTATTTCCGGCAACAGTGCCAACCGTGATGTTTGGTTCGTCGGATACACGCCAGAATGGACTGCTGCAGTATGGATGGGTTATGACAATCCTGATGCAAACCATATGCTCAAGAATAGCAGTAAGCTGTCAGCGGCGTTTTTTGCCAAAGTTATGGGGGATGCGTTAAAAGGAGTGCCTGTGAAGGACTTCAAAGCTCCAGCAGGAGCCCAGACACCACCTCCGCCGGAAAAAGAACCAGAGCAACCATCGCTTTCTGTTAGCGGGTTGAATGGTTCTTACGATCCATCTACACAAACGGTGTCACTGAACTGGACTGCAACAGGCGATTCGTCAACACAGTACCGGATTTATCGGAAAGAATCTTCCGAAGGACAGTTCACCCATCTCATTGATGCTGTAGGTTCGACCAGTGCACAAGATTTAAGTGCGCTCCCTGGGCTTACTTATGAGTATTATGTAACAGCCTATGATCTTGCCTCTGGACTGGAGACGGATCCGTCCAATACCATATCGCTGATGATTGAAGCGGAGGAATTGGAACCGGAACAGCCAGATACGGGCACGGAGCCAGGAACGGAACCGGGAACCGGACAGCCGGGAACAGAAAATCCGGACAACGGTTCTCCGGGGAATGGAAGTTCTGAGGGGAACAATGGCAACGGCAACGGGAACGGAAATGAAAATGGCAACAATGGTAACGGGAATAATGGAAACAATGGCGGGACAGGTCAAGGGAACGGACAGACCGGTGAAGGAAACACGCCGCCTGGACAGGGAACAACAGAACCTGGAGGTACGGGTGAGGGTTCCAATGATGGGTCTGTAACGACACCGGGTGAGGTAGTCACGCCACCAGATAGTGGAAACAGCGGTAACACTGGTGAGACGAATGCACCGCCAGATTCCCAAGCTGGAACCGGTGGTTAATGAGAATAAACCGCATTAATAATTTCAACCTAAAGCCTGCTCCCTGACGTTTGGGAAGCAGGCTTTTTGGTTTGTGTAATGTTTGGAGTGGAACAAGAGCCCTGCAACAGATGGGACAAAGCTTGATTTTGAGTGTATAACTTAAATATGGTAAGCTGTAACTATTCGTAATACGTTGTGCAAAGTCGATTCAGGGACTTGTGGAATCGGTAATGCGGACGGTATTCGCTGTTCACCAATATTCAGCAGGTCACGGACCTGTAGTCGGCAAAGAGGGGTTCGTATGAAACGGAAATTCGGGGACCGCGCGAACTGGCGCCGGATTACGAACCGACAATTTACATGCCGGTTCGTTCAATCCAAAATTTTCACAGGTTACATTACGCTGTATACGATACAAGATTTGAAAGAGCCTTTGTGGAAAACCTATGGAGGAAGTACCTTCTGCATTGCGGATAAAGGTTATTCATGGCTGCAGTATTATCCGAAAGGCGAGCATTTTGTTGTAACGGCTATGTTTGACGATCAGGAGCGGATTGTTGAATGGTATATTGATACTTGCCGCAGTCAGGGCATAACTGATCAGGGTGTTCCGTGGTTTGATGATCTGTATCTGGATGTCGTCGTCCTGAAGGATGGAGAAATATTTTTGCTGGACGAGGATGAACTTGAAGATGCTCTTTCACGTAAGCACATTACGACGGGGGATTACGATCTGGCTAACCGGACAGCAAAGGACTTGTTGCATGCCATTGATGCACATGTGTTTCCTTATTTCCAACTGTCTCTGAAGCATAGACAAACCCTGTTTGAGAATGGGGAGTTCAGAAAAAATATTCAGATTTGAGTCATGGAAAAGTCGTAGAATTCTTCATCATCCTTCTAATATTAGAGCACCTGATAGAATACATTAATAATCAGGAGAGTTCAGCCCGATAAAATAGAGGTGATGGCGAATGAACGGACGGGTCATGGCTGCAGGAGGGCAACCGGGAGGCAGACCATCCAGACAAATTAATGTTGTTTTGCGTAACCAGGAGCCTCAGATGCTGGTCAAAGAAGAAGAGACGGCAATACAGGCAGCAAAAGGCTTAGCCAAGCATGCGCACTTTCAGGAAATTCAAGGTGAATTGGAGCAACTGGTTGGACTGGAAAATATCAAGGATTTGGTATTTGAAATCTATGCTTTCTTACAGATTGCCCAGATGCGTACCGAAGCAGGACTGATAAGTGGGGCGCACGTGTATCATATGATTTTTAAAGGCAATCCGGGAACTGGAAAAACAACGGTAGCACGGATCGTTGCGAAGCTGTTTCAGAAGATGGGAGTTCTGAGTAAGGGTCATCTCATTGAAGTGGAACGTGCAGATCTGGTCGGGGAATACATCGGGCATACTGCACAGAAAACGAGGGATTTGGTCAAGAAGGCTTTGGGAGGAATCTTGTTTATTGACGAGGCGTACAGTCTGGCTCGCGGGGGCGAGAAGGATTTTGGGAAGGAAGCTATCGACACACTTGTGAAATCAATGGAAGATAATAAGAATCAATTTATCCTCATCCTGGCTGGATACTCGGAAGAGATAGATTTTTTTCTGCAGACCAACCCCGGATTACCTTCCCGTTTTCCGATCCAGGTTGAATTTCCGGACTATAGCATTGATCAATTGATTCAAATCTCTGAAATTATGGCCAAGGAACGTGACTATATTCTCATGCCACAGACCATACTCAAATTAAAGCAGCATCTGCTTCAGGAAAAAAATGAGTCTCTTCATGCGTTCAGCAACGCCCGATATGTCCGAAATGCCATTGAACGATCGATTCGACATCAGGCCGTTCGACTATTGGAACAGTATACTCAGGGGAATCCGGGAAAACTGGAGCTGATGACCATCCGCACAGAGGATTTGAAGTTTGAGCAAAAGTAAGCGATAATATAATTTTTAACGCAGCCGGCCGGGTTAACCGGTTCGGCTTAAAGCGTGCCATGTAAGCATGGTGGCACAGAATATATGCGGAGACGTAGTAGAAGGAGTGAATATACACGATGACAAATGGCACACATGATACAGATATGGTGAAGAAGGATCGCGCCGTGTTGGTGAGTCTGGTTACCGATGAGGTCAAACGTTCGGGTATTAACCCGGAGTACTCCCTTGAGGAGTTGGTAAAACTCGCCGAGACGGCAGGCGTGGAAGTGCTGAGTGTATTGTCACAGAACCTGAAAACCCGGGACACCAAATGGTTCATTGGTAAGGGAAAAGTGGAAGAACTTCGTGCAGTGGCTGAGGAAATGGGAGCAACAACAGCTATATTTGACCAAGAGCTGTCTGGTGCTCAAGTTCGTAACCTGGAAGAAGCGTTGGATCTCAAAATTATTGACCGCACCCAGCTGATTTTGGATATCTTTGCGCAGCGCGCCAACACAAGAGAAGGTATTATCCAGGTTGAGTTGGCTCAGTTGAGCTATTTGTTACCACGTTTGTCGGGTCACGGGAAGAATTTGTCCAGACTTGGTGGAGGAATTGGAACGCGGGGTCCAGGTGAAAGTAAACTGGAGACGGATCGTCGACATATTCGTGGCCGTATAGATGACTTGAAGCGTCATTTGGAAGAAGTGACGCGTCATCGCAAGCTGCACCGGGAACGTCGTAAAAAGACGGGGATCGTTCAGGTAGCCCTTGTAGGTTATACGAATGCGGGTAAATCGACCTTGCTTAAACAATTAACGGCGGCAGATGTGTACATTCAAGATCAGCTGTTTGCCACACTGGATCCGACCTCACGGACGATGGAACTGCCAAGTGGTAAAGAAATCGTACTCACAGATACGGTAGGGTTTATACAAAACCTTCCTCATGATCTGATTGCGGCTTTCCGTGCAACGCTGGAGGAAGTGAATGAAGCGGACCTTATATTACATGTGGTCGATGCATCATCTGCAATGCGTGAAGACCAGATGAGAACGGTACACACGATTTTGCAGCAACTGGGTTCAGGGGACAAGCCTCAATTGGTATTGTATAACAAAAAGGATGCTTGTACACCGGAGCAGCTGGAAATGCTTCCTTTGGATAAAGAACATATCAAAGTGAGCGCTCTGGATGCAGATGACTTGCTGAAAATTCGTGAGCTTATCCAGGCTGAATTGACTGGCGCTACCAAACGGTTCCGTATTCCGGCTGACCGTGGCGATCTTACATCTGTACTTTACAAAATAGGCGATGTGGTTGAGACTACATTTGAAGATAATGATGTAATTTATGAAGTGGAACTGCAAAAAGGCGAATATGAGAAATTCGGTTATTTACTTGAAGATTTCATACAACTGTAACATCGATGACATATTTGTATGATAAGTTGACACGATAATTGATGTTTGACGTCAGATTCGTGCTATGAAAGGGAATGAAGCAAGATGGCAAGCTTTGATTCAGAGATTATTGAACTTCAACGACAGGTTGAACGTCAGATTGAAGGGCAATTGCAACAGATTGACCGGATCACCGATCATAACCAATGGAAAGTAATTAATGCTTTTCAGCGTAGAAAAGTCAGTGATTTTCACTTTGCGGGTTCAACGGGGTACGCTTATAACGATCGCGGGCGGGAGGTGCTCGATGAAGTATATGCCGATGTTTTCGGTGCAGAGGCGGCACTGGTACGTCCCCATTTTGCATCAGGTACACATACTATTGCTACAGCTTTGTTCGGTGTGCTCCGTCCAGGCGACGAGTTATTGTACATTACGGGTAAGCCCTATGACACATTGCATAAGGTCATTGGCAAGCCTGGTGATGGAACAGGATCGTTACGGGATTTCGGCATTGGCTATCAAGAGACGGCTCTGTTAGAAGATGGCGGAGTAGATTGGGTGGCGGTAGAGAAAAGTATCAATGCAGCGACAAAAGTCATTGGTATTCAGCGCTCCAGAGGTTATGATTGGAGATCTTCCTTCTGTATTGAAGAAATCGCGGATATGGTTGCACGTGTAAAGGCAATCAAAGAAGATGTCATCGTATTTGTGGATAACTGTTATGGTGAATTCACGGAGGAACGTGAACCAACTGAAATAGGTGTAGACTTGATGGCAGGTTCACTGATTAAAAATCCCGGTGGAGGTCTGGCGGAAACCGGAGGATACATATGTGGGAAGGAAAAGTACGTACAATTGGCAGCCTATCGTTTGACTGCTCCTGGAATTGGCGGTGAGGTTGGCGCGATGTTAGGAACGACTCGTGGCATCTACCAAGGACTTTACATGGCTCCGACAATTGTGGGACAGGCCATTAAAGGAAGCACATTCGCTGCGGCGATGTTTGCCGCATCCGGATTTGTGACCAAACCGGCATGGAATGAAATGCGTACCGATCTGATCCAGGCTGTTCAATTCAGTTCGGCAGAGCATCTGATTGCCTTTGTGCAAGGAATACAGCGGGCTGCTGCAGTAGATAGCCATGTAGTTCCTGAACCGTGGGACATGCCGGGTTACGAGCACCCTGTCATCATGGCGGCAGGTACGTTTATACAGGGTGGAAGTCTGGAATTGTCAGCAGATGCACCTATCCGTGAGCCTTATATTGGCTATATGCAGGGTGGTTTAACATACTCTCATGTTAAATATGGCGTTTTGATGGCATTACAGACGATGAAAGAACGTAAATTATTGTGAGTTTATCTAACACATCATTGACACTTAGTAATAACTAACTGTACAATAGAGTGAAGAAAAGATGACTGGAAGGTTGATGAATGATGGGTGACGAAATTCGCAGAAATATGGCCTTATTCCCGATAGGTATTGTAATGAAACTTACGGATCTGTCCGCGCGTCAGATTCGTTATTATGAGCAGCACAGCTTGATTGTTCCTGCGAGAACGTCAGGTAATCAGCGTTTGTTCTCTTTCAATGACGTAGAACGATTGCTGGAAATCAAGGCTCTGATTGAAAAAGGAGTTAACATCGCGGGTATTAAACAAGTGATGAATCCTGTATCCAAGGAGTCAGAAGAAGCGACTGTTATTACACCCGATACGGAAGTGAAACGCAGAGAACTTTCGGACTCCCAACTGCACCGTCTGTTGAAACAACAACTGGTGTCAGGTAAGAGACCTGGACAAGTATCTCTCATTCAGGGAGAGCTTTCCCGTTTCTTTAATAAAAAATAAGTTCGTATAACCTCGTAGGTCAGGGGAAATCCTGCTTTTAGGTAGGAGGACTCCTTGACCCGTGCAATATTCTAATGTACAAATATAACAAGTAAGCCAATTACGCAGAGAAGAAAGGGAGAGGGTATCGTGAGTTTTACTAAAGAAGACATACTACGCATCTCAAAAGAAGAAAATGTACGATTCGTTCGTTTGCAATTTACCGATTTGCTTGGAGCAATCAAAAACGTTGAAATTCCTGTGAGCCAGCTTACCAAGGCTCTGGACAATAAAATGATGTTTGATGGTTCTTCCATTGAAGGTTATGTTCGTATTGAAGAGTCCGACATGTACCTCTATCCGGATCTCGATTCTTGGCTGATTTTCCCTTGGGTAGCCGAGAACCGTGTTGCTCGACTGATTTGCGACGTATATCTTCCGGATGGTAATCCGTTTCCAGGAGATCCGCGTGGCATCTTGAAACGAAACCTGAAAGAAGCCGAAGAAATGGGATTCACTTCCTTCAACGTCGGTCCTGAACCAGAGTTCTTCTTGTTCAAAACAGACGAAAAAGGAAACCCGACTAACGAACTGAATGACCAAGGTGGATATTTCGACCTTGCGCCTACGGATCTTGGTGAAAACTGTCGTCGTGACATTGTTATCACACTTGAAGAAATGGGGTTTGAGATCGAAGCTTCCCACCATGAGGTAGCTCCAGGTCAGCATGAGATCGACTTTAAATATGCTGATGCTCTAAAAGCAGCAGACCAGATCCAAACGTTCAAACTCGTTGTTAAAACGATTGCACGTCAGCATGGTTTACATGCTACCTTTATGCCGAAACCGCTGTTTGGTATGAACGGTTCCGGTATGCACTGTAACCAATCCTTGTTCCAAGGTAAAGTGAACGCATTCGTAGACGAGTCGGACGAGCTGGGTCTGAGCAAAACTGCACGTCACTTCATGGCTGGAACTTTGAAGCATGCTCGTGCGTTTGCAGCAATTACGAACCCAACTGTGAACTCATACAAACGTCTTGTACCAGGTTATGAAGCCCCTTGTTATGTAGCATGGTCCGCCAGTAACCGTAGCCCAATGATCCGTATTCCAGCTTCCCGTGGTCTGAGTACACGTGTTGAGGTTCGTAATCCGGATCCGGCTGCTAACCCTTACTTGGCTTTGGCTGTTTTATTGAAAGCAGGTCTGGACGGAATCAAACGTGAGCTTTCCTTACCAGCTCCGATTGACCGTAACATCTACATCATGTCAGAAGAAGAGCGTGTGGAAGAAGGCATTCCGAGCTTGCCGGCTGACCTGAAAGAAGCATTGAACGAATTGATCCGCAGCGAAGTTATCTGTGATGCTCTCGGCGACCACGCCCTGGCTCACTTCTATGAGCTGAAAGAAATTGAGTGGGACATGTATAGAACACAAGTCCACCAATGGGAACGCGATCAATATATCACGTTGTACTAATAGCTGAATCCCTTGGCGCTCTAGCGCTGAGGGATTTTTCTTTATGCACTAATCTTTACTTCACAAAATAAATGAAGTTAAGATTAGTGCATAACTTAAAAATGAACATAAAATTCCATTGAACTAAGAGAGCATATGGTCGGAAAGGTTGGTAACGCACCAACATCTACGGTATTTCACGCCGCCGCTAATCTATTTCAGCTACTTCCCGATGGTCGGAATGGCAGGACTTGAACCTGCGATCTCTTGCTTCCAAGGCAAGCGAGAACTCCAAACTTCTCCACAACCCGATATGCTGGTCCCGACGGGAATCGAACCCTTGAGAAGCGGCGTATGAGACCGCTCTGAGAATCAACACTCGCCCCTGCATTGGCACGGGTCCGTCTGTGCTCACCGCACATTTAACTCTAGCAACCCCCACATAAGTTCACAGCCTTGAACGTTTACTATTTCGCCACGAACACCAAGTCTTTCACACTAGTCAATTTCGAGAATCGTCAGTTGGCTTGCACATGATTGATATGTAAGTCTAGGAGTGTGCTTTCTAATTAAAAAAACTTTTTCAAGTATTTCACTAGATTGCTCCTTACATTTTCAGCAGTCGAGCCATCTACGTGAAAGGTTGCGTCTAGTACGTACAAAAAGCTTAAGTACGCACAAACCTACCTATATTGGTAAATGAGGTGGTCATATTGAAATGCGGTTGCGGAAGGTTTATTACGCAGAATGCAAAGGCTCTAGCCACTATCTATGAGACGGAAGGCAGTAAATGTATCCACTGTCTATCGGATACCTTGAATGTTCCTTATCAAGAGTTAGTGGATAGGTACATGGGAATTTACGAGTGCCGACCTTGTGCTCAAGATAAGAAGAAAGCGGAGATACGTAGAAAATTACTTGGACTAGGGGGATAACAATGAAATACCTGAAATCAGGTTTTACCGCCCCATCGGTGAAGAACTTGAATGTACTATTACTTAATGATTTGCATATCGGGTCTGAAGCCGCCGATATTAGGTTGCTTGATAGAGCGATTGACTTCGCCAAGACTAATGAACATAACTTTCGTATTCTACTGAACGGTGACTATATTGAAGGAGTCATAAAACTCAGTAAAGGTGGAATATATATACAATATATGTATCCAAGAGAACCAATTTATTTTGTAATGGACAAGCTTGAGCCTGTAAAACCTTTGAACGTTACATATTGTGGGCATTGGCACAAGGAATTTAGTAAGCCAATCAAGAGATTCGCTATTGACCCGTACAATGGATTGGTTCGAGAAGAGAAGCGTTGGCTGGTTTGCCGAAATACGATTGTCAACACTGCGGAGTACGCGGTGCGTGACGGCTTTGAAGAATCGTTCCCATCTCAATCACACTTGACTCTTTCCGGTAAGAAGTCGAACAAAGGGATTGACGTAAAATGGATTCGCTAATCAAGTGCATTAAGTGCGAGTTCAGGTACGTCACAGATAAAGCAAGGGAGAACTTTGTTGCCGAAGAGCTTCAAGGAGAACCCCTGCTTTGTCTCCATTGTATCGGTAAAATTAAGGGAAAAGTCATGAACCGATACGGCTACTTGATCTTGCCTGAAGAGTTAGATGATTCTAACCAACGGATGCAAGTTCTGCCAAAAACACTCACTGGCTGTAGACCGTGTATGAAGAAGAGAGGGTTATCGTGATGAAAACAGAGAGAATCTACTTGAGAACAACTCCCGAGAATAAAAAGTATTTGCAGGAGGTGGCTGACCACTATTTTGAGGGAAACCTGTCTGCCGTTTTCGAGTTTATGATTGAACGTTTTGATATGCGCTTAGAAGGGATGGATTGATATAGCTGAATTTGCCGATTCGGAAGAGATGTACAAGTACAAGCAGGGACAAGACCCTGAGTTTCCAGAGATAATGTCATCTATCGGGCATCGTGGGAAATCAACCCGAACATCAAATGGGAAGACTTGAACATGGACTTTGCAAAAGACCCTGAAGAACTGGAACACTGGCCAATGCCTTCCCTCATGGGGGCATCCAGAAACTAAAGACAAAGCCACAGGCAACTTACGCCGTGGCTCTGTTTCTTTTGGTATAAACGTAGACCAGTAGTCCGCAATCCTCCAAAGCCTGTAACGATATGACAACTGTTTTCCTGCTCAGTTTAGTCAGCTTTACGATTTCATCTTGCAACGGGAACTCCGTCCTACCATCGCTCAGAAGCTTCGTCACCGCAAGGTATGTGGTAATAGCCGAAGCATTCAACCCTCTCTCGAATAGGTCAGCCGCCAGTAAATACCTCTCATTTTCTACGTCCTTTACCACGCCGTACGTGCTTGCTCTCATGTAATCTCACTACCTCTCATTTTGTGGGTAGAGACATTATTCACAAGATTAGTAGATTATATATGTGTTCATATATTACTTTTTATACAATATCTAGCACCCGCCGCCAGATACGTACTGCATGTTATGTCTGAAGTGTACGGTTTACCATACAGACCCCTATGAAGTGTAAAAAGTGCATTTGTTGTGAGTTCTGTATTGTAAAGTTTACACCGTATAAAGAGATATAAAAGATTAAGAGATATAAAAGAAAGATATATAGAATAATAAAACATAGGCAAGGGGTAGTGAAAATACTCACTGAGTAAAACTATGGCAAAGCGTGGCGTTACCCTGCGGGTCACGCTATTTGTTTTTATAAGCTTTCGGTTAAAGCGAGACTTCACCTACCTATAATGACTTGTGACAAAGATAGAAAGGTGGTAAGAAGTTTGGGATGCTGAAAGAACATGTTTACCCGTCTGAACACAAGTCTGGTCAGAAATTAGTGGACGACTTTTTACTTGGTTTGAATTATTACATATCACAATGAGGGGAGCATTTTAACAATGGCAGGAACAACAAACAAACGTAAGAGGACTCCTAAAGCCCCTGAGAAAGAGACCGAGACGGTTAGCGTGGATGGATTGGAGGGCGATGTGGTTGCAGAGTTCACCCAACAACTTTCTATCTTCGGTCAGTTCATTTATAACGCTCAAGAAGAAGATACAACCTTGATTGTCGAGAACTTGGGCTTCGGAGATATCTATGTTAGTGACAAGCCGAATCTCCGAGTGGGCAATGAAGAGCAACGTTTGCTTTTCAAGGAGCAAAAGGCTTTCAAGGCTCGGAAGCTATTTATGACTTCGGGTAGCCAGCCTGTGGCATCCATTATCGAAATCAAGTAAAGAAAGGGCAGTTGGGATGGAAGGTGATGGTCATCGATAGAACACACACCAGCTACTTAGCTTCTAAAGACCCTATGGGCAGTGGGTAGACTTGGGCGACAACATCCATGAATCCAACGTCAGGAGCGCTCCTAATAGAATGAAAAAGAACCATTTAGGTAGAGATTCCACCGTCTCACTGTTCGAATATAGCCTTAATAAGTCCATTTCGATGGTGGACAACGCAGTACACAGGGCGGTTAGAAATATACCCATTTCAACTTATATTGGTATACGAAGCATTCATAAGAGGATGTGATGATATGGGAAAGATCAGCGTCTCTGATGTTTACGCCTATATTCATTCCACGCTTCGTCATGACCCTGAGATTTTTGCCATGCTAGGGCTGGCGGCAGACACTTCTCTGGAAGATTTGGGAACGAAGATTCAGAAGAGGAAGAAGCCGAAGGACTTAGTTCAGCACAACTTGCCCTTGATTACGTTCTACAAAAATCCTGGCGCAAGAGGCGAAAATCACCTTGAGTATAGGTTCATCGTTGACTTCGATATCTATACACAGGATGACGTGGAACTGGCAGTGAACATCGCTGACCGTATTTGCCAAATTTTCGACGTCCAATACTTTTGGATGCCAAAAGGAAGTGTGTTCAAGGGTGAGTATGTCACAAGTGCTGAAGACGACATCGACCTAGAGAACACCTACAAGTATTTCACCCAAATATGCTTCACCATTGGGATAGATGAATATAAGGAGGTTTTCTGAATGAGTAAGATTACTAAGAACAAAAAAATGTTGATTAAGGGCGCTGGTAAGTTCATGGCGAAAATCCCGAACTGTGACGACCTCGTTACAATCGGTACGCTGAACAACATGCGTCTGGATATTCAGCTGGACATGCAGGACATTGAGGGCGGTGACTCTAGCGTAGCACTGGATACGTTGCTTCGTAAGAAGACAATTGATATCACAGCGGAATCCGCTAAGTTCGACCTTAACCTTGTACGTTTGGCTACTGGCTCGAAACTCCGTGAAGGAATTTCTGGTTCGGCGTACAGCATGGTCACTGAGACCTTTGTAGTCCCTTCCGCTTCTCCGTATCAAGCGAAACTTACTCAAGTCGCTCTTGCTTCTCCAACACCTAAGTCTTTCGAGGGTGCTGTGGGCGGCGCTGACCTGAGTGCAGACGTTACGGTAACGGGTCAGGATGTCGTATTCGATATGGCGCTGGCAGGTAAAACGGTTGTCATCGTTTACGCTGCTGCACTGGCTGGGATTACACCAGACCCTGACGGCTTCGTGTGGGTGCTGGAAGAAAAGCACACGGTTAAACAGAACGGCTCAGACTTTACTGTTGATCTTGTGTACGGAGCATCCCTGAACGTTGACCCTCAGATTTCTGTTCGTACTCTGGAAGGTAACAAATTGCTAAAGAAAACGACTAGCCCTACCCCTACGGAAGACCAATACGTAATAAGCGGCGGCACTCTGAAGTTCAACTCAGCTCTCAAGGACGTAAACATTTACGTTAACTACAAGCGGAACGAAGTTGTTGATATCCTCGATATCACAACCAAGGACATGCCGTTGACGGTACACGTTGTTCACGATGGTCAGTTCGAGCAGAAGGACGGTACAATCCAAGGTTATCAAACCGAATTGTTCCAATGCCGTGTGAAGTCCAACTTCACTCTGGACGCACAACGTCAACAAGCGTCCACGCATAGCGTAACGCTGACTGTAATCGACCCTGAACGTCCGGACGGTAAGCTTGGTTCTATCAAGCGTTATGAAGTTGGTTCTGTATCTGCGGAAGATTGCTAATCACTAGACTCCCTTCGGGGAGTCTTTTTTTACATACCTAATGTTAGAGTCTAGGCTTACTTACTTAGAATGTTCTGTGAGTTGATTGCAGGGACTTCCCCCGCTCTGTGGTCAATTCGATTCACTTTTCTTGGGGGAGAAATATAAAGGGGGCTATTAAAATGAGTGAACGAGATTTAGTTATCCCAAAAGCTGGCGGCATCGCTGAAGAAGTAGCCAGTCAAGTAGAAGAGCAGACTCCACAGGTAACAGCTGAAGAAGAGAAGAAGCCACTGACCCAAGAGGAAGCTGACATTCGTGAGAAAGTATTCTTCGAGACAGATGAACAGGTTCGTTTACGTGACGGTAAGACTTATTACATCCCACCACTAGGGTTGCTTGATGCTCGAAGATTGATGAAGAGACTTAATACGATTGATTCCGGTGTAATCATCGCTAACCTTATCCCTGAAGATGAGGAAGATAGATTTGAAGAATTGCTTGAAGTGCTGCTTATGGCATTTAAGCCATATTACAAACACATGACGGTCGAGCATCTTGGCGAATACGTTGATTTGGAGACGGCTAAACAGATTATCGATTGCATGATTGGTCTCAATGGGCTAAAAAAGTCCATGTAACCACTCAGGAAGAGGAAGAAGACTATGACAGTCAGCCGCCTGTCGATTGGGCTAACATCTTCTTCAAACTTGCCCACTACTGCCACTTGAAAAAGCATGATGTGTGGCAGTTAACCTTACCTCAGTTAGGTTACTACTTGGAACAATGCAACGAACACATTCAGTTTACTATCAAGGTTTCTACCATGTCGCTTGGCGGCCTGTTCGGCGGAAGCGTTCCTGCTGGTGATTCAACCAGTGAAGAGGAAGTAACAACTGACGGTAAATACGTGAATGGTTATAAAGTAGCCGATGCGGAAGACATGAATTTCCTTGCACAGCTATTATAATTCCTCCTGCTCTGCTTCCTTCTAGGGAGGGGCAGGAGTTTTATTTTATGAGGGTGGTGAGACTATGAACAACAAAATCCAAACTGACGTGATTTTAGAGTTGCAGAAATCCATAGATAATATGGCTCGATATGGACAGGAGATGGAAACTCTCGATTCTAGTTTTGGTAGATTGGAGCAGCGGATTGACGCAATGCGTTCGTCCCTGTCCGGTTTGCAATCGCAGGTATCACGTGGGGCTGGAAGCAATCTCCGTCAGTCGTTGACAAATGAACTCAACAATCTCATCGCAGGGAATGGGGTTGTTCTTGAGCAGTTAGGTTCGGCTGGACTCACGGTTAAGCTTGAGACTCTTCAAGATATCTTGGGCAAAATTGAAAATGAAATCAACGAAGAGTTGCGGACGTACGTTCGTGACATGCACATTGAAATCGACCCTAACTACGCCGGCGGGCAACAGCTTCCTATCAGTAAAGATGACTTTAACGAGATTAATAAAGAAGTAGCCAAGGTCATCAAACTGCAAATTCATAACCTTGTCAGTGCTATCCAGAAGCAAAAATCCAACCTGATGAAATCGGAAACTCTTGACAGTTTACAGATTACGATTGGCAAGGAAACGGTCATGGCTTTCGTCAATAAAATCAAACAAAAGATTTTGAGTATGCTTCAGAACCCTGACGTAGCCGATATCAGTGACATGAAAATTTCCAAAGCAGATTTGAACAAGGTAATCAAGGAAGCTAAGGAAAAATTGTTGAAGGCACTCGATGTTGAAGTTCCTGACATGAGCGGAATGGAAGTTGCGAACAAGGTAAAGAAAATCCCTAACGAACTTGAACAAAGCCTGAATGAATACGTTAACAAAACCGTTGCAGGCATTAACACTGCAATGGCGGGCAAGATGCAGATTCCATTAGGCGACCTAAGCAAGAAGGTCAAGAAGATTCTTGCTCAGGAACTTGATACTACGGTGGACAAGCTGGAAGCGCTCGGCACGGTCGATTTAGGCTCTATTCGTGGCGCTGGATTGAAGGCTCAACTTGAACGAGTGGCAAAGGCTCTTGACAAGAAAATGAGCAACAATGTTCAGGAAGAGATTGACCAATTAATAAAGGCGATACACGATGTGGAAATCACCCCTGAACCTAAGCTGAAGCATCACCTCGTGAATCAGATTAACCGCATCAACAATGCGTTGATTAACAAAATCCGTGAGCAGGTAAACGTTCAGGTGCAGTCTATCATCCAAGAGATTAATAAGGTTCAATCCGGACCAAGTGGACTTAACAGTGATACTCAGATTCGGAATGCAGGAAAACTTGGCCTTTCTACTTCTCGTTCTGGTTCGTCTTCTTCTGACAGTCACAGCGGCGGTGGAGGAACTGCATCTAAAGGAAGCAGTAGCAGTGAAAAGGATAGTGGGTTGGGAGCGGTTAACGCCGAAGCTGTACAAGGGGCAATCATTAACATCATACGTCAAAGAATTTCGGGAGCCTTCGATAATGCTCTAATGATGGCGATGTCTAAAGCAGTTGAGGCGTTTAAGAATATTCAGCCTGAACAGATTAAAATGATGCGGAACTTGAAGTTGAAGGACGAATACAACCAAGACAAAGACGGCAACCCTCTTGGAACGACGAACATGGCTGGCGTGGAGAGTGCTGTTAGTGATCTGCAAAACTTTATCAGACAGCAATCTATGTTTTACGGTACAGATTACAAACAGCTTTATCAAGTAGGGGGCATCGCTTCTGGTTTGCTTGATGATCCTATAGAAATGAAGGAGTTTGTCCGCGTAACTGCTCAGTTGCATACACTAGCCCCTGGAAGTAGTCCTGTCAATATCGCCAATGGTCTTGAGTCAGCGAAGGCTCAGTTTGGACTTGAGGTGGCTGACTTGGAGGATAGAATCGCACAACCTTTGGCGGTTGTATCCGACGTGACAAAAGCAAGTATTGAGCAACTTATTGATGCACTGAAAAGTTCAAGTTCCAAAGTTGACCCTGAAACGTCAATCGTTATGGCGGGTACAACCCTCCAAGCAAAATCACTTGAAGGGGCGAATGTCAGTAACTTCTACAAATCCATTCTGAACAGATTACAGTCTCCTAGTGCACTGAACAAGAAGGATAAATCACAGGTTGATCCATACTACGGCGACGACAGTGCAGAAGTAGCCAACAGACTTCAATCTCCTGAAGCCATGAAGAAATTGCAGGAACTTGGTCTAGCGAAAGTAGATGACACAGGAGCGAAGATTCTTGTTCCAGCGGAGGAACTGTTTAAGTCCATTGCCCAGAAGTTGTCCGGTGCAGACAGCCCTACCGTCCGCAATACCAACGATGCTTTGTTTGGTACGTACCAATCCTCCAAAGGTGCGGCTACGATGCACGAAATCATGAACACGTTCGTTAAAGTCATGGAAGTTAGCGGAAACTTTGACAAATCTAAATATGAGAAGATGGTTAAGTCGTCTGTAGACAACCCACTCGTCAACACTAAACGGGCAGGGCAAAGCATATCCATTGCCTTTGATGCTCTTGTTCAGGAGATGACCCCTACCATCAATAAAGTGTCCTACGCACTTATGAACATGGCAGAAAACGTGACAAAGAATGCCCAATTGTTCGTCAAGTTAGGAGACGTGCTAACTAACGTATTGATTGGGATGATGCTGCTTAAGGGAGTTAAGTGGGGCGCTGGGAAGATTGGTGCAAACTTCGAGAGGGAGTCTGCACGTACTTCATTTCTGGAGAACGTATCGGGCATGAATGTTGATAATTCTATCAAGAACATGACGCGTAAAGAGGTCGGGGAGATGCAGAAAGACCCATTACTTGGTGGTTATTTACGTGATTTGAACGGATTGACGGAAAAGCAACGCAAGCACTATGAGAACTACCTGGATTCTAATAAGGTAGAGGTTAAAGACTTGCCGACTCTATTTAGCACGATGGACGAAGCTAAAAATTGGAATCCGGGCAAGGAGTTGACGGATGATGAAAAATTCGACCGGACGAAGCAGTACAACAGCCGCCTAAGTACCCGAACTGAATTGGCTTCCGTCATTACCCCTACCCTCCTGACCACCCTGAACAGCAGCACCGCCAGTCGGGGAGTGTTTGATACACAAAGAGCAAGCGATACCAATTACTCTGAACTGTCCAATAGGATGTCCCAAATGTCTCAAGGAGAATTCCAGGGCTTTGAAAACCACTTGGTGGACAGGCAGCGGAACGGATTACCTCCGATTGACGATATCCAAAAGCTGAATAATGCGATGGATGATTACGAGAAGACCCAGCGGGAAGCCGCTGCTTCTGCTCGACAATCCTCCCCTGCCTTCGGAGATTTGTCCAATGCTGTACGAGGCATGAACTCTGGAATGTCTTCTACGGCATCCCTCAAGAATGGGTTCAAACAGTTCTTGAAGGATATTCCAGACTTAAGCAAGGGGGCTCTGGTTTCTGTTAAAAACTTGGCGGGAGGTTTCGCTAAGATGGCTATGGAGATTGCTGGGGCAATCGGTCTCGCTCAAGCGGCTAAAGGATTGACAGAGTCCTACCTGTCAACAGATGACGAAAGGTTACTTGCTCAGGCTGACGACCGTGACAACGACCTGAAAGGCATGTCTAACAAGATTAATGCGCAGGCTGAAGGCGAAGCCTCTTGGGCTTTGGCTCGGAATACCGCGACAGGGCTTTACTACTCCGCAATGAACGGGATATCTTCCGCATTCGGTGGAACTCCATCCAACTTCGGTTACTTTGAAGGCGACGACATGATGGGCGAGATGATGGATTATTTCAAATTCTCGGGAAGTCAGGTGGATTTTTCAAAATGGCTCAAACAACGGGAAGCCAGCGGCGGACAGACAGTAGAGGAAGCCGTTGCTGAGTTTAACACCAAGTCCGGACGTTCTGCGGAAACAGAAAAGATCCGTCAGAAAGCCATTACCAAGCAGTACGAAGCATCAAAGCTTGAAGAGGCAGAGCAGAAGAGACTCGAAGAGATTGCGAAGAAGAATTATGAGGAGAAGTACAAGAAAGGTGCGGTCAACTCCCCTTCCATCGACTCTGACTCTGTTCTAAGCCGTGTCTCTGACCGTATCAATGAGATTAAGGACACTAGCCAAATTGACACGCTTCGTGCCCTCATGAGTGGAATGAAGACTGACTCTGACGAGTACATTGCACTGCGTAAGAAGCAGACTGAATCCATGCGTCAGGTATTGAATGAAGAACTGGATATCATTGACAAGTATATCGCCAACGCCAAGACGGTCATGGACAGCGCTGACCCTGAGTCGCAAGAGTACAAAGATGCCAAAACTGCTTACGATAACCTTACTTCGACAAGAGATAAAGTGGCATCCGAAGGGGAAGTTGAAATTCTTCGGGAAGAGTGGAACACAAAACAAGATTCGTATCAAAGTCAGGTTCGTAAGGTTAACAACAGTTTGTCTCGCATTGACCTTATTGCTCAAGCAAAGGAACTGGCGGCGGCGTACAACATGGACACTCAGTCTCAAGAATACTTGGACACCATGAAGAAGATTACACTGACTAAGCTATCTCAGATGAAAAATGAGTTGGCGAATCTTCAAGCAATCCAAGCCATCGGAGACCTATCCGAAGACCAAGCAACGCAGGTTTTACAGCTTCAGAATGAAATCGCCAATGAGCAAGCCCTTATTAAGGAGTACAATCTTGCTTCCATCGGAATTGGCAGGGCTAAGATTCAGGACAACAGTTCTGAACGTGAGAATGAGTTGCTGGAACTCAAGTTACGGACTGGAAACCCTGACGACTCCTCGCCTATTCTTCGTAACAAGCGGATTGCCAATGCCAAGGAAGAGGTATCTGAAATCAACCAAGTCATTGCCGATCTGAAAGCTAAACTTCCTTCGGCTGGAGCGGACGAAACAACTAAGATTAACGCTGAAATTCGAGACTTGCAAAAGCAATCTTTACAGGCTCAGTTGGGCATCTTGGATGAAATGAAATCCACAGCGGGAACGTTCAACATGCCTAATGGAGTAAATGCTATGAGCCGCTACGAGTACCTTACCCGTGGCAACACTCACAACACGACAACCATCGGTACAGGGGATGTCACCGTCAACATCACGCTTCCTAACATCACCAACGGCATGACAAACCGCCAGTTGCAACAAGTCGGACAATCCATTGGACAAGGCTTGTCTGTAGGGCGGGTAGGAAACCTTCGTAGCCAACAGGCTATGAATCCTAGCAACTATAGAAGTTAGCGAAATAACTCCCCGTCTTATAATGAGATGGGGAGTTAATTTATAAGGAGGTACGACCATGACACAACAAAATAACCTCTTGTCAGAGGATTCGGTATATAAGAAGAAACTGTTTTACGACAACGGAGTCCAGTTTAATCAGGTCAAAGCAAAGCTGATTACGGAGTACAAACCGCCGGCGCCTTACCTGAAGACCCATGTCAACCAGACCTTGGCATCTTCTGCGGGACTTGTGCAGAACGGAACGTCTCATTATAACGCTACCCTAACCATGCTGTTTTATTCTAAGAAGGAATATGCCGACTGGCTTCAGTTCATCGGCTCTCAACATAAGTATTACGACGAGAAGGGTACAGTTTACATCGGCATCGTGACCGGAGAACCCGATATTAAGACCGCTGAGATGGAAACGAAGTACATCGTAACCATCGGCATGTCTCTTGTCCGCAAGCAAGATTTTGAATACAAGTACATGACAGAGTTCATTGATATCGAAGATCATTGGGCAAACAAGTATATCGACAATATGCAACAGCTTGGACTTATCGCAACGAACTGGGAAGCAGACGGGGAGTCTGTTGTTTACTTCCGTCCGGACGAAGCGGCTACAAGAGCAGAATCCATTACGTTCCTTATGCGGACGTACCGACACGTAGACAAGTTGCTGAGGGGGTACTAAGAAATGAAAAGATGGATTGACGTAGATCCGCTGGATTGGTATTACCGTGACACACTTGAGATTACTCGTATGAGAACGGATTTGACAGGTGACGTAGAAGTCTTAAGCGGCATGACGTACAACGTGTTCAAAGAAGGGTACGAGAGAATGGTTAAGCGCTTCGTGACCGTAAGCGGACAGCAAGAGTTTCTTGTACCTGATTACAAATACCACATGAGTAATCCGGTGTTCGTTATCGTGAACGGGGTAGAGGTTCTTCCTGAGAAGGTAGAGAACGGAAAAGTCACAATGACCAACCCACTGTCGGCGGGTATCGAAGTCGTGGTCATTGCTTATGGCATCCCTGACCGGAAAGATATCGGGTGTGTCAATACCCCATACAATGGAGTAGGCGACTACCGGATGCCACACGCAACCCTGAAGTACGCTTCTACATACTACTTCAGCTACAGCAACCAACCGGAGTCTTGTACAGTCCTTGGGGTTAAGCTGAAGAGACTTTTCGTTACTGTTGGCGCAGGAAGTGATGCAGGCGTGGTCATCCGGAACGCTATCGGATTTCAGCGTGACGTGTTTGTAATTCATAAAGGTGAAGTTTACCTACCATACATGTACAATGGCTTCCCTGCTGTCATAGGGTATAACGCCGTAATTAATGGGGTGAATAGACGTACAAGTGAAACGGTCGTCGTGGAATCAGGGCGGGTGACATACAACGACCGATTTTTCGGAGACGTTCGTATTCGTCGCGGAGACTTCTTCGCACTAATGAGCCGTATTTACGAGAACCTGCATAATCGGTACACCGACCGTGCGTTCACATACAATGATACGCCGCTGAGACCGATTGTGGATAAGGATGTTATCCTTTCCAAATGGTACTCGAACGATGTACTGACCCTGTTAGATGAAAAATTCCATGACGGGTGTTATGTTTTCCCACTTTATGAAGATGGCAAGTTTGAACCGGAAGCATGTATTACAAGAGCGGAAGCGGTAACCTTCCTCAATAGATTTATCGAGTGGATTACGGAGAAATATAGATAAGGTAGGTGGCTTAAGTGGCTTATGTATCTAACGTTAATTACCCTTCAAGGCAATTGCTACAAGGAATTATGGAGCGTGTGAACGCGCTAGGGAACGAGCCGAAGGTAATCGTAGAGTTGGACAAAACATCATACGTGCGGGGCTTCCGTAGAAAATACGATGCAGTCCAGTACGTGGTAGACAGTGCAGTGAATGATATGCTATCCATCGACAAAGCGGAGAAGATTACGAATTACGTTGACGGTACGCTGGTTGATACCAGCACCGACCTGAGAAACGCAGACTTCTCAATGCCAATAAAAGCTAGTTCAACGATGCATGGGAAGGAGAATGGGGAGCGTACCATCAACGGGATGTATATCACCGACTGGTTCGAGACAGACCCTCGCTGTTCCCGGAAGAAGCATAAAGGGATTGACCTTGACCTTGCGATGAACGACCCTGTATACGCTGTGTGGACAGGTACAGTAGCCATCGCCAGCACCTTGAGAGGGTACGGTAAAGTCGTCTACGTCAATCACGGAAACGGATGGCAGACAAGGTATGCCCACTTAAACAAAATCAGTGTCAGTGTGGGTGATAAGGTTAACGCAGGTGGTCTTGTAGGTCTTGGAGGTAATACCGGACACTCCATCTCCAGTGGTGGCGGTGACGGAACACACTTGCACTTTGAAGTACGATTTAACGACGTAGCACAGAATCCTGAACCGTACCTTCGGGGCAAGAAAACTATTCAGACAGCAAGCAAGAAAATTGACCCAAGGAACATTCAGGATGCTTCTGTTCTAATGGACGCTTCAGGGGTAATGGCAGACTCGACCTCCTACGTGGAATACAACATGGAAGCAACGGCATATGTAGCAGACTGCCCCGGCTGTATTGGAATCACACGGGGCGGTACAGACGTTCGTACATGGAAGAGCTGGAAGATTATTGCGGTAGATCCCTCTGTCATCCCTTTGAAGAGCAAAGTGGAACTGATTGTCAATGGAACGAGTTGGGGAGAGTATCTTGCAGATGATACGGGCGGGGATATCAAAGGCAACCGAATTGACATTCTCTATGATACGAAGGCGAATGCCCTCAAGTTTGGAAGGCAGCCCGTTGTTGTAAGAGTCAAGTCTTGGGGCGATGGTAAACCAAGAACGGCAGACTCGACTGGAGATGCCAGCATCGATAAGGAAATCGTCACGTACCAATACAACAGGACAACCACTAAACAAACCTACTTTAAGGATTTTACGACCAAGAAGACTACGCTTGATGTCAAGAAGTACACAGAGACAAACGGTGCAGTGCAAATGACCGTTGTTGATGACAAGACTTCGATGAACGTTCTCGGATTTAACGGAACGGGCGGGGCAGGGCAGGCAAAGACGCTGGTTTTCGAGCACGATTGGTTTAAGGCAGGAAACCTTGGCTGGGCATACTTCTCTGACCTTGAACTGGATGACACAATTATTGTCACAGTTAATGATTACGAAGTAGTTCGTATCAACGGGGTTAGCGCTAAAAACGGAGTGGCATACCCACCTTCCATCCCGATGCCCAAAGGACATAACGTGGTGAAATTCACTTTCGCCAATTCCTCGAAAGCATCGAGAGGAAAGTTCGGTATCTTGTGGCTCAGAGCGAAAGAGTTCGATGTAGAGACCATTGAGTCGAAGGCGATGTGGGACTTTGAAGATGAAATGAACAGTGCCAACAAATGGACTCCGTACAGCACAGTTGTACAGAAGGACAAGGGAGATTATCAAGCAATCTCAACCAGCGGAGGCGAAGCAGGTATCGAGCGGTTAGGTAAAATCAAGAAGTTTCCGTTTACGATTAACTTTAGCCTGAAGACAGCCGCCGGTACCAGCGGCAAGTTAGTTATTAGTAATGGAACGAAGGGGTTTCTTCTGAACATCAAGGATGACCAAATTTATACATCTGGTGGCGGCACGTATAAGCTAAACACGACTTCTGATTTTATCGAGTACACTGTAGTCTGCCATGACCAAACGGATATCGATGTATATGTGAAGATAAATGATGTCTGGGTTAACACCGGAATCCGTGGGGCGGCATTCGACTATCCGTACCAAAGCAGAATTCTGTTTGCAGTGACGGATGGAACGATGTATCTCGACAGTGTGAAGTACGCTGCCAACGACTATGCCATCGAGCAACTAGCTACTGCCATCGGTGACACGTATGACGAGAAGTGGTATGAAGTTGGGGACTTCGTTTATGAAGACATGTACACCATTGAGAAAGATGTAATGAGTTGGGAAATCAACACCCACCTTGATACGACTATCAGCACCGCACGGCTAACGCTGGACAACTCTTCGGGTATTTATTCTCCATCTTGGGAGCGTAGACCAGAGTTCCCTGACTCATTTAAGACGGACAAGTCTCCGTTGAGCTATTACGAAGAAGGAGAACTGCGATATGTTATTAGCGAGTACACTCCAATCAGGATTTATGCGGGATACGGGGAAGAAGTTGTCCGTGTATTCACTGGAATGATTAAAGGCGAAATTACGGAGAACTCTGACGAGAAGACCGTCTCGTTTAGCTGTGTGGACAGGTACGACATGCTTGAGGAATTTATCTTCTACAAGCCTATGCATTACCCGCCGGAAGAAGCTTATGCAGGAGATGGCGGGGCATTCTCCTGGATTAAATCAAGCATTGTAGAAGACATTGTTGTCCATGCAGGAATGAGCGCTTGGAAGTTTCATTCGGAGGATATGAGCAACCCTGACTACGTGATTGAGGACACAGTTTACATCGACGTGAACAAAGGGAAGAACACCTTCATGAAATTTAATAAGGAGAGCGGGGAACTTGAGGCCGTGACTCAGGAGAATATTATGGAAGTGGGCGGCTGGCAGAATCCGTTCGTGGCAAGTGTATCCTTCCCAATAGGTACGAACGCTTCAGATGCCGTACAGTCCCTTATTCAAGATATTCCTTACCGTGCCTACTGCGACAGGTATGGGACGTTTCGAATGGAGAAGATGGACTTCCTCGATTCACCAGACTGGGCTATGGTAGCGGGCATGAAGTGGGAGTTTATTGATGGAGAGAATCTACTGGAAGTTACTTCTTCTACGGATTACTCGCGTGTCAGAAATCACTTGATGATTTCCGGTACAGCGGGTATCGTGGAACACTTCTTCGACAAGTCTCTGATTATCGCAACCAAGGGTAATATCCGCACGGCGGGCGCTCAGTTGGACTGGATTGAAGAGATCGATGGAAACTCCTTGAGAGACTTGAAGGAGGACGTAGCCAATAAGATTTTCTTTGATTACAAACGTCAGGCAAGGACGAAGAACGTAGTCGTCAAAGGTAATCCGTTAATCGAACTGCTTGACTCTGTTTACGTATACGATTCCAATACGTTCACTGCCAATTACTTCCTGGTTAAGGGGAACAGAATCGTCGGTAACAGCGATGGCATCGTCAATTACCTCGAGTTGACGTGGCAGTCTTTATCAGAATTAGGATAACCACATAGGCAGGGAGCACTTACGCTTACGGCGCTAATTGTTCCCTGCTTTTTCTTATAATGCTATTGAAGGTGAGGTGTATACTTTGGACACTAGGAACTTTGTAAACTCGAATGAAATCTATCCCATACTCGATTTAATTCGTAGGGAGATGAAGAAATCCGGTCTTTACACTGGCGGCGATGAATTAACTGTCATGGATGCACTTGTAGAACCGAATGTAATTAACGTGGAAGCCCGCAGAGAATTGGCAGGTTATTCTGCTCTCGTAACTTCTGTGGTATACACATACGATAACGGTGTAATCGAAATTCTGACCCTTGAGAGGGATGCCAATTTAATTGTGGAAGGCTTCCTGATAGAGATTACATATCCTGCCTTGGTCAATGAGGAATTAGAAGAGGAAACAGATATCGCATCTTTCAGCACAGTTAGAGGGACTATTATTAGAGAGAACGGATTATTTAAGAATCTGGAACTCGAATATATTAAGGCGGTGTAGTGAATGTCTAGCGGAGCAAATTTTGCGAGTTATCTGGTAGGCGGTAGACTCGACCCTCCTTTTATGCCTACCAAAACGAACCCGTACATTGAAGGGATTATGATAGAGTCCCCAATGGCGGGCAAGGTCGAACACAAGTTGACCATTCAAGAGGATTGTGAGTTGCTTTCCGTTGCAGTCGGCGTATCCAACTATGAAGCAAGAGACTATTGGAACTTGTACGTAGGGGAACGGCTGGTATGTAAGAACATTTACACGAAGGATTTACCGGAGGGGATGTACCTGACGGCGATTATCCCATGTAAGCAGGGAACACAACTTCACTTTGAGTTCTTTAATGAGGGCGGCAAGCCTAAGGTAGTATGGGCAAACTACCAAACGCTCAAATAGAAAGGAGGTGATTAAATGGCAGATACGTCATACCAGCCAACGCCTTGGCTCGACACGACCATAAATGAAGAGTTTTTGCTAGAAGGGCTTGCTGGTATCATGACAACCAACGGCTGGTCAAAGGTAGCTGAGTTTACTAAGGTAACCTACTCCAACAAGCTGACCAAGCCAACAATCAAGCGTTTCTACCTTCCGATGGCTAACCCTGAAATAGACTTGCCTAAGGTACTGAACGATGATTACTACATCTTCCTTGATGGAGAGATTGCTCCAACATCCTATTACACAGCGGTCAAGAACACTGACGAAACCATCACGATTACCTTTGAAGCAGGGGTATCCGGTCAGGTAGCAATTTACTACAGCACGGTCGGGTCAGCAGACACCTTCGACTTCTATGTGACCAAGCACATCGTCGTCAAAAATATATCGGGAAACCTGTTTGGCATGGCAATGCTGGCTCACATTAATGAGCAGATTGGACGGACGGACTGTAAAGTACCATTCGCAATCTATGACAAAAATGCCGATTACGGTACTCAGTTAACACCGCAGGACAGCGGCGTATTCTCTTGGGCGATTCAGAAGGCTAACGAAGATGCCCTCTTTGAGCGGCATACGCTTTACTTCTACCAGCTTGAGAAGTGGATTGGAAACGGGAAGATGTTGGTTGGGTGGGAGAACGTCAATGAATTGAAACGGGTGGCTTTGGATGTTGAAGTGCAGACAAGCATGTGGGGGCTGGACGATAATACAAACGCTCTTCAGTCACGAATTACTGATTCCTTCCCTCAGATGTACCAGTCGCCAATAGTCACGTCCCATACAAGAATCCCTCAGCTTGAGCACACAGAGAAGATTGCCTTCGTTGACGTAAAATTTACGAACTGGTGGGACGACAGTAAGGTGTTCGTCAAAGGGTTCGTGGACGGTAAGTCGCTCATGCTGATTATAGTTGCGGACACTGCTCCCGTTTGGGATGACAACGCCGTACCTGCGATTCCTCTCTACATGGGAGACTTCGACGTTAACGGCTTGACAGAAGAGGTTATTAATCGGGATATCACGTTCGACTTCTACCGGAAGCAGACGAAGACTTCCACAATTATCTCAGGCAAGCCAATGGTTAATGCGGGGTCATATGTAAAAGTATGGCTAATGGGTGACACGGACGGCGACATGCCTGACGAAGCTGTCACGCTGACCATCGCAGGACAGGAGATTGGGAAGTTCAATACCATCGGGGCGGTAGAGCCGACAAGTAACAGGAACGATGCTCAGTTGATGGGGCAATTCGATATCACGGGAATCGAGGGCATGTCCTCTGTGACCATTGAAGCAGTGAGTGGAGATGGAGTGAGTGGCTACACTCCGGTATCCGGTCGGATGTTTCTTGAGATTCATATCGAGACCAATCGAAACGCTGAAGGCACACCTTCTGCCTTATTCTCAGGGACGGCATACAACAAGGACGGGGCTACTGTAGAAGACGCTCTCAAGCAGTCTGGTAAATTCAATTATGACGATGCAAGCATCAAGCAAGAGGTTTTGCTTCCTGTTATGAAGGAGTATCCGCACTTCCCAAGTAACGGTATTGACTCCATTATGGTCAAGCGAAATAAGTTCGGTGCAAGGTATCAGGCGCATTACCTGTCTTGGAATGTTCCTTCTAATTCTATGCCACCGCTAAGGGAAAATGCTGACAACCGTAAGCACCCAAGGGCTTGGAAAGATTACATGAACGAGCAATACAAGTACCAGTTCAGTCCGTCAAGGTACAGCGGGAAAGCCCATTCATCCCGTGCACTTCTGGTTCATCCTGAAGATGGTACGTTCGGAACACTGCGAAACGTTATTTTAACCTCTCCCTTAACTATAATGAATGGTGACGAGTTAAAGGCTGTGAGAGATTACTGTGACGACGAGAATAGGTATGAGGTTTACTCTTACTACTTGGTCGAAGGAATTTCGCCACTGACAAAGAGGCCTGCAACGCCATACAGACCTGCCGCTCTCGGCATTCTGAAGGCGGGGTACACTCTTCCTGAGATTCCTCCTGCACCGCCTGAATCTCCAGCTCTGATTCTGTCAATCGACCCTGGTTATTCAAGCATAGAAGAGGACACGTCAATCAAGTTCACATCGCTGTACAGTAAGCACTCCCCTATTACGAATTACAGGTGGGAAGTGACGAGTGACGTGAAAAAGGGCTTGTATACAGTCGATAATGCAACGTTTACGTTCAGCAATGTCGGCACGTATTCGGTCAAGCTTACGGTGTGGAATGAAATAGGTCAGCAGGCAACGGCTACGGCAACCATAACGGTAACTGCCAAGTACGTGCCCCCACCACCTCCACCACCCCCACCGGCTAATACATTGCAGTGCGGTAAGCTGAACGATTCTGGCGGCGGTGCTTATACGGAGAAACTGCATGAGATGGGCAATTCATCTGGACGAGTCGTTATCACCTACAACATGTATGGGGTAGCTGACCGTATGGATGTTTACTATCAGAACCAGTTGCTTGCCAGCACCAACATGGAAGTATCTAACGGAGGTTCACTCCAATTCCAATACAGTCCTGTTGGCGGCGTAACACAAATAAAGGTGGTCATGTCCTCCAGTTCGGGGTCAAGTTCGTCGTGGGAATACCTGGTAAACTGTCCTGTGTAACAGCAGGACTTGCTATATAAAGCTAATAAGTAAAGGGGTGCTATTTAAATGCCATTTATCGACACAACTCCTGCATCGTTTACCCCGAAAGTAACGGAACAGGATATTCAACCTCGGTTAGGAGACCTACTTGCTACTCAAGGATGGGATACGGTCGCAAATTTTAAGAAAGTGGTTTTTGATGCAGGTATTATGCGAAGCACGTACACCGGTCTTGATTCGGCCGACATTCCAATCTACGTGGCGGAGCACTTCATTTACAAGAACACTGCGGGCAAGATGTTTGGCGTTGCTGTTCTTGGTACATGGAATCAGAACCTTGGTCAACTTCGGAAGCTAAACAAGTCACCTGATTCTAAAGCTCCGGCTCCTGCAACACTTGCGGTGTTCTCAGAATGGGCTACAAACGAGTTCCGTAAGTATCGTTCCCCTCAGACTCTGTACTTCTATATGGTCGAGAATTTGGCGGGACTTATGCCTAACTACTCTGACGTAACACTGCCTTGGATTAACTCGGGCGACCTTAAACGGGCGGCTCTAGATATCGAAGTAGAAGCGGCAGGTTGGGTAGGCACAGGCTCGACGGCTACCTTCACTGTATCTAAAGCTGAAGGGAATCGGATGCAGTCTCCAATCATGCAAGCTGGTCTTCGCACCAACCTTTTGGAAAAATACCACGACGACGATATCAACTATGCGATTCAAAATACGAACTGGTGGGCTGACTCAGAAATCTCTATTAAAGGTCACTTGAACGGAGATAGCCTGTTTTTCATCATCCAATGTGACAACGTACCTGCACCGGAAGGAAACCTTGTTCCAATCATTCCTCTCTACTTCGGTAAGCTGGATGCCATTGAAGAAGGTGATGATGCCTACGCAATGTTCGCAGGTAGTGTACCTATCGTGACACAGACAGGTTCAGCGGGGTTGACTGCTATCGCTGAGTACGACTTCGATGATACGACGAAGAGACAACCGAACATCATGCCGCTGATGAAAACCTACCCTAAGAATCCTGCGAACGGATTGGACAACGTTATGGTCAGCCGTGGTAAACTCGGTGCTCGATATCAGGCGTACTACCTGTCTTGGAACGCACCAGCCAATGCCATCCCTCCAATGCGTACTTCGCAGGATGGCAAGCGAGACTATCCGCGGGCTTGGAACAACGCTGAGAATCCTCTTTACAAGTATTCCTTTAACCCTTCCCGATACAGCGGTAAGGTTCACACTTCCAAGCTGTACGTGGTTCATCCAGAAGAAGGGGTGCGGGGAGCACTGAAAGACACCATCGCATTATCGGCGCTGTCCTTTAACGCAAACAAACTGCGTGTGAAGAAGGATCACTGCCCAGATGAATTCGATGTATTCCGTTACTTCTTGGTTGAGGGTGTATCCCCACTGACAAGTAAGCCGGGAACTCAGTACCGTCCAGCGGGTATTGGATTGTACTTAAATACTGTAGATGATGAAGGCGTGGAGGTCACTCCGACACCTACACCGACACAGCCTACAACCCCATAACAATATAGCCCTGGCATTAATTCCTATTAAATAAGTATGTTTAGTCAGGATAACCGGCAGGGTAATTCCAAACGAGAGGTGATTTATCGTGAGTTGGTTTGATGGAGATTCCACGATTCAGCTATTCCCTAAAGACCTTGAAGCACTGTTTAACTCCAAGGGATGGGATACATTCATAAAGTACCGCTCCGTATCTCAAGACGGTCAGAAGTTCGCAGATGTCCGCTTGTTCCGGTCTCTCGGCTCGGACAACCAAATGCGGAACTTCGGCATGGTTTACGGATACGGCAAGAAAAGCAATCCAACCTTGGGCGAGCAAGAGTTTATTTCTCAGAACTCCGTACTTGGTGCGTTGATTGAAAACGAGACATTAAACACGAAGTTCCACTTCCAAGTGTTCCCTGTACTCAGAGATTCTGTCATCGTCTATAAGAACGGTAACGCTGTTGCTTCGACAGACTACGTTCTTGATGAAACGAACGGTATCATCACATTCACGTCTGCACCATTGCCGACTGACGCAATTACAGCAAACTACTCCCCATCTCCAATTGCACCTCAGCCAGTGAAGCGCATGTACTTCTTCACATTCGATGATGTGCGGGGCGAACGAATCGTACAAGGTGTTAGCGGTTCTGTAGTCGTTGGTGACCCTGAATCCATTTTACCGGATGGTGATGGAACTCGTAAGTTGTTCCAAATCCCAACGGTGGCGACGATTAAAGCGGACACTGTAAGGGTTTATGTGAATCAGGTTGAACAGGATTCAACGTTATACACAGTTGACTACACTAATAATAGTGTAACGTTCGTTGGCAAAGCCCCAGACGCAGGCGCAGAATTACACGCATCCTACATCAGAATTCTGAATGCCACTGGAAACCAAACGCTGAATTACGGTGACATCACAGTCAAGAACTTTGACCCCGATAAACCGAATGATCTAATGAATGCTGTTTACTCATCCATTTATTACATCTATCCATCCCTGCCAACGGCTCTGTCCTTCACTCCGTTGCAGAACTTTGATAGAGGATGGCAACGTGATAGTACGATGTACTATTGGGGGAATGTGACCAAAGACCGAATCGTAATGTTTTTCCGTCCAGATCCTACTCCGGGCGCTGAGAATACTTACTTCGCTCCATTGTACATCGGGCGGCTAACGACTCTTGGTAAGTCCCCTCGCAAAAACAATGTCATTATCTCTGGTTGTCGGGAAGCAGACGAAGTTGTATGGAAGAAAGACATGAAGTTGGGTGCGATTTACGTCGACTACGGTAACAACACATCCAACGGAAACCGCGGGGTACAGCTTCAACAGTCCATCGGTGGTACATACTACCAACAGCATTACCTCGCGTTCATAACGCACGATAAGAACGTTGATGCGGGTGAGTCCCGATTTAATCCATCGGTTTATAGTGGTAAGTATCACATCTCCCCGATGTACATTGTTCACCCGAATGATGGTTTTGTAGGTAAGCTGGATGAATGTTACGCCGTACACCCTAAGAACATTTCCCAACTCGATGAACTTGAAGTAGTGGAGACATCCGACCATGAAGAAGTGGGCAAGGGCACAGGCGTAAACAAAGTCTTCCATATGGCGCACTCGCCTTCTCTGAAGGATGACGGAACTCCGTTTAAGTTGGAAGTTCAGGTGGATTGCGTAGACCAAGTGCTCGGCACAGACTACACAGTTGATATCGAGACGAAGACAATCAACTTCCTTGACGGAAAAGCACCTGTGGCTGAATCGGAAGTCCTTGCTACTTACGAGTACAAGCAACTTTACCGCTACACGTTGGCAGACACACCTGTCAGTCCGTTCACATTGGCTAACATGTCGCCGTTTGCCCCAATTGGTCTCGGCATCCTCAAAGAAACGTTGAAGAAGAACCCGTAATAAATAGCAAGGGAGGTTGGCGGTGAATGATGAACGGTAAGAAATCTTACCTGATCAGCTTCACCGCCCTTTTTTCTAAAAAGGGCTATGAACTGACAATTGGGTTTGAGCAGATTATCAATGCAAACAATCAATATCACCTGACCGCTCCCGTTAACAGTACCTATCGAACACTGATTGAAGATACCATGAAGGGCGCAAATAAAGTGCCTCACTCGGCTACTGGATTATTCGGCCGGCTAGGGAGTGCTGAGTACGTCACTCAGTATGACGGTTTTGAGGTGGAGACTGTAGTCGCATCTATCGTATCGTATTTGTCGGGCATACATAAGTATTTTAACGGCGAAACAGTCACGGACGTAACAACTGGAGAGCAACAGAGCGTACGCAGGCTAGAGCAGGTACTTGATGCTGAAGGTGCGGCGGTGAGAGAAGGCAGTCGAACAGACCATCTGGCACTTCTTGACGAATTATCCTCCGGTGATCTTTATGACGTGAAGGTCTCCATTGAGGAAGGGAACAGAGTATCCATTTCACTATCTAACAAGCAGAGTGTTATTCATGCCTTGGAGTCCAATACCTCAGGAATATCAGCGGACGCTCAAATGTCAGGCTTCGACACGGCTGAGAATGGGGTTCGCCTTAATGCGGAAAAAGGTCGGGCGGTTTTGTCGAACATTGTAAGAAACATCTTGGACGGGGAGATTGCTTTACTAAGCACTGCTAGCCATGACCCTAACATCACGATGCAAGGAGGAATTGCCCATTTCGAGTCCGCAGACTTTGGGATGTACAGGGCAGACGGAAAATCCTATCAGGTTGAGTATGCAATCATTGTGAGTGAAGGTAAGGAGTTCGGTTACGAACTTGCTGAGACTAGTACCAAAGATTCTTCCCTTAAAGGGTACGAATTGGCTGAGACAAGGCAAGAGGGAACTCTTGAAAAAATCGAAGAAGCACGGCGACTGGAAGTCACGGAGGACGCATTTCTGGCATTGATAGAGACAGCATTATCCGACATGGCTTTTGATGCACAAGACGTAGCGTATATTTATGCAGAGAAGCAGAATGAAGCTGACCTGACGCTAACTACGCTGACAGATACTTACGGCGGCGGGGATGCAGAGGTAAACGAGAGCATTGTAGCAGAAACGTTTTACCATGACCCGACGATGCTGAGTGAATTTATCATGGTAGACACGCACAAGGATACTCACCTTGAGACTTTTACCCAAGTGTACACCTATCAGAATGTTGACGTGCAGGAGTTTGGGCAGACAGATACGGTCATGCAAGCCAGCCAGCAGGATACGATGACAGGTGACCTCATTCAACCCGTCTATGAAGGGGGGATTGATGGGGTGCTCACTCAAGGCGAGACCGTGCACGATTCTACTTTACATGAGAGCATTGCCTATGAGACGTTGGTTCATGAGCCTGCACACCTTGACTTGTATACCGAATCGACAACCCGTGAGGACGTTTACATCATTGAGTCGTCCAGTCAAGCAACCAAGCATGTCAAGGATGCTAGAATCGAATCCACGCAGACCGTGGACAGAAGGGCAACAGCAGAACTTCAGGAGTTCCTTACGTATGAGACAAGGCGGGACGGGCAGTTTGAGACCATTGAAGTAACTGACAGCCAGTCAGGTTCGTTTCTGGAAATTGACCGGATAAGCACTGCTGACACTCTGCAGGAGGGCGGGGTCATCCCTGCATTGGAGAGTGGCAAGGTGGAGATGGACTACGATGCAAGAACAGATGGATTAGAGCAATCGTTCTACTTCGATAAGGGCGGTGCAATCTCCTTCTTTACAGGCGCATCGAGCATTGCAAACGGTGCTGAGAATCGTCTTGAGTCGGCAGAGTACACTTCGGACGCATGGGGAAATGAGAGCATTACAAAAGCTTCTAGCGACTCTGAAGCCGAGGGTAGACTAGAGTTCTCTTCACAGGCAGTGGTCAATCAGGCGTACGCCGCTGACGTGGAGACGGCGACAGATGCCGAACACCTCATAAGCAGTAGTAGTGATATCCAACTTGTGACCAACGCTGAGATTTATGTGGGCGGTGACCCACTGGTAGATAGATTCATGAGCGCAGATAATGTCAGCGACCGGACGGACGCAGAGGTAGAAGAGATGACGGATGCAGAAGTCACGGAGCGTATGCAAGCTGAAGTCCAATCCTTGGTTACGTTCGAGCAGATACAAGGCGTGATTGCGGAGTCTCCTGAAATCCTTAAGGCTGTGCGGCTCATGGAGATTATGTATGGCTCGAAAGCTGTCGATTTAATCGAAGCTGGCATGGAGAACATCATCCAAGACAGCATCACTCAAGGCTTTACTCAAGCCGACTTCCCTGCCATCACACAAGCTGTGATTGAAAGAATGAAACAGGCGGGCGCAGGTGTGACAGTCGTCGCCACCAATCAGGATGAAGTACAGGCAGAGCATAACAAAGGGGCAGAACTTGCTGTAGAAAATCCTTCTACTGGACGGTACATCAACGAACCGGAAGGAACGATGCCGCAGGAAATGTCAGGAGCATCTTTATTCGACTTACACTGGACAGCAGACGTGTCTGAGATTGGTCGCGCTATCTCTGAAGCGAACAAGCACATCGGCATTATGCAGACGATTGAATCGGCAGAGCAGACCACATTCGGAGAAGGGCTGAGACCGAACACGTTGACTGCCGCAGAGTCCGACATTACCAAGGACGGCGTAGTACATTTCCCTGAGACAGCAGTATCCGACCCAACCGCTGAAGGCGTGATCGCAGGGATTGAGACAGGTTCGGCTGGCATGGAGTATGACGGGGTGATGGAAAGACCGGAAACGGCTGACCATATGACCAGTGCTGAAGGTGTCATGCAGGAGACGGTGACAGCAGAGCAGTCAGATGCCAAGCAGGTCGGCTATGAGCACAAACCGGAGACCGCAGTCAATGAAACAGGCAGAGACGGAGTATGGTTCGGCATTGAGTTAGCTGAACAGCGGGCGGACAAAGAAGGCGTGACCCATGAAATCGAAGGCGCTCGAATTAGTGGCGGAAACTCTCTATCTATCCTCCATGAAATTGAAGGTGCTTGGCAGAGCGATGCGGCAAGAGAGTCCGTTTTACACGAACTGGAATCAGTAACCTACGGTGACAGAGAGTACGAGATGGAAGAGACCAAACTGGAAGGGGCAACGCAGAACAAGTCTGCAGATGCAGTGCTGTCTGAGATTGAAGGGGCAACATCCTTTACTTCAGAGGAAGCTGGCGTTCTCGGGTTAGAATCCGCAGATTACCCTGACGGTTCTACAGAGGGCGTTATTCATGAGGTTGAGTCAGCTTATCTTGATGATAGCAGGAAAGTCGGAACTATCTCGGAAATGGAGACAGCAACATCGACAACCAATGCTGAAGCCATCGTCCATAAATCTGAGCAAGCTACGAGCGGCAAGGAGATGAACGCAGTTATTCAGGAAGAAGAACTCGCTGACTACAGTTCGTATCAAAACGAATCGGTCATCGAGGAACTGGATTCTGCCACACGGAAGAGGAAACAGCTTGTGACCGATATCCATGATGACACTGAATCTGTGAATAACCGTGAACCTATTGAGACGAACATCGCTGAACCGGAAGAAGCCGCTAGACCAACCAAGGCGGTAGAGATCGGTATTGAGAAGTCAGAAGAAGCCGACAGACCTAAGCGTGTCTTTGAAGTCGATATTGAGAAGGCGGAAGGCGCGACACGACCTAAACGTGAAATTGAGACGACGATTGAGAGACCGGAGGGCGGTATCCTGAAGACTCCTGAAGAACCGAAGAAACCTCGCATATGGCTCATACTCGGTAAGATAGCTTCTTGGAGTATCTGGAACTGGAAGAAAACAAGGTAGGTGATAATAATTGGGAATCTATAAGAAGTCGAGCGGCTTAATCTTCGATGATAGGTTCGATAGCGGGAGTATCCATTCCCGCTATACCCTTTCACCTAGTGATGCTATTTCAATCGACAATACTTTGGGTCAGGTCATTATGCCGCACACAGACAACGACACTTCTATCATGTTTGACGTTCCTGAAGAGCAGACCGTTTTAATGGAAGTGACAGCAGACTATGTGCCCACAGAACTTCTCGATGAAGGCGGTATTATCATCTGGCAGGATGGATACCACCGCCTGGAGTTTCTTGAGAGTAAGGACACGACCACAAGAGAGTACAGCAAATGGCGGGCTTTGAAGAAAGGGAATAAGTGGACGTTCTATGCAGACCGCGGAAGTGGGTGGGAGATATTCGACACCGCTCCTATGGTAGCTGAGAAGATGGGAGTCATCCTGAAGAACCGTGAGCAGGATAACTTCGATACGCTCAATCTTGATAGAGTCGTACTCTGCAAGAGTGACAAGATTACAGTAGGTAATCTACCAATGGGGTACTCCGTTTACCTTTGTGACCCTAAAGGTAATTCGGTGGCTTCGGCTGTAGTCGAACCAAACTGGACGGGGTGTGAGATTGAACTACCCACTGTCCCGTACAACGGCATTATTAGAGTCTATGATACGCAAGGGACGCTCCTGTCTAGCCTTGGTGCTTTCGATATCTACGGTGGCGACATTTACCTGTTCGGTACAGAACTGAAGGTCGTCTGGAATGGTAGAGAACTTAATAAGGAGACCGACACGTATCTCGGCACGATGTATGACAATCAGATTCTAGTCCAGATGGTGCTACAGAATCCTTCCAAAGAGAAACCTGCAAACATGATATCGTTAGGCATCTTGAGGTACATGGAGATGTTTGGGTATGAGTGGGCTGACATTTGTCACGATGATGGGACGGATACGCCGACAGGAGAGTTCTCGAAGCTATTGGATATGGGAAACTTGCCACCGCTAGGAGAGCGCAAGTTCTGGATGAAAGTAGAGAGGATGGAAGACCGATTCCAGATAAAACCTCTGCACTTCATTCTGGACATTAACCACACGTAAGGAGGTGAGGGTGGATGGCAGGAACTAAGATGACCCTTCACCGCTACGGTGGTGGGGAGTTTCAGTATTGGGACGAGCAGGAAATCATTGTGGACAAGCAGTACCTTGCGTTAGGACGTGGGCTGTTTCTTCACCTTGACCATGAATACCGGATGGGTACGAAGCAATTAGATGTGTACTTTAACGGGGCACACTTGCTGGAAGGCGGCGGCTACGAAGAGATTGACCCGACAACTATCCGGTTGGATTTAGGTACTTATGCAGGGGATACGCCGCTTGCAGGAATAGCTGTACAGCTTCAGGTAGGCGATGAAATACTTATCCGCACTTGGAAGCCTGAATACCGTCAAGGAAATGACAACATTGATGGACTCAGGTTCTTGGCTCTGGAAGAAGAGGTACGTAAGGCTAGGCAATACAAGGACGGAGATGCTCCCTACAATAGCCTTGACGACCGTCTCGATTCTATTGAGCGGCGGGCAGAATCAAAGACAATGGTGTTCGTCCTGAGTCGGGTATTTGATGGTATAGCCAAGCTAGTCATGAGATTCCCGTATGAGGGAGATATCACTGAGGTTTATGCTTCTACATCACGTGAAGGGATAGCAGACACCGCATTCCAGATTGAGAAGTGTTCTCAGGAAAGCTACGACAGCGCAACCCCTGTGTGGGAGACAATCTTCCATAGCAACCTTGTTGTGGATGGGGATGAGCGTTCTAGTAAAACGTCAAGTAGACCTTACGCTGTCTCCGTTCCTCGGATCAACAAGGATGACCACTTCCGCGTTAACGTGGTCGAACGGGGCGAAGGCATTGAAGGTGTCACTATAGAACTAGTGATTCGGCTGAGGTAGTACCTCAGTCTACCACCTATCAGGTAAAATATTAGATTTCTTGCTTATAATGTATCTGCGGTAAAGGAAGACACCGCAAAATGATGATAAGAGAGGTGAAAAATATGGCAGGAACTAGAGGTATTGCTAGATTCCGTGGCGAGCAGTTGAACAACAAGTTGATGCGTAACAACCACTTCGACGTTAACAACAAAATCAACGAGCAGTACGTAGACATTGATTTTAATGCTCACCGTGAGATTTTGGAGGATACAAAGATTGACGTATTCGTGCAAAAGAATGGGGCGGCTGTCGGTGCAGGTGTAAACTTCATCGAGATTTCGAATGACATTCTGAACACGAACGTAGCTGTCGATTCCAACACTGAAGGTACTGTTGTCGGCGTAGCTATTCAACTCCGTAAGAACGGGACGGAAGACTTCCCATTCATCGACGAAGACGGGGATAGAGTTTACGGTAAGGTACGTGAAACAGCAGGTAAATACTTCTTGGACTTCTTCAGTGAAGTCAATGGAGCAGAAGCCGCTTACACGTTCACTGAAGCTGTGACAATCGACTTCAAGTACATCACACGTACTAACTTGTCTGTAATCCCTGTTGACGCTATTGTTAGCGGCGGGGCAGGTCTTGTTGCCGACGCTGTTGACGCTAAAGCCTACATGAATCTTAACCAGTTGATGAAGGATATTTACGGCGGCTCTGGGACACTGGACAATGATGGTAATGCTAATCTTGCGACTAACATCGTACAACAAATTGCCAACGAGATTCAAGCACGTACTGATGCTGATACAGCTATCCGTAACGACTTGGCATCCACAGCGGCGACAAAAGGAGCAAGCCTTGTCGGTGTAGTCGTTGACCCTAACTACGATGGTGTTAATGTACAGTCTGTCCTCGCTAACCTTGCACAGCGTGTGGTTGACGTTGAAACACTGAATGCTGGTATTGCTGACCGTGACGCTGACTCGGTTAATGGTTACTTTAAAGCAGGAGACTTCGGCACTGCTAAGGGGCGTATCGTTGACCTAGAGACTGTCGCTGATGCTGAGTTTAAGGCTCAGAACGACCGCTTGGTGAAGCTTGAAACTGAGGATGAAGAAGAAGTGTTTGAAGCGACGGGTGGCGAGACTGAGTACGTTTTCGTAAACGGTTTGGCTAAACCCAAGACTGTCCTTCTGTTCATTAACGGTCAAGTACAAGCACCTAGCATCAACTTTGATTACCTTTTAGACGGTAACGGAGCAGTCCGTGGTGTGGACTTCTCACCTGAAACGTTGAAGGTTACTGACGGAATCCCTGATGTACTGTTTGTCAAGTACAAGAAGATTCTGTAATAAAAAGACCCTAATGGGGTCTTTTTATTTTGCAACGCTGCTAGGTAATATAGCGACTATTCTAAATAGATTCTTTACACGGCAATTGTTAAGGTTTCACCTGCCCAACTTATATTGTTTATAGATTGAAAAGAACAATTCTAGAACTAAGCAATTAAGGGAGGAAATACAATGCCAGCACCAATAGTTTCTTGGTATACATCCGATAACTCTTCGCAAGTAACTCAGTGGGATATCGGTACGGTTGACGCAGGTTCGTTGTCCACTACCTTTACGGTACTGATTTGGAATAACCGTGGCGGTTCGACAGCAGTCTCCGACATGCAAAACTGTACACTCACAACTAAGGATAGTTCAGGCGGTAACACAGGTGAACTTGTAACCAATACTTGGATTGAGGTTAAAGTTGACTCTCTGTCCGAAACGGCGTTTACGGCTGTCGGCGGCACAGTTACAAAAGATATTCGTGCGACCAAGTCGGATACTGCCGCGAAGACAATAAAAGGGGCGGCTAACGATGGTAACGTTAATACAGCTAATACAACCGCAAACTTCTCGAAGGTCACTCTTCGTGCAAACGTACCACCAACGGCTACAGCAGGTTTGGTAACATTCCTGACACGTGTGTCCTATCAGTACGTGTAAGAAATTGACTTCAATACAATGAAGGAGGAAATTGGATCATGCTTTCTATTTTCAATGAGCACAACGGGGTCTCTCCTGTAGGACAAGACTTCATATGGGTGGGTGAGTACGATGACGGTACTTACCTATCTGAATTTAACTTTGACACACAAGAAGAGAACAGCTTCTACGATATTCAACGGGACAGGCTGATCCGATTTGGTGTCATGGGTCACGGTAGCAAGTTTTTCTTCGAGAGTGACGGGGTGTTCAACCTTGACGGCATCGGCATAGAAGTTATATACAAGGACGGAGACAAGGAGTATAACCTTACGGGTCACTCCGGAAAGTTTAATGATGTCATCACCTACAAAGATGCTGAATCAACTGTAAACTTTGCAAGTGGTCGGGGCGGCACAATCACTGACACTACTATAACTCAATATAACTTCGGGTATAAGTCCGTTATTGAAATTGACGGAATAACATTCCAGTTCAAGGCTACTTGTAAAATCCCATTCGGTGAACCATTACACATTAACTTCTGGCTAGTCGCAGACCAAAAGATGGACGGTGTGCTCCTGATCAAGAAGAATAATCGCATTGCTACAGAACTCAAAGCACCACTCAGAAAAGGCGTGGGCGGCGAAGTCAATTTCGGACTGTCTTCCTAAGACAGTCTTTTTCTATATAAGGAGGGACGTTCATGCCATATCAAATTGGTGACTTAGCTTTTACAGGTCAGGCTACTTCCCAAACACTTGCGGGGAAAATTGCTGACGTTATGGTTGGAGATAAATACATATACGTTGCATACCAAAACTTGAACACTGTATATGTTTACAATAAAAATCCTGACGGTACTATCGGTTCATATGTAAGAAGCAGAAATTGGGTCAGCGATGACAGCTATATTTCGTACATCTGTGCCAGTGGAAGTTCTGTCCCTTACGGATACGCCGTGTTCACCGAGAAGGGTCAGGACTACATTATTGGGTGGTCGAGTAGCCACAGCCTTTTGTTTATGTGGACTATTAGACAGAGTGACCAAGCAGTTGTTGGCCGTGTTCAGTACAACGCCCCCACATCTATGGCTAGTTATGGTCGTGGTGGTTGGGATGGCGGGCAGTACGTGTGGTTCTGGAACAGGAACAATTATGGTCTTTATAAGTGGGACTTAAACAACAAGACAGCGGCTATGGTAAGAACATGCACCATAGCAGATAACGGTTACTCGTTAGACTCAAGCTATACAGGGAGCGGTCTGTACGTTGCGGGAGACATGGCTTATTGGGGTTCGGGCTCAAACGAAACCGATGGTCTCCTTGGTTGCTTTGATGTAAATACAGGGGCACTCGTAGGAAGCAAGATGACAAACTCCAACCTACCCTCGTTCGGAGTAACTGCAATAAACGGGGCGGGTGGATGTATCCAGCTTAACCCTACACAACCCGGCATAGCTTACTACTTTTACTTCGGGACTACACTCAAAACACTATTCCTCACCACTCTTGATGTAGCTAACACAACCATCCCTACTACGGCTCACGGAAATGACATTGCAATAAAGTTCGACATTACCAGTAACTTGAGGGGGAGCGCTTCTTCGGCAACGTTTCGTGCCTTAATAAACGAGACTGAGTTAAATACCTTTGCAACTTTACTGCCACTTCCAGTGACTAATAATAGTGTGACAGTTCCAATCTCTCTCATGAACATTGGGGCGAACACACTAACTTTAGAGTTGAAGGATAACTATGACGGTATAATCAAAAAGGTGTTTACTATCACCGTAACCAATGACCAACCTAATATAGTGACTTCCGTATCAAGTGCCACTACCCACAAAGAGAACGTTGTTTTTGAAGCCATAGTGACGGATGAACCGACAGACTTAATGACTTACAGGGTTCTATTGAACGATGTTCCTCTGGACGATTGGACAGTATCGGGGTACAACTCCCCGCTTATTGTCAGACGTTCGTTCAGGTCTGACCAATTAAACATGGGTGCTAACGAAGTCAAGATTGAAGTGAAAGATAACTTTAAGACCAACACCACCGTAGTGTCCGGTCAAAGCACAATTACAAAACTTAACAAGAAGCCAGTGGTCGATGTAGTCATGAAAGGTAACACGCTATACATGGACTTTAATGACCCTGACGGAGACCAAGTAAGATTCAGAGTGTTACTGAATGGGAAGCAGGTTATTCCAGAATCAGGGTACTCCATTCCCTTCCCTTCTCCAACGTCAATTATGTATACATTACCCAAGAAAGAAGTAATCACTAACCAATCCAACACGGTTGTTGTGGAGGTGGTCGATTCGGAGGGCGACACAGATATGTGGGCAAGTACAGGAGCACTAGGGTACAGCGGATTGATGTTTAAAGACACGGAAAGTAACTTCTACACGACCGACTTCGGTACTCTTCTTAAGTACCTAAACGTTGGAGTCCTTTACGCAAGAGAGCAGTCAGGAATCTATGAAATTACTGTAGAGAACACCTTGGGATATCCTGTGAAGAACATTAAGCTGACACCCATTCAAGGAGACCTTGATCCTGTATCAGAGAAAGTTGAAATAAGCCGAAGTAATGCACCGTTTTCTCCTGAGAGTGAGCTTCTTTACCCTGACTCATACGACACAGGAGACACACTGAAGTTTTACGTTCGATTGACTATGAACGATGATGCGGTTGGCGGCGGCAACTTCAAGATTAAAGTAACAGGCAATGCCCTGTAGGAAGAGAGGTCAATATAATGGCTAATCTAAAAGGTCAGCGTGTCCAGATTGATGCGACAGGGGTTAACCTGGCGGCAGGTGCGCAAAACACAGTTGAATTTTGGATGTACTGGCGTGGAGTAGAAGGCGTTATGCCGTTTGGTTGGAGTAACTATGACCTCTATTTTTCTAGTGGCGGTTTTGGATTTAACACAAACAACAGCGATGTATTGGGAATCCCTAGCGCTTCCCTGGCCAACAGATGGGTACACGTGGCGGGAGTATTCTACAACGGAGTACCCAACCCAACGAACGTGGAACTATACATCGACGGAGTGAAGCAAGTCATATCCAACCGAAACGCATCCAACGCTAACCGTTCAGTCACTAATGTTGCTTGGATTGGTGGCTTTGGGGCTAGTGGTGGTTACTTGTTTAATGGCTATATACGCAATTTTCGTATTTGGAACAGAAAGTTATCTGCGGCAGAAGTCTCGTTAGCAATGACCACGCCAGAAGGACTGCCCGCAGATAATGGACTTATCGGGCAATGGTACACAGATTCTATTGAGAATGTTGCCCCTCAGTACGACTACGCATTTGCCAGTGGGTACAGTGGGTGGAATCCTACCGCCTTAATGACCGGAAGTACCTCTTACCCGTTTGACGACAACGGAGACCTGTACGCAGGGTTCATGTTCCAGTGGGACACGCCAATTAGGTTTAC
This sequence comes from Paenibacillus vandeheii, assembly GCF_030433635.1. Classification (NCBI taxonomy): domain Bacteria; kingdom Bacillati; phylum Bacillota; class Bacilli; order Caryophanales; family Paenibacillaceae; genus Paenibacillus; species Paenibacillus vandeheii. Next base: position 444,892 of record NZ_JAROCD010000005.1, read on the forward strand.
TCAACTGAAGTTCAGGTCTCACGTAAGCTTCCCTATGTATAATACTTCCATATATATAGATAACCTCAAGGTAGCGGACAACATAACTATTACAGGGACCTACACTACGTTAAATGGTAATTGGTACGGAAAGAGTGTAACCCTTGTCAGGAAGGGGGCCAGTAAAGACCAAACGATTCAGCAAGTGGAGTTCTACGGAGACGTTCTAAGCAGGGGGTTTGACAGCTCTATTAAGAGAGTGGGGAGTATCCCTGCTTGGTATACGTACAATATGCAATTGGTTCAGATTGACAATACGCTGGACGTGATCGGGGATACGGGTCACGGCGGTAATGATATCTGGCACATGACTAGGGCTACCAATATTGGCGGCGCTGTTCAGAGTGTAAGGTCTTACCAAGTAACTGGGTGGCAACAAACCACATCTCACCCTGACTGCTTTGATTACAATCCCTTTAATGGACACCTCTACGCCGTCCATAATGAAGACCCGTTCACGATGCACAAGTACCTAATCAATAAGAGCGGCATGTCTTGGAGTGTTTCCCTTGTCAAGTCGTATACCATCGCTAATAAGGTAGCTAGTGGCGATACGTTAAATAGTTGGGCGGGCGTAAAGTTTGCCTTCAACAAACGGACAAATGACGGGTACGCCTACGTATTAGCTAACTACCAATCTGCGGGGAGTATCGCCAAGCTGTACAGGATTAAACTCGATACGAACAATGTTGTACCTGAGTTCGTTACAGATATTCCTTGGTATTACCCAAACAATCTAGGTAGCTTTGCGGTGACTGATGACTATGTGTTTCTTCCTACCTCAACAGGGACGCACGTAGGAGCGTTTGGTGTTAGAGATGGGCATTTAGCTAATGCCTACCCGATTGCAAATAACGTTAACAGCTACTTCAACGCTTCAAGTTATAACTATGACGGGGAAACGTTTGTAACGGCTAACGGCTACCAGTACGCTCTGACCCAACTGAAAATTGGAAACAGGAAGCCGAACTTCAACGACATGAAGGTAACTCCTGCTACAGTGGCTAGGCAGGACTACGCCCTTACAGGTAGTATATCCCATATCGACAATAAGCCAATGTCTTATAAAGTCTTCGTGAACGGGGTGGAGAAGGTATCAATAGCTACACTGCCTTCTCCAATCGCAGTAAACCATTTGCTAATGAACAAAGACTTAGAAATTGGAGTCAACACTGTGACCTTGGAAGCAGTTGATTCTAGCGGGAGCATTTCTGTTTTTGTATTAAACATCGCCAAGGTAAACACGGATACTAGCCTTAACCTGACGGCTTCGACTCTAACCTGCCACAAGGAAAATGTGACCCTAGAGGTTGCTGTGTTTGACGCTGAGAGGGATATGACAAAGTTCCAGATTTTGATAAACGGGGTGGCTGAATATCCAGAGTCAGGGTTCACGGAAAACCTCAAGACTCCTTACACATACGTCCACACCATTAGGAACAGCAGACTCTCCATTGGTGACAACTTAGTAACGGTCAATGTCGTGGATGAGTTTGGCTCTACTGTGACAAAATCCTTTACGATCAAGAAGTTCAATGCAGCAGCCAAAGCTGAAGAAGCATCGGTCAGGGGGCAGATGTTATATGCCAATATTACTGACGGTGACGGAGATGCTGTAAGGTACAAGATTCTAGTGAACGGGAATCAAGTGTACCCTCCTACACTTGGGACAATGACTCAATACCTCCCAACACCAATTAACGTCCAGTATAGACTGCCAAAAGAATCAATTATTTTTGGTAACGTGCATGAGGTAAAGATTGTCATGGAAGACGACATGGGAGTCACGTCTAGTTGGGTGACTAATCCTCCGATTGAATACGCAGGGCTGATGTTCGTCTCTGAGCATAACCAATTCTACTCTACCGATATCGGAGAGGTTCTTCGTTATCTTGAAGTCGGTACTGTCGTGGCGGGTAACACCTCAGGTACTTTTAAGGTTTTCCTAAAGAATACGGTGGGGTACAAGGTCAAGAATATTATATTGACCACGGCCCAGAAGGACTTAGACCCCGTAGAAGAAAAAGTGCAGTTAAGCCTGACAGACAAACCGTTCACACCAACGCACATACTGGAATTGGGTTCTCTTGAGCACGGTGAACAAGTTACGTTTTACGTAAGAATAAGCACTTCAAGAAAAGCCATTGGCGGCGGCTTCTTCGATGTCAGAGTCGTAGGAGACCCCGCTTAAAAGGCGGTCATTGGGAGGTTAAATAATGAGTACACAGTCGGCTTTCCATTCATCGTATATCAAGAACAACGGTGATGTTTATACCTTCGGGTATAACAGCCACGGTCAGCTAGGATTCAGTAGTTCTTCCGTCTACCCTACGCAGACAAGATTAACTTCACTGTCCAACGTGAAGATGGTCGCTGAAGGGTACTACCATACAGCAGTACTTCTAATGAACGGCGACTTGTACACGTTCGGATACGGGTACTATGGGCAGTTGGGGGATTCCAGAGGTTGGAGGAGTAGTAACGCTAACTATACGCCTGTAAAGGTCATGTCAGATGTTAAAGAAGTAGCTTGTGGCTACCTGCACACCGTTGCCTTAAAGAACAATGGTGATGTATACACGTTCGGGTACAACGCTCACGGGGAGTTAGGTAATGGTAGCACGTCAGACACATATGCCCCTCAGAAGGTCGCAACGGGTATTCGGAGGGTAGGGGCAGGATACACCCACTCGTTTATCATGGACCAACAAAATAAGCTATACGCAACAGGGTACAATGGGTACGGTGGTTTGGGGATTAATAACTCAAGCAATAAGCTTTCGTTCACATTTGTAATGGATGACGTTCGACAGGCAGATGGCGGCATATACCACTCGCTATTCCTGAAAACTGACGGTTCTGTGTGGGGTACGGGGTATAACTACTACGGGCAGACAGGTAGAAGTCTAGGAAATGGTACAAACAACTTCTATGGAGTACCGCACAAGATTATGGATAACTGCCGCTCAGTCGTCTGCGGCGGCTACTTCTCAGGCGTGATAACAAACGATTCAAAGCTGTACACATTCGGAAACGATGACTATGCGCAGTTAGGGATGGGGTATGTATCTGGAAGTATAAACTACACTCCAAGGCTTGCCACAACCAACGTTAGGCAAGTAGCTATGGGTTACTACTATACTCTTGTACTGGACAACGATGGTAAAGTAAGGGGCGTAGGGTACAACTATTACGGTATGTTGGGAACTGCTACGAACAACAACAGTAGCACAGGTGTAGTTGCTTGGCAGAATGTGGCTAGTGACGTTCGTAGGCTTATGGGCGGCGGTGAGGTTTCATTCACTTTCTCAGACTCAAGTATCACACCGTCATTTCATAAGGAAGACTGTCAGCTTGTTACTACCATCGGACATATAGCCAATGACCTGGTGTCGTATCGGGTTTTGGTTAACGGTACACAGAGATTCCCTTCATCTGGATGGACTTCTTCGCAGTTGACGGACTTCATTCTTACTAAGGATTTATCGCATACGTACTTTAATCTCGGAAGTAACATGGTAATGTTAGAGGTGCAGGACTCACAAGGGCTTACAGACTCCATTGCTTGGACTACAACGAAGACTAATGTTGCCCCTGTAGCTTCTCCTGAATTATCTGCGGCTCAGATTCACAAAGATAACGTCATGATTGGCGGTACAGTATCCGACCCTGAAGGGGATAGAGTGCAGTACCGTGTGTTACTGAACAATGTACAGAAGTATCCGATTGCAGGATTCACAGAACTAACCCCTCCACCTGTTGACATTGGGCTAGTAATCAACAACACAGACTTCAACGTGGGGGCGAACACTCTCAAGATTGAAGTGCAGGACGACTTAGGCTCACTAACCACATGGACACAGATAATCATCAAGACAAACACTGCACCTACAATCAAAGGCACAGTTCTTGGTAACTTTATCAGCGCTCAGGTCACAGACCCTGACTCAGATAAGGTGCAGTATCGAATCCTTCTGAACGGGACACAGCTTTACCCTGAGAATGGGTACACGGGCTACAATCCAGTACCATTGACAATCCAGTATGTCATTCCGAAAACGAAAGTAAATAAGGGCCAGAGCAACACTGTCCGTATTGAAACGTTGGATGAATTGGGCGGCTCGAAGTCGCTGGACATTACCTTCATGGGCGTGTACTCAGGGTTGTTGTTCTGTGATGCGGCAGAGTCGTTCTATTCAGACGACTTCGGAGATGTGCTAAAGTACCTTGACTTCGGTACAATGGTGGCGGGGCAGACGACAGCGGCAGAGAGGGTGTACGTCAAGAACACCCTTGGATACCCCGTAGAGAACGTCAGGCTTTGGGTTGACCAAAGAGAACTTGATGGGGTCAACGCCAAGGCTGAAGTAAGTAAGCTGGACGCTCCCTTTGAGCCACGTCCTCAGCTTGTCTATGTAGAGCAGTTAGACCACAATGCAAAGATTAGCTTCTATGTTCGTATAGCTACTAATCGTCAAGCAATGTGGGGCGGGATGTTCGATATACTAGTCAAAGCTGACCCAAGAAAAAGCTAGGAATAGCCCTTACTATCTTATAATGGTGGTAAGGGCTTTTCTATGTCTCAATACAATGGGCAGGTAACTTCTCAATACAATGGGAACGGATGTGATAAAAATTGGCAGTCGTCGGTGATAAGTTTAATTTTACGTCCACTACGTCATCTTGGACAGTACCCAATAGCGGACGTTATTTAATAGAGTTAAGCGGAGCAGGTAGTACGAACGGCGGTAGTGGCGGCTACGTAAAAGGGGAAATAAACCTCACCAAAGGTGAAGTCTTAGCTATTACAGTAGGCAGTCAATCTAATGGTGGTAGCGGCGGTAGTGGCGGCTCAGGTAAAGCTAGTGGCGGTACTGCTAGTCCCGGTAGTAGCGGCACAAACGGCGCAGGTGGGACTTATGTCAAGAGAGGTAGTTCCGTCATAATTGCCGCAGGTGGTGGCGGTGGACGTGGAGGTAACGGAGGGGCGGCAGGGCACAGTGGAGGAACTGCCGCAGGTGGTACTGGCGGCACGGGAGGTAACGCTGGCTCTGGTGGGACAAACGGAGTCGGCGGTAGCATATCATATAGAGGTTCAGCAGGTGCAGGTGGAGCAAGTGGCGTATTTCCACATGGTGGCGGTTCTGGCGGTGTAGGTGGTTCTGAATCCTACTACAACGGCAAGGGCGGTACAGGTTCGGTTGGAAACAGCGGTGCGACTGATTATGATGGCGGTGGCGGTGCAGGTGGCGGTGGCGGTGCTTCTGCTACTCCCGGAGACTGGTACGCCGCATCGGGCGGTGGAGGTGGTGGCGGTGCAGGTGGTCACAACTACATTGACCTTACGCTTTTTGGCAGTACATCAACAACAGGTAGTAACTTAGGTAGTGGTAAGGCAGTCCTTACATTCCTGAAACTCCCGCCTGTTGTGTCATCAACAGTGGACAACGAAGGCAACGTAAGCGGCTCAGTAACAGACCCCGCTAACGGCAACTCCAAATACAGGATTTCTGTCAACGGTGTGGTAGTAATGGATTGGAGCAAACTACAAACAACGCCTTACAACTTTTCATACACTGTTCCTGAGAGTAATTACACTTCCCTTATCAATTCTATCACTATTGATGCAATGGATAGTAGTGGTTTAAGTGGCGACACATGGGAAGGCATAATTCCCGTAAGTAATTTAGCAAGTTCTATAAATGTCAAGCAGGTATCTGACGTTACTTCTTCGCTTAATGTGCCTTACCGGAATGAATTTAGTGCCTTCTTTACAGTCAGTGAAAGTGGTAGCAGTGACATGGCAGGGGTTATACAGCCTGTCGTAAGCTCTAGCCTGGAGAGTACATTAGCAGTACCTAGTCATTCCTATCTACCCTCTAAGATTTCCGTAACTGAGAACAACACCATGGACGGTAAGTCATTTATATGGGGCGTAAGGGATGGTGACCTAGAGAGTATATTAGCCGTGACCAGTCATTCCTATCTACCTTCTAAGATTTCCGTAACCGAGAACAACACCATGGACGGTACGTCGTTTATATGGGGTGTGAGAGAAGCTGACCTCGACTCGAAAATAAGCATCAAGAGGATGGGTGACAGCTACCTTAAATCTAAGATGGCCGTTCGAGAGTTGAACACAATGGAAGGCACGGTCGATATCTTCGGTCAGGGAACAGAGGAAATAGGCGGCAGTATCTTCACAATGGGTATCAGTGAGTCCACTATTGACGGCAGAATTGGTGTACGCTTACGGAACTCGATGACAGGTCAAACTGACATTTGGGGCACGGGGGATAGTGACGTAACCTCTGAGGTGAACGTAAATCAAGTCTCTGACCTGCCGATGACCTTGGGTGTAACTCCTTCCAATAGGATGACCGCAATCATAGACATTCAAAAGCCTACGAGAGTAACAGACACAATAACTGCGAAACGTGACGCATTTATTCGTGAAACGTACCCTAAGCTGAACTATGGCGGAGAACAGACGTTGGTCGCAGGATACAGTGCTGCTCGTACGGAGATATTCCGAAGCCTTGTAGGTTTTGATATCACGAATATCTTGGGTATGTCCAACGACTACAAGATTGAAAAAGTCTCAATGAAGCTTAAGCATTCCATCGGTCGTACCCCAATATACCCACTCGAACTAAGAGCCATAACAGGCGATTGGTCAGAGTTCGGAGTAACTTGGAACAACCAACCCAATGCTGGCGATGTAGTAAGCCAAGGAGACTTTACAGCAGACGTAGAGAAAGGCTTCATCACCTTTGATATCACCGAATACATCCTGAAAGCTAAGGCTGAAGGTAAGAACATCGTAGACTTCTACGTTCGGGCGGTAAACGAAGCTGACGAATCGTCTCAGTTCTTCTCAATGGATGCAGGGGTATCTTTAGCACCATCCATCGAATACACGTACTTTGATGAAGTAATCCGAAGCACCGGACGTTCTGGAATTGATACTAGCATCTTGGTAATGTACCCACGTACAAAGGATTTGTCGTCCAAGATTAATGTATTCAAGAAATCCGATAAGAACGACATGTCCTCGAAAATAACGGTCACACCTTCAGGTAATCGGTTCGAGAACCTTCCTTCCCGTTTGATGCTTTCCAGACCAAACCTGCAAGGTAAAGGTATCGTAAGAGTAGGGACTTGGAGCGACCTGACTTCCAAAGTGGCGGTACGGGAAGCAGACCTGAACGACCTTGAGAACTGTAGCATTACGGTATCCAGACCAAACCTTAAACAGACTCTTTACGTAGCCAACAGAAAAGACACTCCGTCGAAGCTAGGTGTTCGAGTATGGGGTGACGACAACCTTTACGGGTGGGCAATTGTAATCGTTAAAGAGCGTCCTGCCACCGTCTACGTAAGACCGTACATCGACAAAGTTGGTACAATCAAGGTAATGCGTACAGTGGACGAAGACCTGACAGCGCAGTTCATTGTAAGTGAGCGTAATAAACTTGGTACGATTGAAGTCCTGAATCGTAGTGACCTAGACTCTGTGATGATTGCAAGGGGCGGCGAAGACACTGACATTGTTTCAAGCATCGTTTCCAACCAGTACCAGTTACTCGGCACGATTGAGGTCAACCCTTACATCGACTACAAGGGTAGCATCTCTGTAAGGCACACGAACGACAGCACAAAGGATTCTAGCCTGACGGTATCCAGACCTGACCTTAACTCTTCAGTTTACGTCAGATTCCGCAGTGATTTGGATGGCATGGTTACAGCAAGACGGGCTGACAGAAGTGAACTAACAGGACAGGCGGCAGTATCCAGACCTGACTTGAAAGGGTTAATCTTCCCGATTATCCACAGTGATATCACAGGAAGTATCACAGTCAGACGTACCGTTGATAAAGACCTTAAATCCAAAATCATCGTACCGTTCAGAAAAGACATCTTGGCTGAGATGGACATTGTAGGGGCAAGCATGTTGCCGTCCAGCATCCAAGTAAACTCTGGATACCTGTTTAGTAGGATTGAAGTCCCTGCCTACGGGAACGTCGATATTGACGGTGAGTTTACCGTTAGGGTGCGTATGGCAAGTGACCTTGACTCTGCCATCGAAGTTGTTCAATACGACACGATTGACGGAAGTATTACAGTACGTCAGTTCTTTGAAAAGTCCATAGAATCTAAGATTACGGTAAAGAGAACCGAAAACGAAGACCTGACAGGTAAAGTCAATGTTTGGATTGTAAGAAACCTGAACGGTAGAATCTCCGTCCGTAGAGAAGCACAGTCCGGTATTGATTCTAGTATGTTTATTTTGTGGCACGATGACCTAGCGGGTAGCGTTATTGTCCCAAGTCGCACAGACCTGAACAGTAAAATCAAAGTCATGTACCCTGCACAAAGCGAAATCCCTTCTAAAATCCTTGCTAAGATTCGTGTTCACAGCGACCTCGAATCCGAAATCGACGTAGTGAAGGGCGGGGCTAGAGACCTCCTTAGTATCATGGGAGTCACGCCTACGAACAAAATGACAGGTATTGTGGATATCACTTTACCAATCCGTGAAGAGGTTGTTCTGGATACTGTCAAAGACGCTTATGTAAGGGAAGACGTTCCGACTCTCAACAACGGTGAAGAGACAACTTTCGCAGTAGGTAGTTACAAGGACAAGGTGCTTCGCTCCCTGTTAGGATTTGATATCTCTAGCCTGAAATCAAGCTATAATATCGAAAATGTTGAACTCCGTATGGTTTACGGTCAAGTACCGACTAAGAATCTGAAGCTGTTCGCAGTAGACGGAAGCTGGTCGGAAACAGGCGTGACATGGGACAACCGTCCGAACATTGGGACTGAAATCTCCAACTCCTACACGGTAAACACTGTAGACGGACACGTAACATTCGATGTGACAGACTTCATCGAACAGCAGTACACAGTAGGAAACAACTTAGTTGACTTCTACTTGGTGGCGGCTGACGAATCCGAACCTAACTACGAGTACTTCTTCTCCAAAGAAGCAAGCCTAGCCCCTCAGTTAGTGGTCACATACTTTGACCCTGCTGTATGGAGTTTTGGACGTTCTAATATCGACTCTAGCGTTCGAGTACCTTCCCGTAAGAACTTGTCGTCTAGGATTAGAGTTAGAAAACCAGCTTGGTTGGAAGTAGGCATTCCTGCATCCCTTGAGGTAACTCGTAACAATGAGTTCACAGGCGTAGCTAACGTGAGCAGACCTGATATGCTTTCGAGTATCACTGCCATGTACCGTGACCAACTTGATATCCCGTCTAGCTTGGGAGTATCTAACAAGTCTCTTAGTAAGATTGACGGCAGAATGTCAGTAAGCAAGCCTGACCTCCCAATCAGCTTTTACGTTAAAAACAGAGTAGACCTTCCTTCGACGGTCGGCGTAAGAGTTTGGACGGAGCAAGACTTCTTCTCTTGGCTGGTAGTCAATGTAAAAGAGAGACCTGCATCCCTGACTGTCCTCCCGCACAACGATATCGAATTCCGCTTTACGGTTCGTGGGGAGAATGCTGAAGACTTAACCACTCAGGTAACGGTTTCCAGACCGAACTTGGGAGGCTCGATAACAGCCAAACCTTCTGAGAATGGTGACCTGCCTTCCAGCATCACAGTTCGTCACAACGTGGAAGAGGGCATAGACGGAAGCGTTACGGTCAACGTAGGGGTCAACAGAGACCTTTACTCTGAAGTAATGGTAATGGGTGTAGGGCAAGCTGAAATCCCTTCTGCGCTCGTCGTAGTAGGTTACAGCTTGGGCAGTACGCTTTACGTATCCAATGCGGAAGTACTGCCATCGAAACTAACGGTGAATCCGACTTGGTTCGAGTTCCTGCCTGTGACTCTCGAAGTAAGCAGACCTGATTTACCTTCTAGCCTTGAAGTTACTCTCCCTGCCGACATTGACGCTTCTATTACGGTCAACGCATTCGGTCAAGGTGAACTAGCGGCGGGTATTACGGTAAGTAGGGACGTACTTCAGTCAAGCATTAAAGTCACTGACCGCTCAGACGTTACTTCTATTGTTAAGGTCAAAGTCGATGCAGAGCAATCCCTTGGCGGCGGCTTGATTGTAAGCAGACCTGAACTTGCGGGCGTAGTTAACGTAGTGCTTAACAAAGACCTACGGTCAACCATTAAGGTAATGTTCAAGGATAGCAAAGACTTAGGTTCTAAGGTATTCGTTAAGTACATGAATGAAATCGTTGCGACCCTAGATGTAGTAGGGGCAAGCATGATTCCTTCGAGCATTCAAGTAATATCGGGTAACTTGGCTTCGGTAATCGCCGTACCTGCTTACGGAAACAAAGACCTGAAAGGTACAATCGGAGTAAAGAATCGTTTCATCTCTGAGATTCCAACTACTCTGCAAGTACAAGAATGGTCACAGTTCGTCGGAACTATCGGAGTAAGGAATTGGGCAGACCACGATGTGGGCGGTAGCCTGACGGTCGTTAGACACGGAGTTAGTGACCTAGTGTCCGTCATTGTCCCTGTAATGAGATATACTATCCCTTCGACAATCGGTGTACGATTCGACAACACGATGACAGGTCACGTTGACTTCATCCCTGTTGGACAGACCGACCTTGACGGAAGTATTGAAATCTCACCTGCATCTGATATCGTGGGAAGCATCCAAGTTGTACTGAACGCTGAGCACAACATTCCTTCTAGCCTGAAAGTGCGGGCTAAAGGGAAGAGCGACCTTCCTGCGAACGCAAGCATCGTCTACAGAAAGAACGAAGACCTGCCGACTACGTTAGGTGTACCTGCATTAAATAAAATGACAGGCAAGGTATTCATTATTCCTGTTGCTGATGCTGACCTTGATTCCAGCATTTACGTTCTCTTCAGTTCTGACCTGAACTCGCAACTAGCCGTAAGGCGTTCGAGCATGTCCGAAAAGACCTGCAAGATTACGGTACGGAGAAGAGACAACAGCGACATTGGAGGTAGCATTAACACCATCCAGTGGAAAGTCCTTAATTCCAAAATCACTGTACGCAGAAGTGCTTTCTCTGAAATCCCTATGCGTCTTGAAGTCTTGGAAAAGAGTGACTTGCTAGATTGTACAATCACCGTAAGGAGAACTGAAAAGGCTGACCTGAAGGCTACAATTACTATCAGAAGAAGTGCTGACAAAGACCTCAACGGTAGAATCGTAGCAAGACGGAGCGATAAATCAGACCTCCCTTCCTTCATTGAGACATGGCAATTCCGTACAGTCCCATCGAAACTTTATGTACTGTACCGTAACGATCTTGTATCCACAATTGATGTAGTTGCTGACTACGGATATTGCTTCATTATGTAATTATGAAGCCCCTACCTTACTTGGTAGGGGTTATTTTTTGCCCAAAATTACCTATATTGTAGTTGCAAGAGGATGAAACTTTCTTATTTTTCCTACTCATTTTTCTGAGATACCTTGGCATAAATCTTGGTTGCGGCTATGTGTGATCGAGATAATTCCGAACAAGAGCCATGTCACAACTAGTGTTATGCATGTGGGTGGCGAAATTTGTGAAGGAAGATGTGGGAGCAGAGGTTTCTATGGTCAATTCGGACGAGTTCTTATCTGTTTGCAGGTAGAGTAGCAACGTCCCAACATCATTCATTATTCCATCACATCCCGTTGTCTATAGTCACACAATATACACCGGATTATTATGTGACTTATTAACGTGCCACAAACAGAATGAAAAGGTCAGGTGATAGATATGGACGTAGGTGTAATTACAGCAATCGCTGGCCTCGTTGGTACTGCTGTATCCGGTGTAATCGGCTACGCCAGCGGCAAAAACAATAACAAGGTAACGGATAGAGAATTGCTCTCCAAGGACGAGCAGGCCTTCCGTGAAAGGTTGATTGAACGTCTCACAGCTTCGGAAGAAAAGATTGAGAGACTAAGCAACGAAGTCATCACGCTTCGTCAGGAAAACATGGAACTGATTAGTGAGAACAGGCTGCTGAATATCAAGGTAGAGCAATTAGTGGCTCAACTCTCAAGACGGAGGGGAGACGTGCGCTAAGATGGTGAATTTTGTGAAGAGCGCATTCTGGAAAGACAATGACGGCTTCTCCGCTAAGGATTTTCTAATGGTACTGTTTGGCGGTCTGTTTGCACTGTTCCTGCTGATTATATTCTTTGCACCTTTCTTCGGGGTAGCGGTCAGCTCCGTCTCGATTGAGATGATAGGAAGCCTTAGCCCTGTCGTTATGACCATCGTGGGCGGGGTATTCGCAGTACAGACAGTGAGGGAGTTCAAAACTACCAATACAGAAACTACCATGACCGTTCCTGGTAATTCTCAAGTAGAAAGTGTCTATAGTATCGCGGAGGAAAAGGTAGGGGATAGCACCCCAAAGATTTAATAGAAAGGGTGAACTAGATGGCTTTCAAGATGAAGTATTCCATTGTACAGAAATACATACCAGTCAATACGAAGAGACGTTCCGGCCTAAAGAACCGAGGAATTGTATTTATCGTGGCTCATGACACGGGCAATGACGGCAGTACAGCGGTGGGTAACGTGAACTACTATACGAACTCTGCCAACGTCGAGAGTGCTTCTGCGCATACCTTTATTGATGATGAGGTCATCATTGAGTGTGTGCCACTCACTGAGAAGGCTTGGCACGTGTTGTATAACGTCACTACAGACAATGACCTTTACGGCTTTGACTCCAATGACCACGCAATCGGTGTAGAACTGTGTTACTCCAATAAGAAGGGGAGCATTAATAATCAAGAAGCTTACAAACGGTACGTGTGGTATATGGCGTATCTATGTAACAAGTACGGATTGAATCCCTTGAAGCGGATTTCAGGCCACACTGAGCTTGATCCGAACCGCAAGTCCGACCCGTACAAGAACGCTTTGAAAATTATGGGAATCAGTAAGGCTCAATTCCTAAACGATGTGGCGGCTGAACTGAAGGATTGCAGTACGCCTGAATCACCAACTAAAACTGAAGTATCGGAGGACGATGAACCTATGAAGCTTGATAAGTGGGCATTAGACATGCTTGTAAAGAACCTGACAGACTTTAAGGATAAAGGGTTCTTTACGGACGAAGCTTGGATTACCAAAGCCAAGAATGGTACGCTGACTGCTTCTGAACTGGCGTTCCTAAACACAATCCTAATTGCTAGGGCGGTGAAGAAATAATGGTAACTTTAACTGGAGTATTGGCTACAGCAGTAGGTGCAATCGGTCTGTGGATGCTTGTGGCGGGCTTAACAGAAGCAATCACGGAAGTCATCAAGAAAGTAATGCCTATTAAGGATACAGGCACGTATGCAGTTTCTATTATAGTAGGCGTAGGACTGGCATTTGCATTCGGACTTAATCCATTCGGACTTACCGGAATTGCCGCATACTCATCTACAGTAGCCGCTGGCTTACTAGCGTCCCGTGGGGCTAACTATCTGAGTGATTGGCTGAAGAAACTAGGAATTAAAAGGGAATAGGATTGGCAGATCTCTTTGCATCGTCTGGAGGAGAACGGTATACCCAGTGTTAAAGAGCTTGCGAAAGAAATGGGTACATGGCAAAGCAACATTTAATCAGGATGGTGGTGGTCGCACCGGATAAGGTTCACTCATACGTGAAGACGATCAAGAACGAACTAAGTGAACTGCAAGCGATTGCCGGCGGGTCATCGAGTTGGTTCGTTATCACGACTTCGATATCTTCTGCAATGAAAATGGAAAGCTGGACGGGCTAATGCTCAACCGCCCACTGTACGACGAAGACGGCAAAAGGTCGAAGTCCTGGCTGGACAGATCTTTGTAAACATGGGCGACAGCGAAGGCAACCTTCGAGACCTGACCAACGAGGAAATCAAGAAGGCGACCGAACTCTTTACCTTCACTAACACAACATACTCCAAATTCATTAAAGAACTTCGAGCAATAGGAGTACACGTAATCGGTTAATAAAGTCCCGCCTTCGAGCGAACATCTTTTTCCATAGATAGATCGACTATTGATAACAGAGGGGTTGAGACATATGCGACATACAGCTATATGCCTTATCCACTGTGCTATCAACGGAGTCATACACGTGAACAACGTGACATCCCCTTCTCTAAAGGAAGCCAGGTGAGATGGTCAATATGTCCAATCTTATTACTGAATACCACAAGTATTATCAGCAAGTTTACGCCTAAAAGTCGCCCGCCGAAGTCCTTCAGGGAAGGGGCTGGACGTAACATCTCCCGCAACTTTGTCAATACTTGCGCCGACCACTTAGAGCAGGGAGATGATTTAACAATGGGGCAATACAAAGGACAGGTGATAGTTTCTAGCGAAAAGCAATTCGTTTACCGTGACTCTGAAAACAGAGGGCATGTGCAACTGCCGAACATGGTGGTTTCTTGTTTGGAATTATCAGACACGTCTAAGATAGCCTACGGCGTGATATCCAAGTACGTTTTTGAGAACGGAAGAGAAGCATTTCCTGCCGTATCACGAATTGCTATGGCTTGCAACTGCACCAAGAAAACGGCAATCAAGTACATTGACGAACTCTGCGAGAAGGGGTTTATCCTGAAGGAACGTAACGGTAATCGGAAGACGAACTCCTACTATCTGATGGACATAGACAAGATTGACCATCTACATGTATCCGAAATGTTCTGGCGGACTGTAAATTCCGTGTACAAAGAAGTTGAGGTATGCCTATACGAAGATGTATACGAATGCTTCATTAAGATGCTTGAGAAGCTTGACAAAGAGGGAATCATCTTTCGGGAGATTCCTGTCGATGTTGAGACTGAATCACATATACGTGAGACCCTTTTAAGCAGGGTGAAGAAGGAAGGTGACGATATGTTCAACCCACCGTACGCTAGAAAGGCGAAGCCTGATATCTCCGACCAACCTGCGACAAAGGAAGTAATGAGAAACGTTCTAGGTGGCACTGTTGAAAAAGCGGGCAACTTTGGGGAAGGGAAAAGCAGGTTCTCCCTGCCTGATGACATTGACCGATGGAAGAACGACAACTTCGTTCAATACTTCTACGAGAAGTTTATTGACGCTACAGGCAGAACACACGAAACCGCCCGAAGTAAACACCGTGGAATGATTGGGCGCTTGCTCAAGAATGTTGACGGCAACAAGGCGCTAATTAAGCTAAGAATTAATGCCTTTTTCCAAATTGGATACGACAATCAATCCCTTGAGTGGTTCTGTACTTCAGGACGGGCGGCAGAGATTGATTTGTTCGTCGAGAAAGGCAAGAAACCGTTCTATATCGCGGCGCAAGAGAAGAAGGAAATGGTTGAGACTACCGTCCAGACAAAGAGCGGCATGTCTGCTGAAGACTTCCTGAAGAGGATTAAAGGAGGTAACTAATGAGTATTTTGACTGAAACAAAGACAGAACTGTTTAGCACATGTGAAACCTGTGTGGTAAAGGACTGGTGCAAACTTCGTAGCGGTGAAGTGAAGTTGCCGCCCGAGCATACGCTCACCTATTGTGTGGGCTATGATAAACTGGAAAAGGCTATCGGCTTGGCTAAAATCCCCAAGGAGTACCGTACTGCCAACCTGCACAACTACGTTGAGGATGCGGACAACGCTGACTTTGCAACCATCCTGAAGGACTTGCTATCTAATTCAGTAGGCTTTGTCACTTCAGGTACGAACCTTGCCTTGATTAACAGGGGCAAAGGTACAGGTAAATCATGGACAGCCAATGCCGTTCTTAATGAATTTATTTACAAAGTTTGTCGTGACCCACAATGGTTTGATTATGAAACCCCTGTGGGAATGTATGTAAAATTTGGAGCTTGGGCTAACCGTCAGCGGGATATTTACACTCGTAATGACGAGAAGTTTACCTACGAAGCCCACCGAGAACTCAACCACATGAATGACGTTCCGCTACTAATACTAGATGATATCGGGAGCGGTCGAATCACCCCAATCATTCGAGACCTTATCTATGATGTTATTGACTTCCGTAAAGAAGCACAGAAAAGTACAATCTTTACAAGCAATTTCCCTGATTCAATATTACGTCAAGATGACATGCTTGGAGACATGGTTGTATCTCGAATGCTTTACAATACGATGGTCATTCCATTGGGCGGCAGAGACAGAAGAGAAGATAATACCTACAAATACTAAATTTAAGTGGAGCGTTTGTTGACGTGTTTAGTGAAGATTTACCTATTGTCGAGCTATTTGTAAACACCATAGTTGAAAGAGACTCTATATATGTTGTGATACAGCTCATAACAGCTCGATACGAACTTAGAGAGGCAAGCGAAAACAGCCCAAAGGAGCATTGATCAGACAACTTAGTTGCGCTGATCGCATGACCTACCTCAAGCACTGTCGCTACATGAAAACCCGTAAGGATTCACCGAATACAATTACTTTTCTAATTGTATTCGGTGAGTCCTTTTCTATTTCCATAATATAGGATTAAATTTGCCGGCGGACAAGTCTGACTTGTACATAATCGATGAGGAAATGAAGTCACATAGAGCCTTAGCTGGAATCACGCCGCACCTTTTTCCGTAGATGACTCGACTACTAAGAGTGTAATCGGAAATTGGGAGGGAACACAATGGCGGCAATCGAAGAACTTCAGCTACTCAACCACATCCTAAACGTTAAAGAGTGGGGCGTTGTCGAGGATGCAGGTATTACTGAGGACTACTTTCAGATACACAAAGAAACCTTCGAGTACGTCAAAGGCTTCAAAAAGAAAAACGGATACTTGCCAACAATAGAAACGGTAATGAACAAGTTTGATACGTTTGAGTTGGTGGAATTGGAGAACATCGACCACGTTGTGCGAGCGGTGAGGGAGGACTTTCTTTATAGGGAGTTCAAACCGATACTGGTATCTGCTTCGGAGACTTTCGCCAAAAAGGAAACGACAGCGGCTATTCAGCAACTTCAGATGGAAGCAGGAAGATTTCTGAAGTCTATCGGCTTAAGGGGTCAGGGCTACTCCTACATCGAAAATGCTCAACAACGTCTCGATGCTTATGACAAAATCCACGGTAGGGCAAAAGATGAAATCATAGGAATGACTACTGGATTCAAGCCGCTAGATTTAGCGACCAACGGACTTGAATACACAGATGGGGCGGTCGATTACTTTCTCGTGTTTGCGCCAACAAACATGGGGAAGACCCTCATATCATCCTTTATGATGTCAGCGGCATGGAACAGTACATTAGATGATGACTATCCAGCCTACTTCGCCTTGGAGCAAAGAGCATCAGAAATTGCCCATAACTGGGACAATACACTTGCCAAAGTGTCACGGCTTGCTCTAACACGCGGTACGTTCTCTAACGAAAAGAGAGATGCTTATGCGGAGTTTATTGACCGCCTTAAGCAGAAGAAGAAAGACATGGTAATTTACGACCTTAAGAGTAATGGAGGCAAACCTTACACGCTCGACGAAATCCACCGGATACTCGAACGAGAAGGACACAATCGTTGGACACTCGACCAATTATCAAAGTTACGACTTTCCTCACGGGGGAGCGGCGACCTTAGACAGCGCCTGTATGATGTTTCGGCAGGAGTTCGAGACTTAATTCTCGATACTGGTAAGCCCGCAATAGTTGTCGCTCAAGCGAACCGCGATGCCCTTAAGAAAGTAAAGAAGGACATTACGGAGAATGTTGATGCCGGAGATATTGGGGAAACCTTCGCCATCGTACAGGATGCTTCAAAGGGCATCTCTATCGTAAAAGTGAGTGACAACACCTTTAGAATCTTGGTCATAAAAAATCGTGAAAATGCAAGCGGACAATCGTTCCTTGTGCGCTACGACTTCGACTCTGGTATCGTCTCTCTCCTGGATGATTCCATTAACGAACAATACTTCTAAGAGAGGGAGGGAGTAGCCCATGTGGGTACAACTGTGCCTTAACTCTATCAGCTTAGAAGCGTATAAGGAGAGTAAGGAGTTAACGGCTCACTGCCAATACTTCCCTAACTTTTTCAACGTTCACGTCGATGTTCATGAGGACGAGATAGCAATCCACTCTCCCGGTTTCGCCCAGATAGGGGGAAAGGGAAGTGATTAATCTCTCTCTCAAACAAGAGGATCCCAATATTGAGATTCTTGAATCCTTGTACATTGATCCTGAAGAGTTGACAGATGAACTCAGGTTCTCTTATCAGCATCTCTCGAAGGTTCTAAGTAACCCTAAAGCATTCACAGGACTGAATGATACGGGGGGATGGGTCATGAGTTGCTGTCCATTACATTCCGAAACAAGGGCATCTTTTGGCATCTCTAAAGAACCGCCCTATCACTGTAACTGCTTTTTTTGTGGCTACTTAGGAACAATAGACACTTTAATAGAGAACGCTCTTGACCTGAATGAAGGAGAGGGCATTAAAGTTTTGCTCTCTACCTATATCATCGAGGAAGAAAAACGAAGAACGTTCGATATGGTTGACTTCATAGATAATCGCAGGAACAAGTACGTTATTCCCCACCTTGAAGAGAGCGTTCTTACTAGCATGAAAGATTCGAGGGCTAGTAATGAACTACTCTATCAGACTGGCATAAATTACATGCGTTCTAGGGGATTTAACGACAGCACCCTCGAAACCTACGAAATCTGTGTTGACACTGCAACTGCGACAATTGTATTCCCTCAGAGGAAGAGATCCGGAGAACTCCGTTTTGTGCAGAAGAGAAAGATAGGAAACAGCTATCACGGTACTAAGTTCATTAATGAAGGCAGCGCGATAAAGAAAGATATTATTTTTGGTCTCCATTTCATTAACACACTTAGAACTACGAAACACCGAATTAGGCGAGTCAGGATGGTCGAATCACCTATTGACTGTATGTCCAACTATCAGGTGGATATCCCCGCAATCTCGATTAACGGACGTATTCTTTTCAGGAATCAAATTCGGGAGTTGCAGTTGGCTGGCATCGAGGAAATTGATTTGATGCTAGACAACGATAAAGCGGGCGAGAAGGGAATGCAAGACGCCGCAATCTTACTGGATAGGGCAGGGTTCGTTGTGAACCGTGTACGCTACCCTAGCTTTCCTGCGCTCAAAGACAGCAATGAACTGCTTAATGCTTGTTTACTAGACCGTCTCGACACCTACAACGTGAATCTAATCGGGTCAATGTTCCAGTAAGCAAAATTCTATTCAAATTTAGTCGCATCTTACTCAAACGAAGCAACGACCTCTGATATTACTGGCAACACATTACACATGAAACCATTGGAGGAATATTAACTATGACAACTCAAACAACGATATCGAACTTCGATATCGAGTCCTTAACACCTATCTTCAAATTTATACTGAAAGGCGTGAGAAGTGAAGACCGTGAAGAAGTTCAATCAGAAGCTGTGCTTCGTATTCTTACAGCCATCGACAAAGGACAAGTTAAGAAAGATATCTTCACATTCTCTCATACTGTCGTTCAACGTGCAGTATTTGACTACTACCGCAAAAACAACCGTATGATTAGCAAAAACAGCACATCTGTTAATTTTTGCGATGGGGCAGATGAAGAATATGGTTCAACTATCGATTACTTCTCGTACGCAACTGAAGAGATAGGCTATGGACTGTCTGACGTAAAAACTGATTACTTGAACAACCTCTGTATGTTTACACCGCAACAACGTCGAATCATTGATTTCATGCTCTTCACAGAGGAAGGGATAGATATGAAGCCAACAGAGATTTCTAACTTACTTGGCTTGAACAAGTCCCATGCTTCCCGTGCGATGAAAACGTTAAAAAAATTATGTCAGGGGTAACACCCTAATTTACCTACCTTAGAAGATATACATAGATAGATATTAGTAAGAGTGTCTTGGGAGTTTTTAGCTTCAGTATTTCTCTCTTTTAAAGTATAACATACTTTGCCTAAAAAACCTTTAACTGTTCCTATATATGTTTCAAATTTCTCATAGAAACATTCTACAGCTGCACTTAGAGTAGTGTCAATACACTATGTTGTAAAACAGTGCAATTAAAATAGGTTTTGTAACAAATCTATAATTTTACAGATCATATTAATTACCCAATCCTTTAGTAGTTGAAGCAAATGACACAGACTTCCAAAGGGATACATCTACTACTGATATTAAGGAAGAAATATTAAAAGAAGATTAAATCGCTTTTTAATATATCCTATCCAATTTCTTAAAAAGTCATTCGCTCCTTTTTGAAAAGATGGAACGACGACTAATAGTAAGAGGTCAGCGAACCTAAAATACAAAATACATTGGAGGAAACACATTATGTCTAACACAGTCGTTCGTGGTCTTGGAGCAATTCTCTCTGGCGGTGCAGAATTCATTACTTTTGAAGAAGGAAAGCCAATGACTATGCTCTTCATTGACTGGTTTGAAGACCTGTTCGGTATCCGTGAGCACTATGAATCCGGTCTGACACCTAAATACATTCGTTGCCCCGGCAAAGACATTTGCCCACTTTGCAAAGCAAACCCTTTTAAATATCCTGCATTGCGGATTAAGTTCCGTGTGTATGACCCTATAGAGAAGAGAGTCAAATTCGTCTCTTTGGCTAAGTCTCATGTTCAAAAGTTGAACCAAGAATTCAATCTTGACGAGTGCGACCCTACTAAGAACTTCGTAACCCTTTACCGCACTGGTAGAGGTGCTTCCGACACTGCCTACAGTGCCCGCCGCTATGTGACAAACCATGAAGCTGGAAAACCTGTTCTGGACTTCCCGACGCAAGAATTAATCGACCAGATGCCTGATATTACACCGCTAGTTACACCACATAGCCCAGACGAGATTGCAGATTTCATGCAAGCGTTAGTAGCAGGTGCCCAGACTCAATCTAACGTTTATAATCATGCACCACAAGGTGTTCAGCCAGCCTATGAGCAACAAGGAGTACCTGCAACACAACGCAAACTCCCATTCTAATCTGTAATGAGTGAGGGGCTGAGATGGCCCTCGTTATTAAATACCCTATTTAAACACGACAGTCAATAATATTCATTACAACGTTATTTTCATATCGATAGGGAGGGCCAGTATGTCAGATAACGAAGTCATCAACATTTTAACTAAGGGCGAAAAGAAGTCTGCCCGAACCACACGCACTAGGAATACAGAAATAGTTAAAAAGGCGAAGAAACTCACTAAGAAAGAACAGAAAATCTTAGACGTAGAAGCATCGATCGTCATGCCTGACAATTACACGCTCATCAATACTCCTGAGTTACTTCAGCGATTAGTCAACTACTACAAAGCATATAAAACGATGTATCAAGGCGATGCCTATGTCTATCTCGACACTGAGACTTATGGACTAAACAACTGGCGGGACACTTTAATCTCAATTTCCATAGGTTTTGAATCAGAAGAGTATTTTAATATACCCATGCGCCCTTTTTTACATGAAATGTCGATAAATGTTGAATGTTTGTCTTTTGATACGGTATCAACCGCTCTTAAACCGTTGTTAGAAGAAGAGAAAATGATTGTCATGGCAAACGCAAAGTTTGACATTCACGCACTCAAGAATTGGGCAGATATTGACATTACGTTTAATATCTATTGGGACACGATGATTATGGGCGGTTTATTAAACGAAAATAAACCAAAAGGTCTGAAGGAATGGTACAACTCTTACGCTCTTCCTTGGCTAATCGAGCAAGGTAAATTGAGCCATGATGAACTTAGTCGCCCAACTTTTAAGTTCGGTAACATGTTCGACAAGATTCCATTTGATAGTATACCTCACAGGCTTTCTAACTACTATGCTTGCCATGACGTATTCATGACTCATTGGGTGTTCAGATATCAAAAAAGCATTGTGGAAAATCCATCTTTTGGACTTGACGGAGTTTACCGTCTTTTCCGAGAAGTTGAGATGCCATTGCTGGCTGTTTTTGCTACAGCAGAACGACGGGGAGTAGAGCTAGACTCCAAGTTTCTGAAAGATATTATTGGTAAAGTTCTACAAGAGAAATTGGACGAACTTAAGGCAGATATTTTCGCCGTCTTAGGCGGAACGATTACTCTTATTAAGTCACGAACCCGACAGCGACAAGGGATTAAGTTTAAGGAAGAGTACGAAGTAGTGGAAGAGTTTAACCTAGGCTCTCCCGCACAACTAGCCAGCAAACTATATGTAGAGCATAAGATTCTTGAGGCTGAAATGGTTTACGACAAAGACCTAAAGCGTAAAGTACCTAGGCTGTCTACAAGTAAGAAGGTACTTACAAGGAATAAGAAGGTAACCGTGACCCTTGGTGATAAGACTCACAAAATTATCGACTATATTCTGGAATACCGTGGGCTGTCGAAGCTAATTGATGCCTTCTGTAATAAGCTTCCTGACGATACGGTAGAAGGAATCATCCACTGTTCCTACAACCAACTGGTAAGGACTGGACGTGTTTCCTGTTCAGCACCAAACCTTCAGCAAATTCCATCTAAATTTGACCTGATTCGCTATGCCTTCCGTGCCCCTAGTGGGAGACTACTGGTCAGCGGAGACTTCTCGCAACAGGAATTGCGCTGGTTGGCTATCTTTACTCAGGAACAAACCCTCATTGATATCTTCAAGCTAGGGCTTGATATGCACAGTCGGGTAACATGCCAGATTCACAGCTTCGACTATGATATGTTCGAGACGATTCGGGGCTACAAGGGGGATTCAGAAGAAGAGACCAGCATTAACGTAGATGAAGCGATTACGAAATATGCAGGTTCTCATGGACTTATCTATGCAATAACTTATATGAACAGTAAAGAACAGGGCACTAACTCTTCTACTACGGAGATTGTCCGTCCGACCATTGAACGCCTTTCCACATTTTTTGAGTTACTTCGTAAGAAAACCAAGTCCGTAGTATTCGGTGTAATTTACGGTATTACGGACTTGGGCTTAAGTGACCAAATTGAATCCAGTAAAGAGGAAGCAAAGGAACTGATTGACGGCTTTAAGTCCTCCATGCCTAACTACCTTAGGTGGGAAGGAACAACCCACAAAGAGGTTATGGAGAAGGGCTACATTGAGACTGTTCTTGGACGCAAACGCAGATTCGGTGAGACCATTGCTGAAGCTAAACAGGAGGATCTGTGGAAGCGTTCTGGTTGGCACTGGAAAATTGAAAAGTGCAAGCGGCAGAGTTGTAATGCCAAAATCCAGGGCTCAAGCGCTGACCAATCCAAGAAGGCGATGGTGGAACTGTTCTACCCTAAACGACCAGACGGAACTACGTGCTTAAACCGTCGTGAGTGGGTAATTAACGGCTATGTGTCTCAACTTGAGAAGGATGATATCCACCTTGTCCTTCAGGTACACGACGAGTTGATTTTCGACGCCCCTGAGACCGTTGACCTAGCCGTACTAAAGGCGATTACAGATACAATGGCTAATGTTATCCCTAACGATGCAGGAGTCCAATTCAAATCGGATATTGAGGTATCTCCTTATTGGGGCGGCAACTTCTCGCAAGAGCAAATCCGTCTTATGAACGAAGGTGCTTTGGATTGGAGAGATATCTTCGAGGAAGAGGTTAAGAAGAAGCTTTCCAAGTTCGGTATCGAGTATGAAGTCGGTATGTTTGCTGAGAAGGATGACGAAGAGGAAGAAGAGGAGGCCGCATAATAACGGCTTCTTTGTTATTTGTTACTAACTAAGATAAGTACCTTATATTGAAGATAGCAAGTCTGAAAGGAGTGATAACATGGCAACAGCTTCAGGGATTAGGGTGTGGGGAAACGTTTCTCTTGCACAAGACACAGAGATTAAAACTGGAGCTAATGACAACATCGTCGTTACTGTCAACGGAACGGATTACCCCATCACATTAAACGTAGGGGAGTATAAGACCAGCCATACGCATGTAACCTCCGAACTGGTTCAGCATATCGCAAGTAGATTAACAGCGGCAGGATGCCCTGTTTACGCCAAGGTGGGCGGTATCCACGATGATAACCCAAGAACGGTGCTTGTCATTGAAGCAGTAGATAAGGAGGCAAACGTAACAATAGCGGTGTCCGGTAATGGCGCTACTGCCTTTATAGGAGACAAGCCATACCAAGTCCAGCCGCCCGTTTCGGCTTCTGTACCTACTCTGGCGATGGTTAACTTAACCTCAAGAGTCCAAGCCAAGAAGACCTAAAAGATCCTTTCGGGGGTCTTTTTATTTTATCGCACCTTTTTACGTCGATGGCTTGACTACTGTGAGTGTAAGGCAAAACAAACAATCGAAACGGAGCCAGGGACACATGACAACAGTAAAATTCAACCCTAATACGCAGAAGCGTACTTCTCAACGAGCGATGGTGCTGAACGCACTGCGTAACGCAGGTTCTAAAGGATTGGCTAACTACGAAATGTACGAAATCAGCCAGCGTTGGGCGGCACGTCTCCAAGAACTGTACAAGCAAGGCTACAAGATTCGTGTTGACAACTTGGGTGACGGTATTCACAGCTACACTTTGGTCGAAGAACCTGCCGCAATCCTGCCGAGACCTGAACGTGCTCAAGATGTTCTGACTCGTGAGATTGAAAGTAAGTTCGGTGGTTCTGTGACAACTGCTCAACTCCTTTACATCCTGCAATCTAACAAGCTTCAGGTTGGACGTAAAGCGGGGACATTCAGCGTATGAGAACCGGAGACATTGAACGGAACAAGGAAGACCGTCACTACGGAGCGGTCGAGTATTCGTCCTTTGGATTTTCCATCCACTCTTGAGTTGATTATGAAGGGCAGTTAGGTCTGAGCAAGAAGATGGGCGTTTCTGCTTTCGCACTCCTTTCCTTGAAAATTTGATCTTGCAACTATCCGAGACTATGTAGCGACCACTATAGAGAAAGGGGCGACAAGCTTTGAAGATGACAACAGAACAATACGCAGAAATCATCGCAGGTAAGGTTGCTCACACGGCAAAGAACATCGCTAAGAATGGCGGTCGGCAAGAGGAAGTCGATTCTGATATAGCCGCAGCAATGATTATCACCTTCGCTCAAGAGATGATGCAAGTCATGAATCAAGTTGAGCAGATGAACGGCGAACCAACTATTTTACACTAGGAGGAAACACATGAGTGCTGAGCCATTGCAAGAGATTCTGCTTACCATGGGCGGTAACACCATCAAGGACGCAAACAAGATGAATGCCCTTTGGGATGACTCGAACGATGTAGCTGAGGAAAAATACGCTGGTTTAAGATACGTCTCTGTTGTCGGTGTTTTTCTGAAGAAGGGCGTCAGTGAAGACGATTAGTTCCATCATCTTCAGTAAGTATTATGGTTAAGGAAACTTGGTCAAGGTTGGAGAATGCTCAGAGATTACATAGGAATTCGTAAAGATATGAGAACAAAGCCAGCCATAGGAAAGAGAAGGTATCTTCACCCTCCGTACTTGGCTATACAAACTTCTCCGACAGATGGGAGTAGATAAAGTGATACCCAAAATTTCAACTATTAATTGGTCTAACTTGACAACTGACTTTAAAAAAATAGGGGGTATGACCTTCGTTGCGCCTTACAAACCCAGAGTAAAACAGGATTTTGTTTGCAAGAAAAGCGGTAAGACCTTCCAAAAAATATGTAGCAGTAATCATCTATTCACTTGTTGTGACCGGAGAATAAGGGGGATTAAGCAATACCACGAACACAGGGGTAAGCATCTTGCTGGAAAGAAGGCCAGATACCGTGAAAACAAGGATGCTTTTACGCGCTTGGCACTTGTAAAACATCACAAGGATACATTTATGGAAGAGTTCCAGGACCTCAAAGCAACCTGCGGGTTCCGTCTTAGGGTGATTACAGAGATAATGGATTCCAAGACTGAGGGAGGTCAGTAATGTTCGATCGTTACGCTGTCGGTGGGCGACTAGACCCACCCTACTACCCCACCAAACCTCACCCTCATTTTGTGGGCAGGGCAATCACGGTTCCTGCTAAGGCGAACGGGGATAGGATGATTAAAGATACCTTTACAATGTCCCATGACCTTGAGTTCTATGCGGTATCCATCAGAACGAACATGAATACCGTCGAAGACTACTGGAATTTAACTGTGGACGGAAAGGTACTCGCCAAGAACATTCATTGCAAGAACTACGAGGAAGGCTTGTACTTTCAGGTAGCGCATCCAGTGGTGGCAGGTAAAGAGTTCCTGTTCGAGTACCACACACCACACGGAGACGGAAAGAACCTTGAGTTGATGTTCCACTTCCTTACTGAGCCTGACGTTAACCTTGTACTCACCGGAACAACTGACTTAGGTAACTACCCTGACCCGCCCGAAGAGCCAGCCGAAGACCAACAACCACCGGACGCACCGGAAAGTGGCATACAGCTTCCTGTTACGTGGCAACCATTTACTTCCGTTGTTGAAGCTGAGAAGTGGGCAAGTAACTTAGGAGTGTCAGTAAACTTCGCTAAGAAGATTGATGCCGCTAACTATGTGACCGAAGCATTGGCCTTACTCCTGAATACCTGCGGCGGCTTCGCTGATATGATTCAGAAGCATAAGCTAACAATTAAGATTGAGAACGGTAATGGTGCGAATGGATACTTTGACCCTTCCTCTGGAAAGGTTGTCGTAAGTAAGACGTATGACTACGCCAACGCTGATGTCATCGCTCAAATGGAATACGATACTGGACAGAAGTCCTCTCCTAATAAACTGAGGACGGTCATTCATGAGATTGGGCACTGGCTTCATTATCACAACATTGGAGCACAACAGTTCTATACGTACTCTGCCCTTGACCCTGACAACTACGGAGCGAAGACAATCCTCACCAATGCGGATTCGACGTATATTGCGAACCACCTTTGTAACTATGCGACCAAGTGGTTTCCTATTGAGTTGATGCCTGAAACATTCACCGCCAAGATAACCGGAGTGCCTATTGATGCGAAGATATGGGAGTGGTACGAGCAGTATGGTGGATTCAAGTGTGAAGGGTGGTAACGATGTGCCAACATGTGTTTCATAAACCCTCTCTTTAATAACGAGCTCTATATCTCTGTATGAGGGAGCAAATTTCCTAAAAGCGTCTTACGTTGCCTTGCTTGTCTGAGTGAAGCTCCTTTATATAGAAGAAACTCAATCAGTCACGTATACGAAAGAGATTGAATTGGCAGTAATGGAGAGGGGATTTTTATAATGGATATTACAATTCCTTGCATATTCTGCAAGCACTTTAATAGGGATGAACGGGAGAACATGACCTGTGCGGCTTACCCTAATGGAATACCTAAAGAGATTCAGGAATTAAAAGTAATTCACACTGAGTCGTATCCAGCCGATAACGGAATCAAGTACGAGCCATTAAGTGATGAGCATGACTACTTCAAATACTTTAAGGGAGAGATTCGACAATGAAAAAAGTAGTCGGAGCGTTATTGGCAGGTTTGGGTATTGGTGCGGCAGGAGCAGTTGGAGTTGCAGGAGCGTTAGCAATTATTATTAGTGCTATTCTACTTAAAACTTTGTTTGCTCTCTTGATAGGTTGGGTTATCGGGTTCGGGTTAAAACTCATTGCGGGTTCATTCGTGGCTGGTACGCTGAGTACTATTTTCCACACAGCAATTCCTGCTTCAGCTTTACCGCAAATCTTTGCAGGTATTGCATTGCTGGCTTCCTTCATCAAACCTTCCCACAGCTTAGCAGACAAGAGCGCAAATAAGTAAAAGGTTTAAAGCTAGTTTTGAAGACCTGAAGAAAGGACTTTGTAACTCCCGCTAATCATACGCTGACCATTATAGAGAGGTGACATGAATGATAGGATTCTTAAACAAGTGCCCCCACTGTGGGGCACGTTCTTCTTTTACACCTGAAGAGATGGAATGTGATAAGGCGTTGGTGCTGTGGTGCAGTCACTGCGGAAACTTCATCAATCAGACATTTACTATCGAGACTGTCCGCAGGTGGTGGGTTCGGTACGACGAGGGCGAGGAATCTATCGTTCCTCCGGTCAGCAAGTACAACCTTCAGAAACTCATGGAGATCGAACAGATGATTAACGAGCAAGGTGAATGGATGGAGAGCATTGAGATTCACATTAAAGACTTTAAAGACTACCAGTATACAGACGAAGAGGGTGACTTTAAGAATGAAGGTTCAGATAACAGCTAATTTTTTTCTTGACAACGGTGAAGTTAAGAGGGTGGAATGGTTCGAGATTGACCCTAAGCTTAAAGGTAAGATTGTCGAGGATGGCGTAGATAAGCCTGTGGAAATAATCCTCAAAGCGGCTAAAGACGTACAGGAAGAATACAAGAAAATATTCCGTAAGTTTCAAAAGGAAGGTGAAGTATTCGCCGTAGAAAACATCTTGGGTGAGGTATTCGGGGTTCACTTTACAAAGGTGGCATACTGGACATTAAAAGCGGAAGAAGTGAAAGAGGAGGCAACCGAGCCTATCAATAACACAACTATTTAATAGTAATGGACCACGACGAAGTTACAGAATCAATTGCAACTACCAACTGGTATGGAGCGACCACTATAGGGACAGTAAAACAAACAACGGAGGTAACAACAATGACAAAACAGATTTCCTTTAAGCCTTTCGGTTTCCCTGTAGTGCCTAGCATGAACGGTGGTGACTTTCTTGCCATCATCCAAAAAGCCGCGCGCTATGACGAGACGGTCAAGTTAAATAAAGACTTAGCGAAACGTGTCGAGGAATTAGAAAGCACTTTAGCTGAACAAACGCTTAAGTCAGAAGAAGCCTTCGCAGTCCCTTTGTTCCCGCAGGGTTTTGAATACTTCGGAAATGCCGGAGAACTTACCGACGGAGAGATTCAGGATGGTCTGGTTTCTGCCGCACAGGCAGAACTAGAAGCAGGTAAGTTCCACTTCATCGGAGCAGGAGATTCAGCCATCATACGTATGCACGATGAAGACCGTATCATCACGGTCGTAGCTCAAGGGTACTATGAGCACCAAGAGATCCTTCCTGATCGGAACACTAACGCTAACGGATGCGATGACCCCGACTGTATCTGCCAAATTTTTAAGTTCGCTCCTTCCATCTAGGTTACACTGTCCCTCTTAATTGAGAGGTTTGCACACCATAGATTAAGAAGTGGTTTCATTGTCAAAAGGATAGACCAAGGTTAAAGGACTCAACGAACAAGTTGAGAACGACTACCGATGAAGTGAACGAGAACAAACAGAAGAAACAAAAAGTACGAAAAGTAGATCCACCTGTACGTCATTAAACTCGTACCTATTGTGCTCCGTGGTGAGGATAGCCCCGCATGGAAGGGTGGCATGTTCTATCGTGAGAAGGGCGGCAAGAAGTAAAGGTACAAAGACCCTCAAGCGAAAGAAGGTAAAACTGATGATGGACAAAAACGAAAAAGCAATGATTCTGGGAAATAGCCCACTGTTGATATCTGATGTGGCTTCTTTGATTAAAGCAGGGGAGTTGGACAAGTCTATCCCATTTATGGCTTATAACCGAGCCACCCGTCGTACCGCTGAGAAGCAAGCAAAGAAGATGATTCGTCGCTCGAAGGACTAGATCTATAAGAAAAAAATGCAGGTACGCCATGAATGGTGTTTAAAAACTGACTCTATATATGACTTTGTGTTTTGGCAAAAAGTTAAATGGAAGTCATCTATTAACGGTGGAGTAAATCGTTAAATGCTAGGACACTTTAAACGCATATTACTAGGAGGGATAAAATGGAAAGGACTTATGTTTACACTCTTGGAGTTGTAGTAGAGCAAGTAGAGATGATTGAGAGTGCTATCTGGAATATGGAGCAAGCCATGCGGCATGTGTCGCCCGCCACGGTAGACGTAATTCGCAGGAACAAGAATCAGCTTGAATCATTGCTAGAACGCATCATGGACGCTAACGTATCTTCCACCCCTGGGCTTCAGGCTTCTATTGAAGGTAACAAGCAGTGTCTTCAGGACTGCTTCTCAGCAGACTACACAAACCGTCTCAGCACGATTAGGAGGACAAGACGATGAAAATTAAGTTCAGGGACGTGTATGGAATTCTTCAGAACAACAGGAAGGCTGTTTCTGATATGGGACTGGATTATACCAATGTGCTTGAAGGGGAGGGCAAGTGCCTTATCTCTGCGGAACTGGATGCCCTGAAAGAAAGCTACGGAGACCTGTACAATTCGGACATCAAATTGAACGAAAATATCGACGCTATCAGGAAAAAAGCTAACTCCTGTTTTGCCTGTTTAGACCTATTTTAGCTACGCAACTACGCCAAAGTATCCTCTTCCAATGATTGAGGTGAATTGTAAGAAATTCGAGACCTTCGGGTCTCTTTTTCTTTCGCATCTTTCCCCCTACATAACTCTACTACTGAGAGTAAAGGGAGAGTGATACAGATGAACATTGACCACAGAATAGCCGCAGGTTTGCTACTTAAAGAAGTTCCTGAGAAGCACACGAAGGAGATTCACTTCCAAGCGAACGGGAAGAGTATTTTCCTGAGTTCCATCACTGAAGAGAAATTGGTCTCTGAAGATAAGTTCGATATGTTCCAACACTGGATTGAAGAGACAGTAATCAACCTGCCTTCTTACGAGACCCTGCTGGAAGTTCTTGAAGCTGAAGGGAACATTGTCTAATGACAACTAACGTAAGAGACATGACGAACAACGAGTTCGTGACCGCCCATCAAAATCTTGTACACAGCGCATGCAAGCAGTATACGCCTTACTTGATGGGATTAAACATTCTTCCGGTGCAAGTCGAACGTTAACAAGTTTGCCGTACTTATTGCAAAACACAGCAAGACCTACGAGTTCAGTCCTTATACTATTCTAGCAATGATTCAGGTTGAGACGAGTTCTACCTTTAATTCTAATCTCGTCGGTACTCACGGCGACACAGGGTTACTTCAGGTGCTCCCCGCCACACAGAGATATATGAAGATTAAGGGTAGCCTGAAAAATCCTTCAGTTAATATCGAGATTGGCGCTAAGTACCTTGCTTACACACAAAAGAGATTCGGTAATGACCTTGGCATCGTTGCGTGTACAATCAGAGCGAGGGCAACGTTAAACGGGGAGTGTACAACACTAAATATCTGTCAAAAGTAAACAAAGCACTGATGACAATCAAAAGGTAGCTACACAAGATATGTTACTAGCCCATAGCGACTCCCCTGTATTGGTAGTAACATACCGGGAAAGGGAGTTGTCGCTATGGCTAATAAGCACTTGAAAGATATAATCCGAGAGACCACAGAGGTCTTGAAGGAGGAATCCCACCAGCACGGAGCACTTCATGAGATTCACCCGAATGATGTTGAGCGTGTTTTGCGGAGAGGTCTCGATACTATTCTCGAAAACTTGGTTCAAGGTAACAGAATCTATCTTATCAATTCCTTTAATCTCGAACCCAAGGACTATGACGCAAAGTATGTCAAGAATCCTCAGACCGGAGAGCCGATGGTCATTGAACCATATCGAGCAATCCTTATCAAACCGTCTGAGTCTGCCAAAAAACGACTCAAGGTCGGCAAGAAAACCTATCCGCTGAAGTAATAGAAAGACCCCGAAAGGGGTCTTCAGATTGTCGAGAAACCCTGTACTTTTTTCAAAGTACGGAGTTTCTCATATTTTAAGTGGTCGGTTTAAAAAGGAAATAGGGGAGATTACCCCCGTTTTTCCAGGCGATCCATGTGGATCGCCATCTTCTTCATGTTCTGCACAGCTGCCGTCATCAGGGCCTGTTCCCTGACGTTTTGCAGTCCGAACAAACGGCAATAGCGAAACCCATGGAGCTCTTTAGCATCCGCGAAGCTTCGCTCAATCGTCTCTTTTCGTTTTCGGTAGAGATACTTCCCGGATCGACTGAGCCGGTTGCCTCGCACCCACTCTTTGCTGTCCTCCCAGACATGACGGGTCACCACTTTTCGGTGGTTTCGAGATCGTGTGCATTCGTTTAATAACGGGCAATTCTTGCAATGCTGTGGATCAGAGGTGTACTGTCGGTATCCCTCGCGGTTGGTCGTTCTATACGGTAATTCGTGCTTTGCCGGACAAACATAAATATTGCGCTGTGCATCATATATGAACTTCCATTTGGGGAATAAACCTTGGGTCGGGTGAAATCTTCGGTGAGCAATAACGGCAAAAATATTTCGGCTTTGCAGCCCTTTGCAGATGGGTGAAGTCAAGTACCTCGAGTCCAGAGCAACGGCTTCTACTTTAAAACCAAATCGTTGTTGTTGACGATCCAAACGGGACAAATACGGTATAGAATCATGGACATTTCCAGAGGTCACATGTACATCCGTAATCATGTTGTATTTCAAATCCACAGTACGGTGGTCTAAGTAGAAAAATCCTTCCGGCTTCCCATCACGTATCATATAACCGCTGTCAGGATCTGTTGTGCTTACTTTAATTTCCTTTTCCTCTATCACGTCCTCTCTAGGTTTTAACGCTTTTTTCCATGTGCATTCCGGTCGGCCTCTACGGCAGCATTAAATTCATTCACATAATCACGGGTGTTTTGTAGAACCTGTTCTTTGGTGTACTTATGCTTATTCGCATTCGCTTTAACGTGAGTTGAATCGGTAACTAAGACACGTCCGCCTACCATACGGTGCTGAATCGCTTGTAGCACAATCCCGTCAAAGATCTCCTGAAAGATTCCGGTGTCTTTAAAACGAGTACGCCGATTCCAGCTAATCGTAGAGTGGCCCGGTACGTTGTCGGTGAGACCTAACCCCAAAAACCAGCGGTAAGCGAGGTTGGTCTGAATTTCACGTTCGAGTTGGCGTTCGGAACGGATACCATAAAAATAACCAAGAAAAATCATCTTAAATAACACGACAGGGTCGATCGCAGGCCGACCGTTATCCGTACAATATAGTGGACGAACCTTTTCGTCGATGAAAGAAAAATCGATATACTTATCCACTTTACGGAGCAGATGATCTTGAGGAATCAGTTCTTCAATGGAAACAAATTCGTAAGCCTGTTGTTTTTCTCGATTCGAACGCAACATATTTGTACACCCTTCCGCACGTTTATTTACTAATATTATACAATATTAACGCGGTGTCGTGTTGAATTAAATGAGAAAAAAAATAGCTGTCGAGACTTTCTCGACAGCCTGAAGATCCCGAAAGGGGTCTTTTTTTTTTTTGTTCGCATCTCATACCATACATAGCGCGACTACTAGAGTATGAAGCAAATAACACGGTTTAATACCGGAAGGAGATGGGATAAATGAGTGTTGTTAATACCCCCGAGATAGCCGATAACGAATTGGATATTGAGGTAACAGATGCCCAAGCCACAGGCAACCACAAGAAAATCAAGACGATGGATGACACTGTGTACAAAGCATTTATGGAGAGAAACGGCTTCGCAAAACCTCAAGGACCGAAATTGAAGTGGAGCGATTTCAAAAAAATTCTTACAGTCAACGAGGATGGTGTCGTGGTTACTGCAGATGGTGAGGTAGTGAACTTTTTGAAAGCTGCACAAGAAGACAGAAAGTTCGAGGTGAAGTAATAGTGCTGAGTCCCAACTACCTACATCTTAGGCAAGACAACCTGAAGGATATGCACAATATAGAACTCTTGAAAGCATGTAAAGAAGATAGAGAACTCATGGGCGAGTTCTTGAAAGCTAATAGAGACTTTATCTTCTCGATCATCAAGCATTTTAAAGGGAGTGTCGAGGAACTTGTTTCAAAGTTTCGTATCACCGAGGACGAACTGTACCAACACGCGTGTATCGGCATACTCACATCTATTAGAGACTTTGACTTTGATAGGGGCATTAAGTTTACGACCTTTGTCGTGCGCCCCATCCTCTGGGAAATCAATCAACTTCTTTATAGTGACTCTCAGTCTGTCCGGTTAAGTCGTGGTGCAGTTGACCTCATTAAGAGGATGGCCGAGATTGAGGGATCTCTTGGGTATCGCCCCGCCGAGGATGAAATGTCCGAACTGCTTAAGGTGACTGTCGAACGCTATCGAGAGATTGCGATGTTCAGTGATGAACTTGAGCACTACGACGGTATGGAAAACTTCGAGTTCGCCAACAAGGACGAGAGAAGTATTGAAGAAGAAGTTACCAATCGTCTCTATGTAAAGCAATTACTAGAAGACCCTATGTTCACGGATTTCGAGAAGAAGGTCATGTGTTTAGTCTTGGAGGACGCAAGCAACAACAATACACAGATTGCGGAACGTCTTAACGTTTACCCGATGACGATTAACCGTACCTTGGCTCGAATTAGAAGTAAAATCGAGAGCCGTAAGTCTGACGTAAAAGAAGAGAAAACCAAGATTCCTTCCAAGTATGAACGGGAGATATCCATTCTCGCTCAGGAAACCAAGGAGCGTAATGAGAACCTCTGCATCGAAGATATCACGGAACTGCTTGAGGTCTGTGGTTACGACACCTCCACCTACTCGACAAGGGTTCTCTATTATATCCGTCAGAAAGCCAGCCAACAAGGTGCTTAAATCAATAGCAAACATCGTAAAAGGCATTTTCGTTAAAAGGTAACCCTGCAAGCACCTACTTACAGGGAACTGGTTGAACAACTGGCTTGGGCTGAACATGAAGTGACACGAAGGATGCTTTACTTGGTCTTCAGTTTCGACTGCAACACGGTGTACTGACTATGGAAAATATCGCTCAGGATGCGGAAGCAATCATTGCTCATTGCTCATCACCAAGAGCTTCTTACTAAAGCCAAAGCTCACCGCAGTGACTTCCATGGACAAGTTGCCCAAGTCGAGACCGCATTTAAGTTGGTTGACGGTCTGAAGACTGCTGTGGTGACTCCCGAAGAGGGTCTCAACTAATCCCTGAAGGGAGGTGAGAACCACATGGCAGACATTATCGTATCTGCGAAGTACGCTGTAGGTGACAAGATTATTGTCGGAAATGAGACGAGTAACCACATGGTCTAATACATCGTGAAAGTGCTGACGATTAAGAACATCGTACCGGATGTTGATGAAGCTGGAAACGACATTATCACATACATGGTTGAAGTCTACTCCCCAACAAACACGGAAAATGCGAATGGACGTTAAGGAGGATGGCTTGCAACCACTCGAAGCCTTCACTGAAGCATTCACAAACTACTAAGTAAGGAGGCGTATTTATTTACCCATAATCGGAGGAATTGTCAAATGACATCATTAAATTTTATGCACCTTGGTGCGTTCCATGTAAATTAATTGCTCCAACACTCTCTAAGGTTACTGTCGAGCGTGGATTGATGTTGATTCTACTATCGGTGCTGAGGCTGCTTCCAAAATCGGGGTTATGAGCGTTCCTACGGTGGTCTTTAAAAGAAGGCAAAGAGGTAGGGCGTTTCACTGGCAATGCACCTGAGCACGTGATTACTTCCTATGTAGAAATAGCAATCCACGCCTAATAGAAAGGGGAACGAATATGAGAGAACGAGACTATCACGGCTGGAACATTGAGGTATATGACAACCAAACTTTCCTTTTAGGGGCTAACTTCAACACTAACGACCACATGGGCAAGAGAAATATCTACGTGTGCTTGTACTTCGGTAAATGGACAGTAACTATCGGAAAGTTCTATAAGTTCCCGAATGATTACGGTGACGAATGAACCTGACTCTTTATTACAGCAACGACTGCGGTCACTGCCGACGCTTCCAGAAGACTCTCGACAAGATTGCTCAGGAACGACAGCAGGTCAGCGTCTCTAGGATTGAGTATGATCCTTCCATTCACACGGAAGTAAAGTTCATCCCGACAGTGGTTGTAAGCCACGGAGAGAGAGAACTAGGGCGTTTCAGCAGTGCTCTAGCAAAGAAGACAATCGACGCTTGGCTAGACCAATTAGAAGAATACATTAAATTTTACTTAGGGTAATAATACATGTTTGTCTGAAAAAGGTACTAGCGTTGGCATCCAGATCAATCCCCATATAATATAAGAAGTAATGTAATAAATTCACTTAAGTGCAAGGTGAACTTAAAATGCTTGCATTAAAAGTCTTGATACTCAAGGCTTTTTTTGTGAAAAGAAAACCATACGCTATGCGTATGGTTCGGGATAGTTTTCAGCGATGTATGAAAAAAAATTCCTCCTAATGTTACAATAAATTTGGTTCGCCAACCGAATTTATCGACAATAGGAGGAATACAGATGTCATCTGATGTGAACAGTTTAGCACATACAAAATGGAATTGTAAGTATCATATCGTGTTTGCGCCAAAGTACAGACGCCAGGTTATTTACGGGAAATTAAAACAGGATATTGGGAAAATACGAAGACAACTATGTGAGAGGAAAAACGTGGAGATTATTGAGGCGGAAGCATGCAAAGACCACATTCATATGTTGGTGAGCATCCCACCGAAGCTTAGTGTATCAGCGTTTATCGGATATTTAAAAGGAAAGAGCAGCTTGACGATCTTTGACCGACATGCAAATTTAAAGTATCGATACGGGAATCGGAAGTTCTGGTGTAAAGGATTTTACGTGGATACCGTTGGAAGGAACAAGAAAGTGATACAAGAATATATCCAAAACCAATTGCAGGAAGATATTGTCGCGGAACAAATAACAATGGCGGAGTATATTGATCCGTTTACAGGAGAAGAAACAAAGGAACTACGAAAGAAGAAATAGAGGACCCCTTTAGGGGTAGCCGAAAAAGTAGTGCGTTTGGCGAACCTTCAACGCCCTTTTAGGGCTGGCCAGTAACAAAGGCTTTCAGCCGCAGAACAAACCACCCGTTATACAGGTGGTTTTGATTTTTCCTAAAACAGGCATTTGTGTAAGGGGATAATGCAGTGTCCAATCATTCTAAATTTTAATAGAGTACATTATATCTAAATTTAGGAGGAATGGTAATGGCAGATTCAGAGTGTAAGCAAAATGCATCGGGACTTTGCTCTGAGACCGAAGAAAATACGACTACCGCAAGCGGGTTTGCTTCTCACGCGGAAGGATACCAGACGACAGCAAGTGCATCAGCAGCACATGCGGAAGGGTATCAGAGCAATGCCAGCATGGATTCAGCTCATGCTGAAGGAAGCCACACTCGCCTCGGGAGCTGCATCTCACGCAGAAGGGTATATGACGCTGGCTACATCGATGCGGCCCATGCTGAAGGAGCTTATACAACAGCATCCGGTTAGGGTCCCACGCCGAAGGCTACCTTACCGTTTCCTCAGGGCACGCTGCCCATGCCGAAGGTCAATTTACTGTAGCTAGCGGAAATAATGTTCACAGTGAAGGGTCTATGACACAGGCTATCGGCTTGAACTCCCATGCCGAGGGGCAATCATGGGCAAGTGCTCAGTATGCCCATGCCGAGGGAAATAGCACAGCGGATGGGTATGCTGCTCATTCAGAAGGATCCGGAGCAAGAGCGAGTGGTGTTGGTTCTTATGCAGAAGGAGGAACTACTAAAGCCTTTGGGAATTTTTCTCATGCAGAAGGCGGCGTTACAACTGTTCAGTCGGACCACCCTTTTTCACATATTATGGGATACGCCGGTCAAACTTTATATCCTATCTCTTGGCATCTGGCCAATGGTTTAGAGGGTTCTAGCCCAGGATTAGCCGCCGTACTCCAAGGTTCAACCTGTGATCTGTATATTGATGGAACTGTTATGTCACCTGCTGCGGATTACGCCTAAATGTTTGAAACCCTAGATGGGCAGCCGATTGAACCGGGATATTTCGTAACAACGGTTGGTGAAAAAATTAGGAAAGCAACAAACAGAGATGACTATGTTGCAGGTATTGTCAGTGCGAGGCCGTCATTTATAGGGGGAGCCAGCCACCTAAATTGGATTGGCAAATATGAAACAGACGAATGGGGCAAGATCCAATACGAAGACAGAGTGGTTTCGGAGCAAAAGGATGAGCGAGGAGAGGTTATAGTACCAGCTTATACAATCAACAGTGCTGTCATTAGCACCTCTTATGATCATTCACGCGAGTACGTCTCCCGTATAGATCGAATGGAATGGGTAGCCATAGGAATGATGGGTAAGCTCCTTGTGAGGGATGATGGAACCTGTCAGGTGGATAGTTACTGCCGACCTAATGATGAAGGAATTGCAACTGCTGCTACTGCAGGGTTCCGATTATTAGCAAGAACAGGAGCCAACCAGATTAAAGTTCTTGTCAAATAAACGGAGCTTGAAATATTTTTAAATAACTATAAGTCCAGTCTTCCAGAAGATTGGCTTTTTTGTATTCTTGGATCGTCACATTGACGGTGTTTAATCTTTTGACGATGAAAAGATAAAGGGCTTAGTCGCATCAATTGACAGGCCAAACAGGACGGACAAAACTTGTCAGAAACGAAGAAGATTACAGTTGGATTAAGATTGAAGAGATAATTGCAGCTACTTTATAATTAGTCGAGCCAGGGATTATTCGAAGGCTTGATTTCTTTCTTCTATATATAGTAACTTTTAAGCAATTTTATTTTGTAAAGCCGTAGTATTTGATTCATATAGCTTTATAGGGGGACGTCCCCCAAACGTCCCTCAACTTATGAAAACTTATGATCAAATTTGAATGTGCTATTCTGTATTTATCCCTAGAAATGCCCGTTTTTATTGAGATATGCGAACATATGAAACCAACGTACATAAACAGTACACAAGTCCACCAATGGGAACGCGATCAATATATCACGTTGTACTAATAGCCGAATCCCTTGGCGCTCTTGAAGTGCACCCCTTAGAATAGACATTGGAAAAACCCCTAGGTTTAACCGATGAAATTCTAGGGGGTGCATTTTTTATGGCGATAAAGGGACAAAAGTTTAATACCTATTCGGAGAAGATTAAAAAAGAGGCCATTCGTCTACATATTGTTGAAGGATGGACTTATCGAAAGATTAATGAACATTTGGGGATTCATGACCCGGGACGAATGAAGAGGTGGATGCGAAAATACCGTGAGCAAGGCGAGTTCGGACTGATGGATCAGCGAGGTCGCCGAAAAGAATACATGGATCAAGACCGCTATGTGCAAAACCTGAAACGGGAGAATGAATTGCTAAAAAAGTGCTTGGTAACCTGGAAGGAGGAAGCAAACAAGAGAGATTTCAGATCATGGAAAAAGTAGCGGCATACGGTGATATCCAGAAACTCTGCCATGTGTTTGGCGTGTCCCGGAGTGGGTTTTATGCCTATGTAAAACGTAAACGAATCGAT